>NZ_JADKMA010000164.1 GCF_017676365.1 Streptomyces oryzae
GGAGGGGCGGGCCCGCCGCCAGAAGTCGCTGAGCGAGTCATAGGGCTGTCCGGCCTCGATACGGGCGGCGTCGGCCTCGCTGATGCCCTGCACCTCGGCGAGCGCGAGCCGCAGCCCCCATACCCCGGAATCGGACTCCAGTTCGATCCGATAGGAGACCGAGGACCGGTTCACATCCAGCGGCAGCACCGGAACCCCGCGCCGCCGCGCGTCCGCCAGCAGCAGCCGCTTGGGATACATGCCCGGGTCGTGCTCCAGCAGCCCGGCGTAGAAAGCGGCGGGCCGATGCGCCTTGAGCCATGCCGACTGGTAGGTCGGTACGGCGAACGCCACGGCGTGCGCCTTGCAGAAGCCGTACGAGCCGAAGGACTCCACGACCTCCCAGGCGTGTGCGATCACCCCGGCCGTGAACCCCCGCCGTGCCGCCGCGCGTTCGAACCAGAGCTTCGCGGCCGGCCGCTGCTCGTCGTCCTTGAGCACCCGCCGCACCTCGTCGGCCCGGCCCCGGTCGCAGCCGGTCAGCCCGGAGAGGATGCGGATCACCTGTTCGTGGAAGATCGCCACCCCGTACGTCTCGGCCAGCGGCTCCTCCAGGGCAGGGTGCGGGTGGCGGATCCGGCGCCGCCCGTGCCGGGCCTCGATGAAGGGGTGCACCATGTCGGCGCCGACCGGGCCAGGACGGAAGAGGGAGATGTCGACCACCAGATCGTGGAAGGTCTCCGGCTGGAGCCGCCCGATCAGCTCCCGCTGCCCCGGCGACTCGATCTGGAAGCAGCCCAGCGTCTCGGAGGTGCGGATCAGCTCATAGGTGGCCCGGTCGCCCTCCGGGATCGCGTCCAGCTCGATCCGCTCCCCCGCCGCCCGCTCCACCTCGGCGACCGCGTGCGCCATGGCCGACTGGAGCCTGACGCCGAGCACATCCAGCTTGAGCAGCCCGAGATCCTCCACGTCGTCCTTGTCGAACTGCGCCATCGCGAACCCTTCGCCGCTGGTGGGCACGACGGGCGTACGGGCGCGCAGCGACGAGTCCGAGAGCAGCACCCCGCACGGGTGCATGGCCACCCCGCGCGGCAGTCCGTCCAGCGCCTCGACCAGCTCCCAGAACCGCTCCCCGTACCCGCCGGGCGCCGCCTCCTGCCGTACCTCCTGGCGCAGCTGCTCCAGCTCCGGCAGCTCGGCCAGTGCGGCGCGCGCGTCCCGCGCCCTGATATGAGGGAACGCCTTGGCGAGCCGGTCGGTCTCGGCCGGGTCCAGCGCCAGCGCCGCACCCACGTCGCGGATGGCGTGGCGTACCCGGTAGGTCTCGGGCATGGCGACGGTGGCCACCCGCTCCTCGCCGAAGCGTTCGAAGATGGCGCGGTACACCTCAAGCCGCCGGGCCGACTCCACATCGATGTCGATGTCCGGCAGCTCCGCCCGGCGCGGCGAGAGGAACCGCTCCATCAGCAGCCCGTGCTCGACGGGATCGGCATGGGCGATGCCCAGCAGATGATTGACGAACGACCCGGCGCCCGACCCGCGCGCGGTGACCCGGATACCCAGCTCCCGCGCGTCCTCGACGATGCGCGCGACGGTCAGGAAGTACGAGGAGTAGCCGAGCCCCTCGATGACGGCCAGCTCTTCGTCCAGCCGCCGCCAGCGGTCGGGGTCCCTGTCGTAGCGGCGGGTGACCATCGCCGCCGCACAGCGCGAGCGCAGGGCACGCGCCGCCGTACGGCCGCCGGTCCCGGCCAGGTGCGGCTCGGGGAAGTGCACCCGGCCCAGCCCCAGGTCCTCCTCCGGGTCGACCCGGCAGTCCTCCGCGGTCTCCTCGGTGAGGGCGAGCAGGCGCCGCGCTGCGCTGTGCCGGTACCCGGCGGCCTCCACGATCCGCTCCGCAGCGCCGGCCATCTCGTCCGGCCCCTTCAGCCAGCGCTCACCGCTGTCGAGGCCCTTGCGCGGGTCGACGGGGACGAGGCGGCGCGCGGCGTCCAGTACGTCGGCGACGTTCACCTCGGCCGCCGGGGCAGCCGGATCGGCGTAGCGCACGGCGTTGGTCAGTACGGGCTTCACGCCCTCCTGTGCCGCAAGCCCCAGCGCCCTGGCCGCCTCCCGCAGCGGGCCCGACCCGGTGACGGCCAGCCGGAGCGCGTCGCCGTAGATCTCCCGCCACCCGGCGAGAAGGGCCGCGGCCCGGTCGGGACGCCCGGCGGCGAGGGCGCGGCCGACGTCGGAGTCGGCGCCCAGCAGCACGGTCACGGCTTCGCCGCGCAGCGCCGCCCAGGGGAGCAGGGGCTTGCCCCGGCCGCCCTGCAGCCCGGCGTGCGCCGCGGTGATCATCCGGCACAGTTCGGCCCAGCCGGATACGCCGTCCCGGGCGAGGAAGACGACGCGCTGGGCCGACTCATCGACAAAGCTGCCGCCCCTGACCGGCGTACGCCGCCGCCCGCCGGCCTGTGCGCCGTGCCGGTCCGCCGGCTGTTCGACGGCGAGCTCGACCCCGTACACCGGGCGCACCCCGGCCCTGGTGCACGCCTTCGTGAAGCGGACGGCTCCCGCGACCGTGTCCCGGTCGGTGAGGGCGACCGCCTCCATTCCCCGCTCGGCGGCCCGCTCGGCGAGGGCTTCGGGATGGGAGGCGCCGTAGCGCATGGAGAAGCCGGAGGCCACGTGCAGGTGGGTAAACCTCCGCATCGTCCGACACCTCCACCTCTGCGCCCCCTCTCTTCATCCCGAGCCACCACAATAAACCAGGCGGTCGAACTTGTATTCGAACGAGGTCTCACATGCGGGTCTCGCCTGCGGGCTCACATGCGGGCCTCGCACGTGCGGCTCACATGTGGGTGCCGCCGTCGATGCGAAGCTCGGTGCCCGTGATGAAGGCCCCGTCGTCGGAGGCCAGCATCGCAATGGCCCCGGCAACGGTCTCCGGCCCGGCGAAGCCCTCCCCCAGCGCGGGCGACAACTTCGTGAACAGCCCGAAGTCCGCGTCCTCCGGCAGCCCCGGGTCACGGGTCATCCCGGAGTCGATCGAGCCAGGCGCCACACAGACGGCCCGCAGCCCCCGCTTGCTGTACTCGGCCGCGATGGCATGCGTGAACGACTGAATGCCTCCCTTGGTCGCCGCGTACGCAGCCATATAGGGGTGCGCGAAACTCGCCGAGGTCGAGCTGAAATTGACCACGACCCCGCGCCCGGTGGCCAGCAAGGCCGGCAGCGCCTGCCTGGTCACCAGGAACGTGCCGGTGAGATTGACGCCAATGATCCGGTTCCAGAACTCCAGGCTCATGCTGCCGGTGTGCCGCGAATCGAGGATGCCGGCGGCGTTGACCAGCACGTCCAGCCCGCCGAGCCGCTCGATGGCGGCGCCCACCCGCTCCCGTACGGAGTCCTCGTCGGCGATGTCGACAGCGGTCAGGCCGAGCCGCCCGTCCGTCCCGCCCTCGGCGGCCAGCGCCCGGGTCTTCTCCAGCCCGGCCTCGGCGATGTCCGCCGCGACGACACTGCCGCCCTCCGCGAGTATCCGCAGCGCGGTGGCCTGCCCGATGCCGGAGCCCGCGCCGGTGACCAGGACCTTGCGGCCGGTGAAGCGGTTCATGACGTGCCTCTCCTTCTGAGTGCTGACTTCTGAGTGCTGACCTTTCTGCCACGGTACGCCCAGGTGGCACGATGTGCCATAAAGGCACTCGCATGAAGACTCCGCGCCCTTTGGCATACGCTTCCGCCCATGACCGGTCCCTCCCTCCCCCGGCACCAGCGCCCCTCTCTCACCGAGCGCCGCAAGGCGGAGACCGAGCGGGAGATCGCGCGGCACGCCGCCGAGCTGTTCTCCGAGCACGGCGCGGCGGGCGTCACCGCGGAGGGCATCGCGCAGGCGGCAGGCGTCTCGCTGCGCACCTTCTACCGCTACTTCCGCACCAAGGAGGAGGCGGTCACCCCCCTGCTGACCGGCGGAGTGCGCCAGTGGCTGGCCGATCTCGCGGCCGCACCCGCCGAGCTGTCCCTGACACAGGCCCTGGAACACGCCGTCCGGGCGGCGCTCACCCCGGACGGGCCGTACGCGGAGCTGCAGACCGAGGCGCTGGAGAGCACCCGCGGGCTGCTGCGTGCGGTGCCCGGCGATCCGGCGCTGCGCTCGGTATGGCTGCGGGTGCACGCGGAGACGGAGGAGGCGCTGGTGCCCGTACTGACCCGGCTCGCGCGCGAGGGCACGGAGCCCCTGGAGCTGCGGCTGACGGCGGCCGCGGCCAACGCCGCCATGCGGATCGCGATGGAGACCTGGGCGGGCACCGATGCGGAGCCGGACGATCCGGAGCGGGGTCCCGCCGCACTCGCCGTACGCTGTCTGCGGGGGCTGACCGCGGGGCTGCACACCCCCCGCGCATAGCCCTCGGTCCGCAGCCCTCGGTACACAGCCCTCTCTGCGGTGCCGGGCTGTGACCGAAATCAAAGTGCTGGCACCCCGTACCCCGGACCGTGCAGGGTAGGGGCACGCACGACACCAGCGCGGCGAAAGGCACAAGCCTCACAAGCCGTGCGCCCAGCGAAAGGCAGAAGGAGCCCCATGAAGGTCGGGATTGTCGGAGCCACCGGTCAGGTCGGCACAGTGATGCGCGAGATTCTGGCCGAGCGCAATTTCCCGGTCGACGAGCTGCGCCTGTTCGCCTCCGCGCGCTCCGCGGGCCGGACACTGCCCTGGAAGGACGGCGAGGTCACCGTCGAGGACGCGGCCGCCGCCGACTACACCGGGCTGGACATCGTCCTGTTCTCCGCGGGCGGCGCCACCTCGAAGGCGATCGCCGAGAAGGTCGCGGCGCAGGGCCCGGTCGTCATCGACAACTCCTCGGCCTGGCGGCTGGACCCCGAGGTGCCGCTGGTCGTCTCCGAGGTGAACCCGGAGGCGGCCAGGCGCCGCCCCAAGGGCATCATCGCCAACCCGAACTGCACCACCATGGCCGCGATGCCGGTGCTGCGCCCGCTGCACGAGGAGGCGGAGCTGACCGCGCTGGTCGTCGCCACCTACCAGGCGGTCTCCGGCAGCGGCCTGGCGGGCGTCGCCGAGCTGGAGAGCCAGGCCCGCAAGGCGGTGGAGAACGACGCCGCGCGGCTGACCTTCGACGGCGAGGCGGTGGACTTCCCCGAGCCGGACAAGTTCAAGCGGCCCATCGCCTTCAACGTGCTGCCGCTGGCCGGCTCGATCGTCGACGACGGCCTGGCCGAGACGGACGAGGAGCACAAGCTCCGCAACGAGAGCCGCAAGATCCTGGACATCCCCGGGCTGAAGGTCTCCGGCACCTGTGTGCGTGTCCCCGTCTTCACCGGCCACTCGCTCCAGGTCAACGCCCGCTTCGCGCGCCCGCTCAGCCCCGAGCGCGCCGCCGAGCTGCTGGCCGAGGCGCCGGGTGTGGAGCTGTCGCCGATCCCGACCCCGCTCCAGGCCGCGGGCAAGGACGCCAGCTATGTGGGCCGGATCCGGGCCGACGAGACGGTGGAGCACGGCCTGTCGCTCTTCCTGTCCAACGACAACCTCCGCAAGGGTGCCGCGCTCAACGCCGTGCAGATCGCCGAACTGGTCGCGGCCGAGCTGGGCTGACACCCCGCGCTCGCCGACACTCCGCACTCGCTGACAGCCCGCGATCGGCGGAAAGCGCCGCACCGCACCACGGAACCCCCCGGACGTCGTCCGGGGGGTTCCGCTGTGGGGGGTTCGAGCCCCTCCGCGTAAGGGGCTCACCAGGATCCCGCGTGGTGGCCGGGTGTTGCGGTCGGCCGGTGGGGGGTCGGCAGGTGGGGTCAGCCGATCTTGGCGCCGAGCGCGTCGAGTGCGGCGGGCACCGGCTGGAAGTAGGTCTCGCCGCCGGAGGAGCAGTCACCGCTGCCGCCGGAGGTCAGACCCAGCGCTTTGTCGCCCGCGAAGAGCGAGCCGCCGCTGTCGCCTGGCTCGGCGCACACGTCGGTCTGGATCAGGCCGTTGACGGTGCCCTCCGGGTAGGAGACGGAGGCGTCCAGGGCCTTGACCGTGCCGTCGTGCACCTGGGTGGTGCTGCCGCTGCGGGTGACCTTCTGGCCGACCTCGGCCTCGCCGGCACCGGAGATGGCCTGCGTGCCGCCGTCGTAGAGGTTGACCTCGCTCGGGTGGTCGGTGTCGCCGGTGTAGGTGGCGATCCCGTAGTCGTTGCCGGGGAACTTGCCGTCGCCGCTCTCGGCGATCGCCTCGCCGCCCTCCTTGTCGGACCAGGAGGCGATCGCGGTCGTGCAGTGACCGGCGGTCAGGAAGCCGGGCTTGCCGTCCTTGGTGGTGACGTTGAAGCCGAGCGAGCAGCGTCCGCCGTCGCCCCAGATGGCGTCGCCACCGGCGATCTTGGTGGTGAACTTGCCGTTGGTGCGCTTGAGTTCCGCCTTGGCGCCCTGGGCCTCGAGCTGCTTCTTCAGCTTCTCCAGCTTGGCGCCCTTGACCGTGCTGTCGGCGGTGACGACGACCTTGTTGGCCTTCACGTCCACAGCGCGCGCCGTGCCCGTGACGTCGTTCTTGGTGAGGGTGTCCTTGACCGAGGTGAGCTGGGCGAGCGTGTGCTCGACGACCCTGGCCTTGGCGCCGGCCGCCTCGACCTTCTCCTTGGCCGCGTCGTCGGTGACGTTGACGACCAGCTGCTTGGCCTTGGCGTCGTAGTAGGAGCCCGCGTCACTCTTGAGGTCGGAGGTGAGCTTCGAGGCGAGCTCGGCGGCCGAAGTGGCCGAGAGGGTCTTGGCCGTGGGGGCTTCGGGGGCGGCGTTGGCGGTGCTGACCGTGAGTGCGCCGGCCGCGAGGGCCGCGACGCCGGCGCCGGCCACCAGCATCCGCCGTTTCTGTACGCGTCGGTGGTTGGACAAGGTGATACCTCCAGTGGGGGGTTGGGCCCGCCCGAGGTATGAGCGGTCCCGGAGGATGTACGGACACGGGCCTCTTACCCAAGAGGAAGTCGCGTCCATGCCAACTTGTGCGCCGAGTATTGCGACCCACCGACCCCCGCACAAGGCTCAGTTCGCGTCAGCCGACCGGAAGTTCGGTCTGCTTGTCAAGGTGCCGAACGTCCCTTTCCGTCTGGGACGTCCGCCGGAACGAACACGCCCAGCGACGCCGCATGTTCGCGACGTAAGGAGTGGACCTGTCCGGTATTCATCCCCCAACGGCCGTGTTCCGGCCCCGATTCGAGGCACACACCCGCACACAAAAACACAGTTCCCCGCGCCCCATCAGGGGCGCGGGGGAACTGCGCGATCAACCAAAAGACACCCGGAGTCTGCGGAACCCTGACAGGGGCACCCCCTTCTCAGCAAAAGGAAGGGAGAGAGCAACCCCTCAGTACACGCTCACCCCATACGCGCTGAGCGCCTCTGTCACCGGCTGGAAGAACGTCGTACCACCACTGCTGCAGTTGCCGCTGCCGCCGGAGGTCAGACCGTACGCGGTGGTGCCCCGGTAGAGGGGGCCGCCGCTGTCGCCGGGCTCGGCGCACACGGTGGTCTGGATGAGGCCGTAGACGATGTCGCCGCCGCCGTAGTTGACCGTGGCGTTGAGCCCGGTCACCTGACCGCTGTGGGTACCGGTGGTGCTGCCCCGCCGGGTCACCGTCTGGCCGACGGAGGGCGTGCCGGCGCTGGTGATGTCCTGGCTGCCGACGGTGCCGGGGTGGGAGATCGACGTGTTGCTGTAGCGCACGATCCCGTAGTCGTTGCCGGGGAAGCTGGACCCGGCGGTGGGGCCGATGAGGGTGGAGTGGCTGGAGTTGGTGTACCAGTTGCCGCCGCCGTCGGTGCAGTGCCCGGCGGTCAGGAAGTAGTAGGTGCTGCCGCTGCGGACGTTGAAGCCCAGCGAGCAGCGGTAGGAACCCGAGTAGATGGCGTCGCCGCCCGAGATGTACTTCTTGAACGTACCCTTGACGTGCTCGATCTTCATCGCGCCCGCGTTCTGGCCGGCGGCGCGCTTGATCCGCGCGATGTCGGCCCGCGAGACGCGGCTGTCGGCCGAGACGACGAGCTTGTTGCTCTTCTTGTCGACGTGCCACGCCGTGCCCGCGACATCGGCGGCGCGCACGGCGTCACTTGCCGAGCTGAGCTGGGACGCGGTGTAGGTGTGGGGGGACGGAGCCTGTGCGGAGGCCGTGGCCGGTGCGATGAGCGCGCCTGCCGCTGCCATGCCCGACGCGACGGCGATCAGCCGGCTGCGTCTCCGACGTGCCATGCTGGTGATGGCTTTTGTGCGTTTGGTCCTCACTTTTCCTCCCGTTCAGGGAAAACCAAGCGTGCTCCTGACAAACGCTCCATGGAGTATTCGCAGTGGTTTTCCGGACCCGCAAGGGCGTCTTTCGGACTCTTTGGGTCCAGTTCACGTCGCACCAACGCCGTTTGGTGTCGGGCGGAGCGGGGAGGAGACGGGTCTGGCCAGTCCCTGGCCGACCCCCTGGGTCAACCTGGGAGCACGACGGGAGGGTCGCTCACTCGGATGTCACCGGCGACCACCCGGGTCCGGCCCGGAATGGGACAAAGCGCGGCATCCTGCGCCCTGTCACCAGCCGCCGGACACAACAGACCTGATCGAGCACCACCCGTTGTGCACCAGAACCGTCACGAATGCCGTGCTGGACGGGTAACCGCTTGGCGCATCATCAGCATCATGGACGACCATAGGGGTAGCGGACCCGCGGCGGAGCGCTGACAACGGTGGGACACCGCGCAGAGGAGAGGAGGCGTCCATGGGATCGGTGCGCAAGGCGAGTGCCTGGCTGGGCCTCGTCGACGACAGCGAGATGCGGTACTACGACTATGCCGACGGTTCGGACGGCCCCGCCGACGGTCCGGAGCCCGGGGACGCCGCACGCGAGCCGTGGGTCACCGACCCCAGAGTCCGCGTCACGGCCGAGACGGCACAGGACCAGGGCACCAAGATCGCGACGGTCAGCCCGGACTGCTTCCGCGACGCCCGCGGTATCGGTGAGCTGTTCCGGGAAGGGGTTCCGGTGATCGTGAACCTCACCGCCATGGAGCCCGCCGACGCCAAGCGGGTCGTCGACTTCGCGGCGGGGCTGACCTTCGGTCTGCGCGGGTCCATCGAGCGGGTCGCCAACCGCGTCTTCCTGCTGACGCCGCCCGACTACAGCATCGTCACCAACGAGGACCGCCGCGACCCCGGCGGCTTCTTCAACCAGAGCTGATTCCGGAGGGGCTGCCCGGTGGCAGGCAGCCCCTCCGGGGCCGGGGAAACCCGCTAGCCCCGGAAGGCGTCGATCCCGGTCAGCGCCTTACCGAGCACCAACTGGTGCATCTCCACGGTCCCTTCGTACGTCAGCACGGACTCCAGATTCGTGCTGTGCCGCATCACGGGGTATTCCAGCGAAATCCCGTTCGCCCCCAGCACGGTCCGTGCGGTGCGGCAGATCTCGATGGCCTCCCGCGTGTTGTTGAGCTTGCCGAAGCTGATCTGCTCCGGTCGCAGCCGCCCCGCGTCCATCCGCCGTCCCAAGTGGTGGGCGAGCAGCACCCCCTTGTGCAGTTCGACCGCCATGTCGGCCAGCTTCGCCTGGGTGAGCTGGAAGCCGGCCAGCGGCCTGCCGAACTGCTCCCGCTCCGTGGCGTAGGACAGCGCCGCCTCGAAGCAGGTGCGCGCGGCGCCCATCGAGCCCCACACGATGCCGTATCTGGCGTGGCTCAGACAGCTCAACGGGCCGCGCAGCCCGCGCGCTTCGGGCAGTACGGCATCCGCGGGCAGCCGCACCTCGTCGAGTACGAGCTCGCTGGTGACCGAGGCGCGCAGCGACCACTTGTGCTTGATCTCGGGCGCCGAGAAGCCCGGGGAGTCGGCCGGGACGACGAAACCGCGCACACCCTCGTCGGTGCGGGCCCAGACCACCGCGACCCCGGCCACCGAGCCGTTGGTGATCCACATCTTGCGCCCTGTGAGCACCCAGTCCGTGCCGTCGCGCTTGGCGTAGGTGCGCATACCGCCCGGGTCGGAGCCGTGGTCGGGCTCGGTCAGCCCGAAGCAGCCGATCACCTCGCCGGCGGCCATCGGCGGCAGCCAGCGCTGCTTCTGCTCCTCGCTGCCGAACCGGTGGATGGCGTACATCGCCAGCGAGCCCTGGACGGAGACCAGCGAGCGGATCCCGGAGTCGGCGGCCTCCAGCTCCAGACAGGCCAGGCCGTACTGCACCGCACTGGCGCTCGCACAGCCGTAGCCGGTCAGCGACATCCCGAGGGCGCCGATGGAGCCCAGTTCGCGGGCGAGGTCGCGGATGCCGGGCAGTTCGCCGCGCTCGTACCAGTCGGCGACGTGCGGCAGGACGCGGTCCGACGCCCAGGAGCGCACGGTGTCGCGTACGGCGCGGTCCTCGTCGCCGAGCAGGTCGTCGATCCCCAGCGGGTCATGCGCGTCGAACGCGGGCAGCGAGCTCATGGGCGGCACCTTTCGCCAGGTGGCTGATCTCGGCGTGACGATCACGGATACCCGGCAGACGCTACGGCTGGGTAACGCCCTGCGACAAGGGGCGCCCGGAGCGCTGCTCCTGCGTCTCGGCACAGCTGCTGTCCATCCTGCGGGGCAGCCGCAGCGCCGCCAGTGCGCCGAACAGCAGCAGAGCGGCGCTGACCAGCAGCGTCACATGCAGCCCCGTGACGAACGAGGAGCGGGCAGCGGACCGCAGCGCCTCCCCCGGGGCGCCGCCCAGGTGCCCGGCGACCTCGTACGCCTCCCCCAGCGAGTGGCTGGCGTCCGCGCCGGTGTCGCCGGGCAGGTGCAGGCGCTCGGCGGCGGCGCGTACGCCCGGGCCGTATGCGGCGTTCATCACGCTGCCCAGCAGGGCGATGCCGATGCCGGCGCCGAGCTGGTACGCGGTCTCACCGACGGCTGCCGCCCCGCCGGACTGTCCTGGCGGGGCCTCGCTCAGCATGGACTCGTAGCAGCCGAACAGCGTCGTCTCCAGCCCGAAGCCCAGCAGTACGAAGCCCCCGATCAGCAGGCCCGGCCGGTCGTGCTGGCCGACGCCGGTCAGTGACAGCACGGCGACAGCCGTGACCACGAAGCCGAGCGCGACCATGACCCGCGGGCCCAGCAGCGCCAGCATCCGCGAGCCGAGCAGCCCGGCGGCGATGGCCGCAACCGACAGCGGCAGCAGCCGCAGCCCGGTCTGCAGCGGGGAGAGCCCGAGGACGAGCTGGAGGTACTGAGCGGCGATCAGCGCGAGCCCGACCAGCGCCAGCACGGTCAGCACGATGCAGCCGACGGAGGTGCCGAAGGCGGCGCGGGTGAGGGTGCCGAAGTCGATCAGCGGGTGGGGGCGCCGGTGCTGGCGCCGGACGAACAGGGTGATCAGTACGGCACCGGCCAGCAGCGGCAGCCAGCACAGCGGGGTGAGCAGCTCGCCCCCGCCGGCCTGTTTGACGCCGAGTATCACCCCGAAGAGGCCGAAGGCGGCCATCATGGCGCCCAGTACGTCCCAGGGGCCGTCGCTGCCCTTGGCGGACTCCGGCAGCAGCCACCGCCCCACCGGGAGGCTGGCCGCCATCAGCGGGATGTTGATCAGGAAGACCGAGCCCCACCAGAAGTGCTCCAGCAGCGCCCCGCCCACCAGCGGTCCGACGGCCGCGCCGACCGCGGCGACGGCGCTCCAGATACCGACGGCCAGCGCGCGCTCGCGGCGGTCGGGGAAGACCTGCCGGAGTATCGAGAGCGTCGCCGGCATGATCATGGCGCCGCCGACCCCGAGCAGCCCCCGCGCGGCGATCAGCACAGCGGGGGTGGGCGCGTACGCGGCGACGGCGGAGGCCGCGGCGAACAGCGCGTAGCCGAACAGCAGCACTCTGCGGGTGCCGATCCGGTCGCCGAGCGTGCCGAAGAGGATCAGCAGCGAGGCGCACACCAGCGGATAGGTGTCCACGATCCACAGCAGCTCGATGGAGCCGGGCCGCAGGTCCTCCGAGACAGCCGGCACGGCGACGTGCAGCACGGTGGCGTCGACAGCCACCAGGAGCAGGCTCGTGCACAGCACGACGAGCACGGTCCACCGGTTCACACCGGCGCCCGGCTGCCGCGTTCCCGCTCCGCTTTCGGGGACGTCCGCCGCCTGCCGCGATATGGCCGTGGTCGTCCCGGACATGTACGCACCTCCTGTTGCTCTCGCACCCGCGGGGCGGACCGTGGGGGTGGGGACGGCTGCCCGGGTCGCGGCGACCTGTCCGCGCACGGCCCGATCGGCGTCGACGTCCGGCCCCGATGGAGAGGGGCGAGTGCCGGTCAGCGTACGCGAACCGGCGCGCGCGTCCAGCGCTCCCCCATTCAACGGGTGGATCGTCGCCGGTGCATCTGCCCGAGACGGGGCCGTCCATGACCGCGAATTTCCAGTGATTTCCTGTTCGCGGCCGCAGCTCCCCGGTTTCCGTCCCGCTGTCCTGAGCGCCGGGCCGGTGGCCAATAATCGTCCGAATGACTGACCTCGCCGACCCCGGCCGGCCACCGGCCGGCACCGCCACCGCACAAGTCCGCACGGGGGCGCGCACGCGGGCATGGCGCCGGCCCGCTGCCGCGCTGCTCGCGTACGCCGGCGTACGCGCGCTGGGCCTGCTGGTGCTGGCGGTCTGGAGCACGGCGCGCGGCGGGAGCGCGCACAAGCTGCTCACGGCCCGCTGGGACGCCCTGTGGTACGTCCGGGTCGCCGAGGGCTGGTACGGCTACCGGGTGCGGCTGCCGGACGGCGGGGTCCACTCGGACCTGGCGTTCTTCCCGCTGCTGCCGGCGCTGGAGCGAGGGCTGGCCGAGCTCTCGCCGCTGACCGCGGGCGACGCCGGGATGGTGGTGAGCTGGCTCTCCTCGCTGGCGGCGGCCTGGGCGCTGTATCTGACCGGCGCGCGGCTGCACGGGCACCGCGCTGGGGTGTGTCTTGCTGTGCTGTGGGCGGCGGTGCCGGTCGGTGTGGTGCAGTCGATGGCCTACAGCGAGTCGCTGTTCACCGCGCTGGCCGCGTGGGCGCTGTGGTCCGTGCTGAGCGGCCGCTGGGTGTGGGCCGGGACGCTGGCGGCGCTGGCCGGGCTGACCCGGCCTGTGGGGGCCGCGGTGGTCGCGGCCGTGTGGATCGCGGCGCTGCTGGAACTGCGGCGCGAGCGGCGGGGGCCCGGCAGCCGGATGGCGCTGGGGCTGCTGCTGGCACCGGCGGGCTGGCTCGGGTACGTCGTGTGGGTGGGTTTCCGGACCGGAAGTGTCACTGGATATCTGGACATCCAGAGCCAGTGGGGCAACGGCTTCGACGGCGGCTGGGCGTTCGCCGGCTTCATCTGGGAGAACCTGACCGGCACCGTCGTCGGCGGCCTGGGACTGCTCACCGGCGTCGCGCTGGTGATCTGGCTGTATGCGCTGTGCGTACGGCAGCGGCAGCCGGTGACGCTGCTGGTGTACGCGGGCGTCGTGGTGCTCCTCGCCCTGTGCGCCAAGGGGTACTTCGGCTCCAAACCGCGGCTGCTGCTGCCCGCCTTCCCGCTGCTGCTCCCCGCGGCGGCCGGACTGGCGCGCTGGACCACGGCACGCGCGACGGCGGCGCTGTGCACGCTGGCGGCGGCTTCGGCCTGTTACGGCGCCTGGTGGCTGAACGGCACGGGCCCGCCGTGAGGCGGCGGCACCGCGGCGTGTGCGCGTACGCGGGGAAAACCGGTCGCCCGGCGGGGGAATGAAGAGAATTCCGGTCAACCCGCCTGTGACCGAAGTCGCTTCCGGGTCCCGTACGGGCAATCAATCGGCCCCGGAATCATGGGAGATAAACAGAACCTAAGCCTGGGCGGGGCGCTTTTGCACATCACATCGCCATCACGAAGGGGCCGTCATCGCCGGAGCCGCTCTTCACGCCCGGTAATCTCGATTAGGTGCGTACCG
This sequence comes from Streptomyces oryzae, assembly GCF_017676365.1. Taxonomy (GTDB): domain Bacteria; phylum Actinomycetota; class Actinomycetes; order Streptomycetales; family Streptomycetaceae; genus Streptomyces; species Streptomyces oryzae. The sequence continues at coordinate 13,871 of NZ_JADKMA010000164.1, forward strand.
ACCGAATCTTCTCCCGGCTGGAGCAGGAGCCTCATCGCCCCCGCGGGCCCTTCCCGCGGATGAGCCCTGTCCGGCTGGGTCTGTTCAGCGCCACGGTCGCCTTCTACCTGGCGATCGTGGTCGCCGTGCTGGGCACGACATGGCTGGTGCAGCTCGACTGGCAGGTCATGCTCTTCAGGCCGTACAAGCAGTGGCCGGGCATCCACGGTTTCCTGGACGCTTTCGTGGTGCTGGGCCAGCGAGGACCCACGGCGGTGCTGGTCGCGGCCTGGCTCGGCTGGCGCTCCTGGCGGCAGCGCACGCTGCGGCCGCTGCTGGCGCTGGGGTTCGCGCTGCTGACGCTCAACGCCTCGGTCGGCGCCGTGAAGATCGGTCTGGGCCGCCTGGGCCCGCACTACGCCACCGAGATCGGCTCGGCCGAACTGTGGGCAGGCGGCGATATATTCCCTTCGGGGCACACCGCCAACGCCGTGGTGACCTGGGGCATCCTCGCTTATCTGGCCACTACTCCGCTGGCCCGCCGCTGGCTGTCGGTCGTCGCCGCCGTCTTCGCGCTCGGCGTGGGCGCGACCACCGTCTATCTCGGTACGCACTGGGTGAGCGACGTACTCCTCGGCTGGGCCGCCGGGCTGCTGATCCTGCTGGGGCTCCCGTGGTGCGAGCCGGCGATCGCGCGGGTCGAGGCATTCATCTTCGCGTTGCGTGAACGGTTCAGCACGGCAAGCTCATCGCCGGCGCCCCGGCCCGCTCCGGCCAACCCGCCCGCCGCACAGCCGGTGCCCGCGCGGCAGCCGCTGGTCGGGGCGCGGGTGCCGGCGCAGGACTCGGGAGGCGGGACGCGCGCGGCGCTGCCGCGTACGGCCGACGAGGCGCGCACCCCGGCCTCCTCGCGTTACTGACGGTGCTCCCGGACAGCGGCGTGGCGGGCGTCAGCCGGGCCAGCAGCGCACCACTTGTCCTTCCTTGACCGCCAGGTTCAGCCGTCCCTTGACGTACTCCATGGTGATGATCGCGTCCGGCTCCAGTTGACGCACACTGGTCCAGCCGCGCTCCCGGGCGCGCCGTTCGGCCTCCTGTGCCGCGAGGCCCAGGTAGCTGTCCGGGTCGTCCTCGGGAGGTTGTGGTACTGCGGATTCCGGTGCCATGGGCCCACCGTACTGCGGGCGGCCACAACAGCCGGAAGTCCTGTCCTCGCTGCGGTGGCGTCACGCTTGCGTCACAACGCTCGGTGCACGCACTGCCGTTGCCCACTTCACTCGTACGTGGCTTCCTGCACCCGCCCGGCACCCAATTCGAAGAATTCCGCATTCCGCTTCCGGCGCTGCAATCAACGGTGTTGACGGCAGTCTTATGAATTCCGGAACTGCGCGGGAAGGGCAGCTTAAAACTGGGGGAAGAGTTCCGCCGAAGGCCGCATTACCGCCCCTCCTGCCCCCCGTCCCCCGGTGCCGGGGCCAGCGAGCGGGACAGCCGGTCCCGCAGCAGGCCGAGGCGCTCCCTGAGCTCCGCCGGCTCACGGACCTCGAAGTCGAAGCCGAGCATGAGCACATGGACCAGCAGCCCCTCCAGCGAGGCGGCGCCGGTGCGCAGCAGACAGCTGTGCTCGTCCACGGGCTCCAGCGTTCCGGCCGACACCGATATCCGCTCGGCCGCCTTCTCCATCGGCGCGTGCAGCAACACCGTGGCCCGAGCAGGATAGACGCGGGTGGACACCCCCTCGGACACCCAGGCGGCCAGGTCCTCGGCAGGTGGCGTACGCGGCTCGAAGCGCGGGCCGTGCGGCGGGGTGAGCGTGAGGCGGTCGGCCCGGAAAGTACGCCAGTCGGCCCGGTCCACGTCCCAGCCGACCAGGTACCAGCGGCGGTGGGTGGTCACCAGCCGGTGCGGCTCCACTGTGCGACGGGAGAGGGTGCCGCCCAGTTTCTCGTACTGGAAGCGCAGCCGTTCATGGTCGCGGCAGGCGTGGGCGAGCTCGGCCAGGGTGTCCGCTTCGACGGCGGGCCCGCGGTGGGCGGACACGATCGGCACGGTGAATTCGCTGAGCGCGCCCACCCGGCGGCGCAGCCGGTGCGGAAGGACCTGTTCAAGCTTCACCAGGGCGCGGGCCGAGGCCTCGCTGATGCCCTCGACACCGCCATCCGCCGCGCCGCGCAGCCCCACGGCGACGGCGACCGCCTCCTCGTCGTCCAGCAGCAGCGGCGGCAGCTGGGCCCCGGCGCCGAGTTGGTAGCCGCCTGCCGTGCCGCTCGTGGAGTGGACCGGATAGCCCAGTTCGCGCAGCCGGTCGACGTCCCGGCGCACGGTGCGGGGGCTGACGCCGAGCCGCTGGGCGAGGTCGTTGCCCGACCAGTCACGGTGGGTCTGCAGCAGTGAGAGCAGCCGTAGCAGGCGTGCCGAGGTCTCCAGCATGAGCTGGAGTCTTCCACTGTTCGCGGACAGGTGCTGTCCGCGAGGGCAGGCCGAACGTGCTGGTGGCTTCCCCGCGCCCCTTCGGGGCGCCACGTCCTCCGCAGACCTTGCCGGGTGGGCCCTAGTGGGTGCGGTCCACGCGGATGGCCAGGTCGTTGTTGAGGGTGTAGTACGGCTTCGCGGTGACGGCGGGTCGACCGGCCGAGGGGTCCGGATCGACGGCCTGGGCGGGGTAGGTGAAGATCCGCTTCTTGTCCGGGACATCGTCCAGGATGCGCGCGACGCGCACCGCCTCCGCCCCCTCTGCCGGGCGCAGCCACAGGTCCCACAGCCGGTTTCCGGCCAGCGGCGGGTACGGCAGTACGGCGTCGAACTCCCGCCGGCCGGCGCCCTCGGCGGCGGCCTCCATCACCACCGGCGCGTCGTCGCCGCGCCGGGGCCACGCCTCCAGCCGCGCGGTCTCCGCGACCTGGGCGCCGTACAGCCGCCCGTGCAGCGTCAGTCCGCCGTCGCTCACCCGCAGCGCGCCCGCCTCGGCGTGCGGCCAGCGCATCCAGGCGCGGACGCTGAGGTTGCCGTGCTTGGTGGCGTACGGGATGCGGACGCCCAGCCAGCCGAGGGACTCGTGCGGGACGCGGTCGACCAGTGAGCGCAGGTCGTTGACGCCTGGCGCCAGTCTTCGCGGCGGGCAGCCGGGCAGGACGAGGAAGACGTTCCAGCGGCCCTCCGTCAGCCGCACGGTGCTGGGCAGTGCGGCACGCAGCGTGCCGGGCTCGGCCTCCTGTACGGGGGTCAGCGGCAGCCGCACTTCCTCCGTCTCGCCGGAGGGGCCGGGGCGGCGGCGCAGCAGCAACCCCGCGTCCTCGCCCTGTGCTTCGGCTGCCGGGAGCCGCAGGTCGAAGGTGAGGCCCCCGGCGCTGTCGGCGGTGCAGTCGGCTGCCGGGCCGCGCTGCGCGGGCTTCGGGGGCACGGGTTCTCCGGGGTTTTCGGCGGCTCGGCGCTGCTTCTCGTCCCCGGCGGTGGAGAGGGCCCGGAGGGGGACGCTCGCGGCCTCCCGGGCGGGCTTGGGAACGAGGGTCTCGGTGGTGACGGTCTCGGTGGTGCTGCTGCTCATGCTGTGCGTCCTCCCTGAAGCACACCGGGCCCGGTATTGGCGAGTGCGTCCTTGACCGCGTACGCGCCGCTCAGCAGCGAGGCGCGGGTGCGGTGCAGTCCGCGGCTGCCCTTGCCGACCAGGTCGCGCAGTATCGACTCGTAGCGGGCCCCGATGTGGGCCGGGTCGAAGCGGGCGGAGTCGGCGAGCGCAGCGCGGCCCATGCGGTGGCGCAGTTCGTCGTCGTTGATGAGCCCGAGCAGCGCTCCGGCCACGGCGTCCGCGTCGCCCATGGGGACGAGCCTGCCGTCGACGCCCGGGCGGACTATCTCGGCCGGCCCGTGCGGGCAGTCCGTGGCGACGACGGGCAGACCGCAGCGCATGGCCTCGACGATGGTCATGCCGAAGGACTCCAGGCTGGAGGTCACGGCGGCGATCGAGCCCTTGGCCCACTCGGGCTCGATGGGGTGGGTGGGGCCCATCAGGAA
>NZ_JADKMA010000165.1 GCF_017676365.1 Streptomyces oryzae
CTCCCTCCCCCACCGCGTCGCCCGCGCCGGGGGCGAACTCGCCGGCCTGCTGGCCCCCCACGCCCGCACGGCTCCCTCCCGGGAGAGCGAACCGGAAGTGATCCCTTTCGAGCAGCAGTTGGCGGCTTTGCGGGTGGAGAAGTGATCGCCGTATGACGTTCGCGAGCGGGAGGCCCCGGCGCCAGGGGTCTCCCGCTCGGTGGTCATGCCGGAGCGGTCAGCCGCTGTACTCGCACAGATCGTCCGCCACGACGGCCGGGTTCATGGTCTCGTCGGCGAATCCGTCCGCGTTGTCCTTGAACTTGTTGTACAGATCGTCGCCCTCTTCGATCCTGATGAGCCCGGTGCCCTCCTTCTTGTTGTCCTTGTCCTCGCCGTCGTAATTCTTGGACGCGGGGACCGGGTAGTCGTGGTCCCGGTTGTCGTCGTCCTCGTCGTTGTGCATCCCGTGGGTGCTTTCCTGAATCCAGATACGGGGGAACTCCCGGCCGAGGCCCGCGTCGTCGCCGGACGCGTTCCAGCTCTCGGCCTCGCCCCACGACTTGGACGTGTGCTTTCCGTCGTCGCTCATCAGGAGCTGGGAGCGGGTCCAGTTCTCGCCGTTCTTGTTCCAGACGACGATGATGTGCTCGAAGTCGTGCGCATCGTCCTCGCCGTCCTTCTCCTTGGCCTGGTAGATGGTGTAACTGACGCGGACCTCGTCCGGGTTGCACTTCTTGGCCGTGTAGTAGGTCGGGAAGGCCATGCCGTCCTTCCCGTCGTCCTTGGCCTCGACGCAGTCGTCCGGGCGCGTCGGGTTGCCGTCCGCGTCGAACGGGCTCTGCGGCCAGCAGTTCTCGCCCCGGTGGAAATTCCACTGCGGCTGGGAAGCCCAGGCGAAGTCCGCCATGTGCGCGGGGCCTTCCTTCAGCGGCTCATCGGCCTGGCCGACGCCCGCCAGGAGCAGGCCGGTGGTGACTCCCAGCGCCGCCGTGGCCGCCACCGTGGCGCGACGGGCCGTGGGGTTGTGTCTGAAGAACATGGGCGATGGACTCCTCGTGGTTTCTGTCGGGTGCTTTCTTCTGCGCGGGTGTTTCTTCTGCTCTCGGGTGTTTCTTCTGCCGGTTTCCCGGCCGGTGGATCCTGTGCGCTGTTCGCTCTCATGTCACGCGCGTCCGACTGCGGGAAACAGTGCGGCCTACGAGATCGGGTCAGGGGCTTCTGAATTCAGCGGCCAGGGCGCCTGGCGATACCGCATTCCGGGCAGCGCGGCTTGTTCTTCGGCGTGCTTCACTCGTCACTCTTGCGCCCCGGCGGTACCGGCCGAGAACGGATCACGGGAAAATACGCACAGGTGCGGCTCGCGGTTCAAAATCATTTCTGGCGAGGCGAATTGAGAGCAAGTCAGCCGCCGTCTCGTCCGCCGGCCGGCCGGTGGTGCGGTGCCAGGCCGGGCGCTCCAGGACGCCGGAGCCGATGTGTGTGAGAAGTGTTGACACGCTTCAACGCCTTCTTAACATCAGGGTGTCGGCAGGTCGGTCAACGTTCGAGATATCGGACGAATCAAGACCCAGGCTCGCCCTGCCGTAGCCCCTTCTCACCCCCCAAGGAGGCTCATTCATGTCTCTGGTACCGGCCCGCCTACGGCGGGTCAGACCACTTGTCATGCTGCTGTCGGCGCTCACCATGGCCACAGCCCTGTGCAGCGGCCAGGCGACCGCCACAGGAACACCCGCCCTCTCCCCCACCGCGGCAGACCGGACCGCCGCCGCATCGCTCCCCTGTGACCTCTACGCCGACGGCGGCACCCCGTGCGTGGCGGCGCACAGCACGACCCGCGCGCTGTACGCCGACTACAACGGCCCGCTGTACCAGGTCAAACGCGCCTCGGACGAGGCGACCCGGGACATCGGTGTGCTCAGCCCCGGCGGATACGCCGACGCCGGCGCGCAGGACTCGTTCTGTGCCGGGACGAGCTGCCTGATCACCGTCATCTACGACCAGTCCGACCGGGGCAACGACCTCACCCAGGCGCCTCCCGGCCAGTTCCCCGGCCCGGCGGAAGGCGGATACGACAACCTCGCCGACGCCGCAGCCGCACCGGTCACCGTGAACGGCCACAAGGCGTACGGCGTCTTCGTCGCTCCCGGCACCGGCTACCGCGACAACGACACCAATGGCGTAGCCACCGGCGACCAGCCGGAAGGGATGTACGCGGTCCTGGACGGCACCCACTACAACAGCGGCTGCTGCTTCGACTACGGGAACGCCGAGACCAACAGCCGGAACAACGGCAACGGCACCATGGAGGCCATCTACTTCGGCGACAGCAAGACCTGGGGCTACGGCACCGGCAAGGGGCCGTGGATCATGTCCGACCTGGAGAACGGCCTGTTCTCCGGAGTCAACCGCGGCTACAACGCCAACGACCCCAGCGTCAGCCACCGCTTCCTCACCGCCACGCTCAAGGGCGGGCCGAACCGCTGGGCGATCCGGGGCGGCAACGCGCAGTCCGGCGGGCTGTCCACCTACTACGACGGGCCACGCCCCAACGACTCGGGCTACGACCCGATGAAGAAGGAAGGAGCCATCATCCTGGGCACCGGCGGCGACAACAGCACCGGCTCCGCGGGGACTTTCTACGAAGGCGTCATGACCTCCGGCTACCCCTCGGAAGCCACCGAGAACGCCGTCCAGGCCAGCATCGACTCAGCGGACTATGCGGAGTCCCCGTCCGTCTCGGAAAGCCTCACGCCGGGTTCGAAGGTCTCGCTACGGGCCACCACGGAGTGCTGCACCAAGGATTCCCTCCGGCACGACGCCGACGGCAACGTGGGCATCGGGGAAATCTCCGGCTCCAGCCCGCCCGACGCCAAGGCCGCCGCCACCTGGACCGTCCGCGCGGGTCTGGGCGACGCGTCGTGCGTCTCCTTCGAGTCCGCCGACAAACCCGGCCAGTACCTGCGGCACTCCGACTTCCGCATGCGTCTCGGCGCCGGCGACAGCTCGCAGTTCAAGAACGACGCCACCTTCTGTCCGCAGACCGGCCACAGCGGCGAGGGCGTGTCGCTGCGGTCGCTCAACTTCCCCAGCGACTTCCTACGCCACTACGACCACAACGCCTACATCGCCAGCGACGGCGGCTCCCACGACTGGGACGCCACCGCCGCCTGGAGCGACGACACCAGTTGGACTGTCGCCGAGCCCTGGTCTTCCTGACCGACTGGTCGGTCGGTGCTCCGGTCGGGTGGCCGGCCGGAGCACCTTCGGCATGTCACCGTCGAGAGCGCTTCACGCCGCCGTCTGGCATTCGCCCCTCGGGGTCCGACGATGCCAGGACGCCACGCCAGGCCAGGCACGTGCGCGGGCAAGGGCTGCCGGAGGGCTCCTAGGCGGAGGCGGCGGCCACGAAGAACGGAATGGCGATGAGAAAGCGGCCGGCTTCGGCGCGTCGGCGCTGCTCGGCGAGCCACGCGTCGGCCTGGTCGCGGTCGACGGCCCCGCTCGTGCAGGCCGGCTCCACGAGCCTGGTGACCAGCGACAGCATCGCGGAGTCGGTGTACACGATCGTGTGCACCTCGACGGCGACATCGTCGAAGCCGCCGTCCAGGAGCAGGCCGCGGTACTGGCGACCGGCCCGGGGCGTGCCCAGGAGGTCGGCGCGCGCATGCACGATCGTGCGGGTGAGCGCCGCGTCGTCCGAGTCGATCACGATGGCGTCCCAGTCCTGCCCGACCAGGACGATCCTGCCGCCCGGAGCGAGGACGCGCCGCGCCTCCGCCACGGCGCGCCCTGGTTCCTGAAGTACGTGGAAGACCTTGTCGGCACGGTAGCCGCGCACGCTTCCGTCGGCGAACGGCAGATTCTCCGCCCCCGCCTCCCGGAACTCGGCCCCCGGCCACCGTTCCCGGGCCGCGGCCAGCATCGACGGGCCGGGGTCGACGCCCACCGCGTGGACCCCGCGTTCGGCCAGCTCGGCGACGGCGCGTCCGGCACCGCAGCCGACATCCACGACGGTCGAGTCCGGGACGAGAGACAGCAGTTCGTAGGAGCGGGCCCGCAGCCGGATGGCGCTCGGCATCTCGTCCGCCGCGTCGAGGACGGCCAGCAGGGCCTGGGTGTCGCGGTGCGCTTCCACCGCGTCCTGGTTTCTGGACATGGACGCAAGGCTGCGACTTAATGCCGACATGAAGTCAAGCGAAGACGGCCGCGCCGCCACGATGAGCATCGGCGCCCTCGCGGCACGGTTCGGCCTGGCCACGCATGTCCTGCGGCACTGGGAGTCGATGGGCCTGCTGCACCCCGAACGGGACGCGAACGGACGCCGCCGCTACGGTGCGGACGACCTGACCCGTGTGGCGATCATCCGCTTCTCCAAGGAGGCCGGCCTCAGCCTGGACACCATCAGGAGCCTGTCCGCCACCGTCGACCGCACCACCCGGCACCGGATCCTGAGCCACGAGGCCGAGAAGCTCCGCTCCAGAATCGCCGCGGCCCAGGTCTCCTTGCAGCTCATCGAGGGCGGCCTGAACTGCACCCACGAGGACGTCACCCAGTGCCCGAACTACCAGCGGCTCATCGCCGACCACATCGGCCCCCCGACCACCGGCGACACCCCGCCTTCCCTCCACCCCCGCAACGGGACCTGACCCATAGCGGCTTGCCCTTCACACCGAGCGCTTCACACCCTCGATGAACACCCGCCAAGCGGCCGGCGAGAACGAGAGGGAGCGCCCCGTCTCCTTGCTGTCACGCACCGGGACCACCCCGCTGCCTGACACGCGCCCCGGGGCCCACTCGACGCAGTTGCCGCCTTGCGGGTCGCTGTAGCTGCTCTTGATCCACTGCGTTCCGCTCATGGTCATCCCTTCAGCGGGAGCGCTTCAGCTCCTCCACGAACGCCTGCCAGGCGAGCGACGAGAACAAGAGCGCTGCGCGAGTGGCGTCCTTGCTGTCACGCACCGGAACCACCCCGCCGTCGCACGCGAGCGCCGGGGCCCACTCGACGCAGTTGCCCCCCTGGCCGTCGCTGTAGCTCGACTTGATCCATGCCGCTTTGCCGCTCATGGTCATCCCTCACGCCTCAACGGGAGCGCTTCACGTCCTCAACGAATGCCCGCCAGGCGTCTACGGAAAACGACAGCGGAGTGCGAGCGGTGTCCTTACTGTCCCGCACCGGAACCACCCCGTCCCCGCCGGACACGAGACCCGGGGCCCACTCGACGCAGTTGCCTCCCTTGTTTGTCGCTGTAGCTGCTTCTGATCCACTGCGTTTCGCTCATGCTCGTCCCTTACAGCGCTGATGAAGGCCACCGATTCTCGCGGACTCAACGAACTAGCCCGGATTTCATCGTAGGGGTGAGCCGAGTTGGCGACGGTCTCCGGTCCTTCGTACGGCCGCCCGCCTTGCGGCCCCTCAACGAAGACGCACGGCTTACCCTCAGGCATGTCCAACAGGACGTAGGGCACGCCGATCCCGGCCTCTGCCGACGAGTACGGCAGCACTTGAACCGTCAGCGTGTGGTGTCGTCGCACCTCGTCCAGCAGGTGCTTCAGCTGACCCGCCATCACTTCGGGCGAGCCAACTTGAGCCCGCAAACAGGCTTCGTAAAGGACCACCCAGACCCGCGGAGGATCGGGCCCCTCCAGGATTTCCCGGCGCCGCAGGCGGCTGGCCACCTTCGCGTCGATATCGCGCGCCGAGAGGTTGGGACGTCCGCCTGTCAGCGATACACGCGCGTATGCCTCCGTCTGCAACAGACCCGTGATGAAGATGGTGGAGAAGTCCCGAATGGCCGTCGCGTCCTGCTCCGCATCGATGTACGGGGCGAACCACGCCGGGTACTCCCCATCGAGCACGCGCCGCAGTTGGCCGACGAACAGGTCCCCCGTGCCGAAGGTGCGGTCGCACACCTCGGCGAACTTCATGGAGGGCATGAACTCCCCGGACTCCACGCGGCTCACATAGCTCTGGGTGTAGCCGGTGGCGGTGGCGAACGCCGTCTGGGAGATGCGGCGGGCCTGTCTGACGCGGCGGACGTCTTCGCCGAGGCTCGGCGGGATGCTCATTCCTGCTGGCCGCTTCTGTTTCCCACCCAGCCGACCTGCCTAACTCCCGTGCCCCGCAGGCTCCTTGAAAGCGCCATCCATGAGAAAGGGCGCTCATACCGCGACATCGTAGCGCCGTCCGTGTTGTCTTCACCACGGAAAGTGACGATCAACTACCGCGACAGGTGGGAAGCATGGAGCACGAAAGCCCTCCGCAGGAGCAGTCTGTTTCCTGCCAGGACTGTGAGTGGTTCCGCATGATGATCAACAGGTCGGCGCTGGACCCGAAACCGCGCGCCGACCTAGAAGCGCTGTTCGGCGCCCATCTGCACCGCAGACACGCGCCGGAGGCGCCACGGGGGCAGCGGCGGTTGCGGGGTGTGTGAGATGTGGGCCGTCGGCGACGTGGCGCAGGACAGGAAGACGGGGAAGACCGGCGAGATCATCCAGGTGACGGGGCCCTCACCATTCCTCTACCGGCTCCTGATCCAGGAGAACGGCGAACCGCCCCTCGTCGTCTACCGATACGGCGACCAACTGCGGGCCGTCCACAGGGCGAAGGCACCCACGCCACCCGTCCGCGAACAGTGATCCTTTGCCAGGCAGCACCTGAAGGTTGTCCTGTGACCCGTCTGGTGGCTGGCACATCAACCAAGTATGGGCGCGCACGAATCTCACGTCGCGCCAGGAGATCTCGGAGGCTCCGGCCGGCCGAGCCCCCGGCCGGTCCGCCCTCAGCAGGTCAAGCGGCGCTCGTCGCTCTCGTAGATGGCGAGGTTGGAGTCGACGGCCACGACAGTCTTGTAGGTGTAGGTGCCGGAACCTGTGCAGCCCCAGTACGCGATGTTGGAGCCACTCTCGAGCGGGGCCCAGTCCACCTCCTGCCAGCCGTACCAGCGGTGGCGCTGCAGGGAGATCGTGGCGTCCTCGCACCTGCTGCTGGTCTTGCTGGCCGCGCCGATGATCTCACTGATGCCCTTGTAGGGGGCCTTGATGCTGTAGCAGCTCCGGTCCCAGTCCGAGGCGGAGGCCGGTGTGGCCGGCGTCAGCAGCGTGGCCGCGGAGGCCAGAGCGGCGACGACGCATGACTTTCCGGCGAACCCGAGAGTGCTCATGACAGAAGCTCCTGTCTGCGGGGGGTGTGGGACACAAGATACAAGAACACTTTCATCGGGGGCCGACACGAGATCAACTCGTCGCCGTTGTGTGACTTCACCTCAAAATCTCAGCGTGCGCCTCGACTTGATTACGCGAGAGGGGGGTGCGCCCACTCATGGTGTTCGGGGTGGTGGGGCCAGTGCTCTGTCGCGGAGCGGTGGCCGGAAGCGGCGCAGATCCGGGGCGACGACCGTGTACCGCGCGGTGAGCTTGGGGATCAGGTGCCGCCAGTGATAGCTGGTCTTGGGTACGCCGTGGAGCAGCACCAGCGCCGGACCGGAACCGCCTGTCGGCCAGCCGCACCACCGGCTCCAGCCGCCGTACGCGATGAGGTTCGGGTCATCGAACGCGGAAGACCGCCGCCGCGGCATGGAAAGATTGCATCTCGGAAGTGCCTTGCCCATCGTGCCTGATGTGGTCCTGGAGAAACCCCGTCATCGCAAGTCGCAAGGTGCTTCTTCGTTTCTGGAACCATCCACCGGCATCAAGCCGGTGGATCCGGGCTGATTCACCGATCCGAACTGAGACCGATTACCCGGCCATGGCCGCGTGACGAGCCACTAGCGCGTGTCGTAGGAGTCCCCGTACTGCTAATCGATGATGCACTGATTTTTGTCTCACTCCCGTGTTTGCTTTCCGGTAGATTGTTGCCCCACGCCATGGTCCGCTGACTAGTACGGCCGAAGGGGTTGGACTACCCGTTGTGTGCTTCGAGTTCGGTCGCCAGCGTCTGTTGGGTGGCCGCCCACGACGCCAGGAGCGCTAGGTTGTCAGCGGTCGGTGTGCCCGCGGGTGCGGTGTAGACGTTGAGGTGCAGGCCGGGTTCGGCGGGCAGGTCCAGGGACTCGACGTCCAAGTCGAGCTGGCCCACGATCGGATGGCGCAGGCGCTTGCGGCCGGACCGGTGCAGCCGCACGTCCTGAGATGCCCACCGCTGCCGGAATAGCTCACTGCACGTTGACAACTCGCCGACTAGGGCGACCAGCTCCTCGTCGTGCGGATTGCGGCCGGCTTCCATGCGTAGCTTCGCGGCCACGTCACCGGCAACTTGGTCGTAATCGACAAAGTATTCTCTGGCCGAATCGGGGTTGAGATAGACGAACCGTGCTGTGTTCGCGGGCCGTCGCGGGTCAGCCAGCACCGGTGAATACAGCGCGCGAGCGAGTTGATTCATGGCGAGCACGTCATAACGGCCGTTACCGATCCAGGCCGGCGCATCGGAGATCGCGTCGAGCACCTGCTGCAGCGTCGAGCGCACCGTCACGGCAGACCTACGCCTGCGTGGGCCGCTGGGCGCCCTGGATTGGCGCGCGAGGTGGAAGAGGTGGTCGCGCTCGGCCTCGTCGAGTTGCAAGGCAGCGGCCAACGCGTCGAGCACGCCATCGGAGGCACCGGCGAGGCTGCCGCGCTCCATGCGCACGTAGTAGTCGACCGATACCCCCGCCAGTAGCGCTACCTCCTCGCGGCGCAGACCTTTGACCCGGCGGTTGCCGCCGTAAGCGGGCAGGCCCGCCTGCTCGGGTGTGATGCGTGCGCGACGCGAGCTGAGAAACTCCCGGATCTCGGTGCGTGGATCCATCGTGGCCATCCTCTTACCGTAAGCCCGTCCCGCGGTCTAGGGGGTACCCGTCGCGGTCGTCGCAGTGCCGCCGTCTACCGGGATGATGGTGCCCGTGAGGTACGACCCAGCCCGGCTGGCGAGAAACACGGCGATGCCTGCCATGTCGTCGTCGCGGCCGAGCCGGCGCAGAGGGGTTGCCGCCGCGATCGTGTCGCCCATGGCATCGAGCGCGGACGCCGTCATCCGCGACGGGAACACTCCCGGTGCTACCGCGTTCACCGTGACGTGCTGTGGGCCCAGCTCTCTGGCAAGCACCCTGGTGAGTTGATGGAGTGCCGCTTTGCTGCTGGCGTAGGAGTAGTTGGGCGACTCGGCGACGTGGATGCCGGCGATACTGCCGATGTTGATGATCCGCGCGGGATCATCGGCGGTGCCCGCCCCGCGAAGTGCGGGGAGCAGCGCCTGCACCAGCCAGAACGGCGACTTGAGGTTGAGGTCGATCACTGAGTCCCAGCCCTCGTCCGGGAACGTCTCCAGCGGCTCGCGCCACATCGCTCCCGCGTTGTTGACAAGGATGTCCAGGCGTTCCGAGTCGGCCATGACAAGATCAGCGAGGCGCTGACATTCGTCGTGCCTGGACAGGTCGGCGGGGATTGCTTGAACGTCGCCGAATTCGGACAGTAGATGCTGTGCCTCCGCGCACCTGTCTGCGTTGCGTGAGCTGATGACGACGCGGGCGCCGGCCTGGAGAAGGCCGCGCGCCAGCATCATCCCAATGCCGCTGGTGCCGCCAGTGACAAGGGCGTACTTCCCACTCAGATCGAAAATTTCTGTGTGCGTGGTGAATTGGTTGCCCGCCATTGATCTCCGCCCCTTCTGTGGTGGAAGAATGCGCCGACACGGTCCCGCATTCGGGGCACTGAATTTGACTGATGGGGGTAAAGCTGTAGTGCGTGTCCATGGAGTGTTGTCGGCGCTTTCGACTTAACCAGGCTGACAGGCGTTTGGGACGTCTGGGAGACCCTGGTGATACAGGTACTGTGAGAGCCCCCTTGCCTGGTGCGCTGATTCAGCCCGGATCCACCGGCTTGATTCCCGGTTGATCGTTTCGGGGTCGTGCAGGCCGTGTTGGGGCTGAGTTGCGGATTCGGGCATGGGGTGGCCGCTGGTCTGCCCCTTCCAGGGCCAGCGTTCGGGCGGGTGCAGGGTGAGGCGGCGGGCGGAGCGGGCCGGGCGGGCGAGCACGTTGATCAGGCGGTCACGGATGACCGAGAGGGCAAGGCCGGTCTACGGCACCCCCTCGGGCAGACCGACCAGTCGGTCTGCGGAGTCATCCCGTGTGCGGGGGTGGGCGGCCATCGCCGCACGCCGGAGGCCACCGCTTGGCGCCCAGGCCGGAACCGTGCTCGGTGCCACGGCGGACGATCACGGGCTTGATGCCCTTCGCCCACATCTGGTGGCGGTAGCAGTCGTGGTCGTAGCCGCGGTCGGCGTAGAGCTCCCGCGGCCTCTGACGCGGCCGCCCCCTCTTGCCGCGACTGGTCCTCGGTCAGTCGATGCCTTCGACGATGCGGAAGTCGCGCTCGACGCCGTCGGAGAGAGTGGCCAGGGCGTCCTGGTAGGCCGCACTCTCGCGTGCCGCGACGGCCTGCTCGAAGCTGTCGAACTCGATCAGGATGGTGCGCTCGGCGATTCCGGCGTCATGCGCCACGACCCGACCGCCACGGACGAGGACCCGGCCGCCCCCGGCCTCGACGGCCAGGCGGGCCAGCTTGTCGTAAGCAGCCAGCTTCTCAGGGTCCGAAATGGTGCGGTAGACACTGACCCAGTAGCCCTTGGGCATGGAACCTCCAGCGTGGGGATGAGCGCATCTGACTTACGGGCTTACGGGTTGGTCCCGGACGGGCGCCGACGGGCGAGAGCGAGGCTTGTCAGCGTCGTGATCGCCATGGCGCCGACGCCGGCCAGCGCCGCGGCGGGGCAAGGCAGGGCAGGGCAGGGTGAGCGATTCGATGCGTGCCATCGCGGCATCTCATGCTTCGATTTTCGAATCATTATGATGCTTCGAGAACCGAAGCGCAAGGAGTGAGTATGGAAGCCAGAGCGCCACGTCCGGGTGTGCCGGTGCGGGGGTCCGAATCGGGTCGTCCAGTGATGGCCGCACTCGACCTGCTCGGACGGCGTTGGACGATGCGGATCCTGTGGGAACTGAGTCAAGCTCCGGCCGGCTTCCGTGAATTGCAGCGCCGATGCGAGCGCATGTCCTCCAGCGTGCTCAGTACCCGGATCGAGGAACTGTCCGGCGCCCGCCTGCTCACCCTGGACGGCGATGGCTACCGCCTCACTCAGCTCGGCGAGGATCTTGTCGAGGCGCTGAGCCCGCTGGACGCCTGGAGTCGACGTTGGGCCGAGGAAATGGGACCCGCGACGGCAGGAGGGCTGGAGTGATCACCGCGTGGCTGGTCTGAGCACGGCAGCGGTGCCGTCCTGGACAGTTCCCTTCAGCGGGCGCCGGCCGACCGCCCACTGCCCCGCCCACACTCACCCGGAGATCATTCGCGGGACAAGCCTCAGGGGGCCAGCACGAAGAGGCCGAAGAGGAGGAATCCCACGCTGAAGAGGAAGATCCCGCCGAACAAGAACAGTTCGGCACGGCGACTGAGCGGGTTCTCCTGGAAGTACTTCAGCGGCCCCCCGTCCGCGCCCTGCGGTCCCAGCACCATCGACTTCCCCTCTCCGGCCCGGCTGTCTTCACCCAACTCCTCATGGTTAACCCTCTGTCGGACATTGGGAACCCTCGTATTGCACCTCGCACCGACAGACAGGGGGGATCGTGTCCGAGGACATCGCACAGCCTCAGGACGAGGCGGCGTCGACCAGGTTGAGATCGATGGGAACCCTCGTTGCGGCGCTGATCATGCCCGCTGTGCTGGCCATCTGGCTCGTGGTGTGGATCGCCGGCAACGCGCAGAAGCTGATGGCGGGTGAGACTGCCACGATGCGCACTGTGGCGCGGTGCGTGGAAGGCGGTGGGCCTGCTCTGCCGCCGTCCAGCTGCGGCGGGTCATGGGTGTTCCCGGACGGCCGCACCGGCTCCGGTGAGGTGATCACAGGCAAGAACGGGGTATCCGTGGGCGACACCGTCTTCGCGGGGGACACGTGGGCGTATTGGTCGGCCGCTCCGTTGTACCGGTTGGTGTTCATGCCCATCGGCGCTGTCTGCGCGGGTGTTCTGATCCCGGTCACGATATGGGCGGTCGACCGCAGGAAGAAGCGGTCACTGCGGAGTATTTCGGCGGCGCCGCCTCGTACGTGAGAGGCAGGCCCCTTACTTGAGAGCTACGCCGCGAGTGGGCTCCGCAGCGGGACGCGAGCACGCACCGGAGGGCATAGCGTCGGCAGGCATGCGACGCGTGTCTTACGGAAGGCCCCTCACGATCGCGTACCGCGCCTGGCAAGCGCTGCGGGAGGAGCTGTTCAGGGTGGAGGGCGGGTCCGAGGGGGGCGCCGGGTGGCGGATCTGGCAGCCGACCGTGGTGCTGGCGCTGTCGCTGGCCGCTTTCGTGCTCGGGGTGTTCAACATCGGCATGCTGACCTCGGACGGGTTCGGCGGCTTCGGTACGACGGAGGCGGTACTGCTCGGGGGCGGCCAGGCAGCGGCGCTGGTACTGGCGGCCTTCCGGCCGGTGACGTCCTGGTGGGTGGTGACGGGCACCATGGTGGTCATCGCCGTGGTCATGGGGGTGTCCCCGCCCCCGTGGTTCCGGGAGTCCCCCTGGACGGCGCCGGGAGTGGCCTGCCAGGCGGGGGTGCTGCTGCTGGTCGCCGTACGCAGACGGCCCCGGGCCGCACTCGGCGCGCTGCTGCTCAGCGTGGTGAGCACAGTGCTCTGCGGACTGGTGATGCACCAGTTCTCCGGCCCGTCCGCGTTCCGCAACATGCCGACCGACTTCCTCGTGCTCGCCCTCGCAGTGGTGGTCGGCAGTGCGCTGTTCGGGCGGCAGGCGGCCCGCAGCGAGCTGGTCGTGCAGGAGGAGAAGACCGCACAGGAGCGCACCCGGCGCACGCTGCTGGAGGAGCGCAACCGCATCGCCCGGGAGCTGCACGACGTGGTGGCCCACCACATGTCCGTCATCTCCATCCAGGCGCAGGCCGCGCCGCATCTGGTGGAGAACCCCTCCGAGGAGCTGAAGGAGAGCCTGGCGGGCATCCGGCAGCACGCCGTCGAAGCGCTGGCCGAACTGCGCCGGGTGCTGGGCGTACTGCGTTCCGAGGACGCGCTCGACGACGACCGGCATGCGCCGCAGCCCACCCTGGAGGGGCTGCCGGAGCTGGTCGCCAACGTACGGGCCGCCGGGCCGCCGGTGACCACCCGTACCGTCGGCGAGCCCCGCCCCCTTCCCCCCGGCATGGAGGTGTCGGCCTACCGCATCGTCCAGGAGGCGCTGAGCAACGTGCTGCGGCATGCGCCGGGCGCCGCGGCGGAGGTGGAGATCGGCTACCACCCCACGGAGCTGACCGTCCGGGTCACCAACACCGCGCCGGACCCGACCGCCCCCGCGATGCCCTCCCGCGGCGCGGGCCACGGCCTGCCCGGTATGCGGGAGCGCGCCGCGATGCTGGACGGCACACTGTGGTGCGGGGCCACGGCCGACGGCGGATGGAGCGTGACGGCGAGCCTGCCGGTGCCGAGCCCCGCCGAGACCCCCACCCGGACCACCCCGACCACCCGGACCACCCGGACCACCCGGAGCGCCCAGAGCCCCCTGACCATTGAGGACCCCTCGTGACGACCGCCGCCCGCACCATCCGCGTACTGCTCGCCGACGACCAGAAGATGGTGCGGCAGGGCTTCACCGTGCTGCTGGACGCCGAGCCGGACCTCACGGTGGTCGGCCAGGCCGTGGACGGGCTCGAGGCGGTGGAGCGGACTGCCGAACTGGCGCCCGATGTCGTGCTGATGGACATCAGGATGCCGCGGCTGGGCGGTATCGAGGCCACCCGCCGGATCGCGGGGGCGACCGCGGCCGACCGCCCGAGGGTGCTGGTGCTGACCACCTTCGACCTGGACGAGTACGTCTTCGAAGCCCTCCGCGCGGGAGCGTCCGGCTTTCTGCTCAAGGACGCCTCCGCCGCCGAACTGGCCGACGGCGTACGGGTGGTGGCGCGGGGCGAGGCCCTGCTGGCGCCCGGCCTGACCAAACGCCTCATCGAGAAGTTCGCCGGCATGCCGGACGAGCCGGGCGGCAGGCAGTTCATGGAGCGCGTCGCCGATCTCACGGAGCGGGAGACGGAGGTCCTCTCACTCGTCGCACGGGGGCTGTCCAACCTGGAGATCGCCGAACAGCTCGTGGTAGCCGAGCAGACGGTCAAGACCCATGTGAGCCGCGTCCTGGTCAAGCTCGGCCTGCGCGACCGCACCCAGGCGGCGGTCTTCGCGTACGAGACGGGACTGGTGCGGCCCGGCCGGGCCTGAGGTGGGCCGGAACACCACCGATTCGGCGGCGCTTCCGCCTTCCCTCGAATGCCTCGCTCATAACCCGTAAAGCGGAATATGTCGGTTCATCACCCGGAAAGCAAGGAAAAGCGAAATTCGGGCAGTAGTCGGCGGCGTTCCGTGCAGCCGTGGCGCGAGAAATGCGAGGGATTCATGAGACACGCGATCAGCCCGTTCGCCGGGCGAGCCGTGGCCGTCGGGCTCGCGCTGGCGCTGGCGCTGGTGACCGCCCCAGGGTGGGAGGCCGGCGCCACGGGGTGGCATCGGGCGGTGCTCCGTACGGCGAACGCCGACGTCCTCCGGCTGGTCAACGCGGAGCGCGTCCGGGCGCAGTGCCGAGGAGTGGTCAAGCACGGGGCGCTGCGGCGGGCGGCGCAGCGGCACAGCGCGCGGATGGCGCACGCTCATGTGCTGTCCCACACCCGGGCCGGTGACTCCGGCCCGGGACGACGGGTGGCGGCCGAGGGGTACCGGTTCCGGCGCGTGGGAGAGAACCTCGCGCGGGGCCAGTGGAACGCCGCGGAGGTGGTACGCGCATGGATGCGCAGCCCCGAGCACCGCGCCACGCTGACCAACTGCGCCTACCGGCACGCCGGTGTGGGGGTGAGCAGCGGCCGCGGCGGCCCTTGGTGGACCCTGCTGCTGGCCAGCAAGCGCAAGTGACCTTCGCCGGCGCCGCTCTCTCCGGGCACCCGCACACGACCGCGGCCCGGTGTGTGGGGCACCGGGCCGCGGAAGGTGGGGGGTTGGCCGGGCAGGGTCGCCCGGCGGTGTTCGCTGTTACTCGAGTACCGCTACTGGGTGTCCGGTGTTACTTGACGACGTTCAGCAGCAGGTTGGGCGAGCCCTGACCCGGGTTGCCGACGACGTCCTTGGACGCGCCCTCGGTCAGACCCTTGGCGACGGCGTCCGGCTTGGCGTCCTTGTGGCCCGAGAGGTAGACCGCTGCGGCGCCGGTGACGTGCGGCGTGGCCATCGACGTACCGGAGATGGTGTTGGTGGCGTCGTCGCCGGTGTTCCAGGCACCGGTGATGTCCACGCCGGGCGCGTACAGGTCGAGGACGTCACCGTAGTTGGAGAAGTCCGCCTGGGCGTCCTTGTCGTCGGTGGCACCGACCGTGATGGCTTCCTTGACCCGGGCCGGCGAGCTGTTCCCGGCGTCCGTTGACTCGTTGCCCGCGGCCACCGCGAAGGTGACACCGGCCTCGATGGAGTTCTGCACGGCCTTGTCCAGCGCCTCGTCAGCGCCGCCGCCCAGCGACATGTTGGCGACCGAGGGGGCCTTGGCGTTCTTGGTGACCCAGTCGATGCCCTCGACGACCTGCTCGGTGGTGCCGGAGCCCTGGTCGTCCAGGACGCGGACGGCGACCACGTTGGCCTTCTTCGCCACGCCGTGCGCCTTGCCCGCGACCGTGCTGGCGACGTGGGTGCCGTGTCCGTTGCCGTCGTTGGCGTCGTCGTCGCCGTCGACCGCGTCGAAGCCGCTCTTGGCGCGGTCGCCGAAGTCCTTGTGCGTGGTGCGGACGCCGGTGTCGATGATGTAGGCGGTCACGCCCTCACCCGCGGTGTCCGGGTAGACGTACTTCTTGTCCAGCTTCAGCTCGGGCGTGTCGATCCGGTCCAGACCCCAGGAGGGCGGGTTGTCCTGCTCGCCGGTGATGGAGTGCTTCTGGTTCGCGTAGACCTTGTCGACCGCCGGGTCCGCGGCCAGCTTCTTGGCCTCGTCGGCGGACATCTTCGCGGAGTAGCCGTTGAGCGCCTTGGTGAAGGTCTTGCGCACCTTGCCGCCGTGGTCGGCGATGACCGACTTGCCCTTCGCGGCGGCCGAAGTGGTGCTCACGGCCGACTTCTTCATGGTGACGATGTAGCTGCCCTTGACGGCCTTCGCCGAGTGGGCACCGATGACGGTGCCTTCTGCGGGGGCATCGGGGGTCGCGTTCGCGGGGAGCGCCGTGACGGTGCCGATGGCCGCTGCGGCCACCGCGGCCGATATGCCGAGGGCAACTTTCTTGCGCGTCACTGCCATGGGGAGGGTTCCTCCTCGTGTGGGGGGTGCGCTGTGGGGTGCGCGAACCGAACGCTAGGCGCACTGCTACGAGCAGGACAAGGGGTGGCGAGTGACGCGGGTAGACGGTCAATTGCCGTACGGCGGGCCATTCTTGGCGGTTCGGGCGGGGCCGGAACCGGCACCCGGTGCCTGCGGGAGCCAGCCCAGGCTCGCCGCGCGTACGCCGAGCTGGAACCTGGTCGTGGCACCGAGGCGCTCCATCAGCCCGTGCAGCCGCCGCTGGAACGTGCGGTAGCTGATGCCCAGCTGGCGGGCCATCACCTGGTCCGTCATACCGGTCGTCAGCAGCGCCAGCAGCTTGGCCTCCTGCGGGCTCGGCCCGTCCGGAGCCCCCGGGCGGCGGCCGGAGAGATACTCCGAGATCGGCAGCGCCCTCCCCCACAGCACCTCGAAGAACTCGCACAGCACCTCCAGCAGCCCTGAGGGGTGTACGACGACGCTGCTGGCCAGCTCGTTCGGCGCGGCGCGCAGGGGGATCAGCGCGATACGGTCGTCCGCGATCAGCATCTTGGTCGGGGTGTCCGCCATCACCCGGGCGTCCTCGCCCAGTTCGGCGGCCGCGCCGATGTCCTTGTCGAACCGGTGGAAGGTGGCCAGCCCTTCGGTGTCGTAGATGACCCGGTAGCTGATGCCGCGCCGCATCATCTGCGCCTGCACCGGCATCATCCCGGTCTTCGGGTCGAGGCGGTCGGGGTCGC
Organism: Streptomyces oryzae; assembly: GCF_017676365.1. Taxonomy (GTDB): domain Bacteria; phylum Actinomycetota; class Actinomycetes; order Streptomycetales; family Streptomycetaceae; genus Streptomyces; species Streptomyces oryzae. Next base: position 17,010 of record NZ_JADKMA010000165.1, read on the forward strand.
TGTTGGCGTACGGCGGACGGTCGATGCCCCGTATCTCGGCACGTGCGCTGCGCTGGAGCTGGTCGACCTGGCGGATGACGGCTGCGCGCCCCGTGACGATCTCCACCAGCTCCAGCGGATCGCGCCCCGCCGTGTGTGCCCGGAACCGCGCGGCCAGGTGCTGGATATGACGGCGTGTGCGGTGGATCTCCTCCTCGCGGGCGAGCAGCAGCGACTCGAAGGCGATCTCGGGGGCCACCGGAAGATAGCGTTCGGCTCCCTTCCCGCCCCGGTCCGCCTTGCTGTCGCCGTCCGGGGAGAAGCGCCCGACCAGGTTCAACTTCTCCAGGGAGGCCAGTGCGGCCCGGACGCGGGCCGCACTCACACCCGCGGCGGCACGCAGCTCGTTGACGGTCACGGCACCGTCCACCAACGCCTCGTAGACCTGCTGCTGGACGGAGTCGAGATCAAGAGCCTCCAACATGCTGGGCATCCTGAGCGCGGTGGCGAGTTCGCGTCAATGACCGAACGTCGCCAGGGCGTTGCCAAATGCGGAGGAACTTTGCGGAACCGGCGCGCGGGGCTTTCTGTGTGGGAGGGGTACTCCGCGTCGGGCGGTGGCGGGGAGGGGGTGCCCGTGTCCGACGTCTGCGGGCTGCGGGCTGTTTATGGCTGGTCGCGCCCACGCGGCGGAGCCGCACATCGATACAGCCCCGCGCCCCTTCGGGGCGCGTCATTCGGGGCGCGCCGTTCCGGGAGCACTCCGCACCGGGCGGGCGCGGGAGGGGGTGCCCCTGTACGAGG
>NZ_JADKMA010000166.1 GCF_017676365.1 Streptomyces oryzae
GGAGCCGTCCCCCCGCCACGACGGCCGGGTCCGGCCCCCGGCCCCCCACGTCGGCGTCGGCGCCCTCCGCGCCGCCGCCACCGCGCTCCGTGGCGTACCGCTGAGCTCCGCGATCACCCTCGAACCCGGCGGGCAGCTGGAGTTCAGCTCCCAGCCCGCCACCTCTCTCGCCGCCTGTGTCCAGGCGGTTTCCACGGATCTCGCCGCCGCCCGCGCACAGCTGCGCCGGCGCGGCATCGCCCTCGTCGGGCACGGCCTCGATCCCCGTCCGCCGCAGCGGCTGCTCGAGGACCGGCGCTATCGCGCCATGGAGGCCTACTTCGACCGCACCGGCCCGGCCGGCCGCGCCATGATGTGTTCCTCCGCCTCCGTGCAGATCTGCCTCGACGCGGGCACCGCGGAGCCTGGACCGTTCGGCCTGAGCCGTCGTTGGCTGCTGGCGCACCTGCTGGGCGCCGTCCTCACGGCGGCGTTCGCCAACTCGCCCGGCACCGAGGAACCCTGGTCCGGGTGGCGTTCGGCCCGGCAGGGCGTATGGGCCGCGCTCGACGGCTACCGCAACCTCGCACCGGCCGACACCGGCCGCAACCCACGCGAGGCGTGGGCCCGCTACGCGCTGGACGCGCCGCTGCTCTGCGTCCGCACCGCCGAGGGCCCATGGACGGTGCCCGGGGACGGGATGACGTTCCGGCAGTGGATCCGGCGCAGCACCCGCACCCACCCCGGCCGGCACCGGCTGCGGCCGCCCCGGCTGGACGATCTCGTCTACCACCTGACCACCCTCTTCCCGCCCGTGCGGCCCCGGGGGCACCTGGAGCTGCGGATGATCGACGCGCAACCAGGCCCGGACGGCTGGGTGGTGCCCCTCGCGGTGACCACGGCGCTCTTCGACGACGCACAGGCCAGCGAGAGCGCCTACCGCGTCGTCAAGCCGCTGGCCGACCTCGCAGCCGCCGGACCCGCACCCCGCAACGCGCTCTGGGAGCGCGCAGCCAGGGACGGGCTGACCGACCCCGAACTGCACGCGGCGGCCCGCGACTGCTTCGACCTCGCCCGCCAGGCCCTGCCCCGGCTGGGCGCGGGGCGCCAGGTACGGGCAGCCGTGGAGGAGTTCACCGCACGCTACGTCGTACCCGGCCGCTGCCCGGCCGACGACCGGCTCGACGCGCCCGGGACCACCTCAGGAAAGCCCGCGACCACCCCCGACAGCGCTGCCCCCGACAACACCACACCCGGAGCCCACCACCGACAGCAGACCCCCCGACAGCAGACCCGCCCCCGACAGCTGGGAGAACCATGGTGACCGCTGCTGAGGGGCGCGCCGGACTGCGCGCCCACGCCTTCGACGCCCTCACCCGCGCCCGTGAGCGCACGCTGGCGCTCTCCGACTGTGTGGAGGATGCCGAACTGACGGCCCAGCACTCGCCGTTGATGTCTCCGCTGGTGTGGGACATGGCGCACATCGGCAACCAGGAGGAACAGTGGCTGCTGCGTGCCGTGGGCGGCCAGGCGCCGCTGCGGCCCGAGATCGACTCGCTCTACGACGCCTTCGAACACCCCCGCGCCGAGCGCCCGGCGCTGCCGCTGCTGCCGCCCGACGAGGCCCGCGCCTATCTGACGAAGGTCCGTGGCCACGCCTTCCGGATCCTGGAGCGCGCGCAGCTGGCGGGGCGCCCGCTGGTGGCGGACGGGTTCGCGTTCGGCATGATCGCCCAGCACGAGCAGCAGCACGCCGAAACCATGCTCATCACCCACCAGTTGCGCCGCGGCCCGGCCGCACTCAGCGCGCCGCCGCCACCCGCGGCGCCCGCCGAGGCGGTCGCGCTGCCGTCCGAAGTGCTCGTTCCCGCGGGCCCGTTCACCATGGGCACCGACGACGACCCCTGGGCGCTGGACAACGAGCGGCCCGCACACCGCAGGGAACTGCCGGCCTTCTGCATCGACACCCTGCCGGTCAGCAACGGCGCCTATCTGCGCTTCATCGAGGACGGCGGCTACGCCGACCCCCGCTGGTGGACGCCTGCGGGCTGGGACCATCTGCGGCGCACCGGGCTGCGCGCGCCGCTGTTCTGGCAGCGGGAGCCGGACGGCTGGTGGCGCCGCCGCTTCGGGGTACGGGAGCCGGTGCCGGAGGCCGAACCCGTGATGCACGTGAGCTGGTACGAGGCCGACGCGTACGCCCGGTGGGCGGGCCGGCGGCTGCCCACCGAGGCCGAGTGGGAGAAGGCCGCCCGCTTCGACCCCGGCACCGGCCGCAGCCGCCACTTCCCCTGGGGCGAGTCATCCCCCGGCCCCGAACAGGCCAACCTCGGCCAGCGCCACCTGGGCCCCGCGCCCGTCGGCGGCTACCCCGCAGGGGACTCGGCGCTGGGCGTACGGCAGCTGATGGGGGAGGTGTGGGAGTGGACCTCCAGCGACTTCTCGCCCTACCCGGGCTTCACCGCCTTTCCCTACCGGGAGTACTCGGAGGTCTTCTTCGGCCCCGACTACAAGGTGCTGCGCGGCGGCTGCTTCGGCACGGACCCGGTGGTCGCCCGCGCGACGTTCCGCAACTGGGACTATCCGGTGCGCCGGCAGATCTTCGCCGGCTTCCGCACCGCACGCACCCCGCTGCCGGAGGAGCAGGTATGAGCGCCCGGGGTGTTCAGGCCGGCGCCGGGGCGGGCCGCTGATGTGCCGGCATCTGGCCCGGCTGGGCCCGGCGCGCCCACTGGGGGACGTGCTGCTCGCGCCGCCGCACTCGCTGCACCGCCAGTCGTGGGCGCCGCGCCGCCAGCAGCACGGCACCGTCAACGCCGACGGCTTCGGCGTGGGCTGGTACGCCGACGGCGACCCGGTGCCGGCCCGCTACCGCCGCGCCGGGCCGATCTGGGCCGACGGCTTCTTCCCCGACCTGTGCCGGGTCGTGCGCTCGTCCGCTGTGCTGGCCGCCGTACGGGACGCGACCACCGGCTGCGCGGAGGGCGAGCCGGCCGCGGCGCCCTTCACCAAGGGACGGTGGCTCTTCAGCCACAACGGCGCCCTGGCAGGATGGCCCGCCTCGGTCGCCCAGGTCGCCGGCGCGCTGCCGCCGCAGGAGCTGCTGTCCCTGGAGGCCCGCTGCGACTCGGCGCTGGCCTGGGCGCTCGTCCTCCACCTGCTGCGGGCGGGTACCGGACCGGGCCACGCCCTCGCCGAAGCCGCCGCACAGCTGGGCACCGCTGCCCCCGGATCCCGCCTCAACTTCCTGCTGACCGATGGCCGCACGCTGGCCGCGACCGCGTGCGGCGACACGCTCTGGTATCTGCTGGAGCCCGGCAGCTCGCTCACCGTCGCCTCCGAACCGCACGACGCCCACCCGGACTGGCGACCCGTCCCCGACGCCCATCTGCTCACCGGCGACCCGGGCGGCATCGAACTGACCGCCCTGAAGGAGTCTCACGCGTGACCGCCACCTCTCGGTTCACCCTCACCCGCGCCCTGCCCGCGAACGCCACCGCATCCGCACTGGCCTCCGACGTCACTCAAGGGCTGACCCGCTTCCCCAAGACGCTGCCGCCCAAGTGGTTCTACGACGCACGCGGCAGCGAACTCTTCGAGCAGATCACCGCCCTCCCCGTCTACTACCCCACCCGTGGCGAGTCCTGGATACTCCAGGACTCGGCACCGGAGATAGCCCGGCTCACCGGCGCGCGGACGCTGGTCGAACTCGGCTCCGGCTCCTCGTACAAGACCCGGCTGCTGCTGGACGCGCTGGGCACCCCGCTGACCTACGTACCCGTCGACGTCAGCGAATCCGCGCTGGCCGAGGCCGGGCACGCACTGCTCGCCGACCATCCCGGGGTGACCGTGCACGCGCTGGTCGCCGACTTCCAGCACGAGCTGCCGCTGCCGCCCTGCCCCGAGCCGAAGATCATCGCCTTCCTCGGCGGCACCATCGGCAATCTGCTGCCCGCCGAACGCGCCCGGTTCCTGGCCTCCCTGCGGGCCCTCCTCGGACCGGACGACGCGCTGCTGCTGGGCACCGATCTGGTCAAGGACCCCGCCACCCTCGTCGCCGCCTACGACGATCCCGAGGGCGTCACCGCCGCCTTCAACAAGAACGTCCTCCACGTCCTCAACCGGGAACTCGGCGCCGACTTCGACCCGGACGACTTCGCGCACGTCGCCGCCTGGGACAGCGAGAGGGAGTGGATCGAGATGCGGCTGCGGGCCCGCAGGGCGCTCGGCGCCAAGCTGCCCGGCGTCGACTTGAGCGTCGACTTCCAGGCCGGGGAGGAGTTGCGTACCGAGGTCTCGGCGAAGTTCCGGCGGCACGGCGTCCGCACCGAGCTCGCAGCCGCGGGGCTGCGGCTGCATCGCTGGTGGACCGACCCGGAGCACCGTTTCGCGGTCACCCTCGCGGTGCCCGCTCCGGTCGCGCCGTGAGGGCCGCCGTGCGCATGCTGTGAGGGTGCGGTTCGAATCGACGGCGGTTGTGGCGGGCGGCGACCCGGACGCCGTCTTCGCGCGGGGCGCCGCGCAGCTGTACCGGCGGGGGCTGCCGGCCGAGGTGGACCCGGACAGCCGGGTCGCCGCGTGGCGGGTCTCCGGGCGTGGGGGCGAGTGCGCGGGTCAGCTGTACGTCACCGACGCGCGGCCGCACGGTGTCCGGGTCACCGTCGCGGTCGAGACGGCCCCCGCCGCCGCGGCGCGGGCCCGCGCCGAGATCGACAGCGCCCTCGCCGCCCTCGCGGCCTGAGCTGCAGATGGGGGAGCAGTTCCCCGCGCCCCCTCGGGGCGCGCCTACCGGCTCAGTTCGACCTTGCCGAAAAGCGCAGCGTAACCGCTGGGCAGCTGGCTGAGCAGCTGGTTGAGCTCTCCGCCGGAGACCGCCTCGGCGAGGGTGGAGAGGACGGCGCTGGCGTCCCACTCCGCAGTGCGGGGACGAGCGTTGGTGAGCTCGGCGACGTGGGCGCAGAACTGTTCCACACCGAAGGTCTCCGGCGGATCCTCACCGGCCTCGGCCACGACCGGCCCCAGCGGACCGGGCAGCTGGGCCGCCAGCTCCTGCGCCTTGACCGGGGTGATCCGGGCGGCGAGGACGCTCAGTACCGCCCGGGTGACCTCTTCGGCCTCCGCCCGGTTCTGGTACTCGCCGCGCTCGCGGACCTGGGCCAGGAACTCGTCGTACCTCATGGTCGGCTCCTTCGTACCGCTGGACCAGTGCTGGCTCTCTCCCGTCCGCGGTACCCCTTCCCGACGCATCTATGGCCCGGTCGGCGGCCCGGAGGTCCGCGGAGCGGAACGGGCGCGGGAGCGCGGGTTCAGCGGCTCGAGTAGGGGAGGAGCGCCATCTCGCGGGCGTTCTTGATGGCCGTGGCGAGCTGCCGCTGCTGCTGGCGCGTGACGCGGGTGACGCGGCGGCTGCGGATCTTGCCGCGGTCGGAGATGAACTTCCGCAGCAGCTCGGTGTCCTTGTAGTCGATGTAGGTGATCCCGGCCGCGTCCAGCGGGTTGGGGCGGGGGCGCTGCTGCTTGCGGTCGGGGTTGCGGCGGGGCATGGGAGTCCTTCGTGTCGTGGACGTTCAGTGGTGGACGTTCAGTGGTGGGTGTCGAGCGGCTGTTCAGGAGACGGGGTCGAGGAGCGAGTCGAAGGCGGCGGGGAAGCGCTTCCAGCCCTCCCGCCCCGCCGCGTACTCCGCGTCGGTGAGCAGGCAGGTCTCCAGCAGCCTGACGAGCCCTTCGCGGTCCAGGCCCGGCGAGGTGAACACCAGGTGCTGGCAGCGGTCGCCGTGCTGGGGATGCCAGTCCAGCGCCGCCGCGGCCCGGCGTACGGGCGGCACCAGCTCCCATGCCGCGTCCGGCAGCGAGGCCAGCCACGGGCCCGCGGTCTCCACGCTCAGGGCACCGCCCGCCGCATCCCAGCCCAGCAGGGTGTCGGGCCGGTCCGCGAGCCAGAATCTGCCCCGGCTGCGCGCAGCGGCGCAGGTCAGGTCCTCCAGCGCCTGATAGAGCCGGCCCGGGTGGAAGGGCCGGTGGCCCCGCCAGACGAGGGTGGTCACGCCCGCCTCGTCCGCCTCCTGGGGCAGCAGGGCGCAGGCCGGGTGCTGGGCCGCCGCGGCCGCCTCGACATCGAAGCCCGCGAAGGCGAGCCGTACCAGCTCCGGCGCATCGACCGGCACCTGCCGTGCCGTCGGATGGAGCTGGCTGAGCAGCGCCCGGTCCTCGTCGTCCGCTTCGTGCTCGTCCACGAGGGCGAGCACGGGCGCGTACTCCAGCTGCCTGGCCAGGGTGTCCGCGATCGTGCGCTGGTCGGCGGTCGCGGCGGCGAGCCCGGCCTCGGCGAGGTCGTCCCCGTTGGAGAGGCAGGGCAGCACCAGCGCCGGGTCGACCGCGGTGATCACGTTGGTCAGGCCGACGGTGTGGCCGCCGTGCGCCGCGACGGCTTCGGCCATCGCCTTGGGCTCCACCGAGTCCCACAGCTCGACCACCGCCAGCTGCGCGGTCCCGGCCAGCCTGAGCAGCTCCGGCATCAGGTCCTCGCGCAGTGCGCAGCAGGCGCAGTCGTTGACCAGCGGCGCCTCGCCGCACGAGACGGTGCCCGTGGCGTCGCGCACGGTGCGGGTCACGGTGCCGTCCGCCGCCGATGCCAGATCGTGGTGGAGCACCACGCTGCCGGACACGGCGGTCAGCAGCCGGTCGACGACGCGGCGGCGTGCGTCGGCGTGCATGCCAGCGACGAGGACGACGGGCAGCTGCGGTCGCTCGTCGTCGGTCACCGGCCCGCTCCATCCCGCCCGTTCTGGCCGTCCCGCCCGCTCCGGCCGTAACGCCGCTCGAACCGCTCCACGCGGCCCGCGCTGTCCACGACGCGCGCCGTGCCCGTGTAGAAGGGGTGGCTGCGCGCGGAGATCTCCACGTCGATGACGGGGTAGGTGTTGCCGTCCTCCCACTGGATCGTCTGCTCACTGGTGCGCGTGGAGCGGGTCAGGAAGGCGAAGTCGGCGCTCTTGTCGCGGTAGACGACGGGGCCGTACGCGGGGTGGATTCCGGGCTTCATGGGGTGCCTCTCCCTCGGGTCGGTCGGCTGCTTCAGCGCTCTTCGCGGAAGTCGACGTGGCGGCGGGCGCGCGGGTCGTACTTGCGCAGGGTCAGCCGGTCGGGGTCGTTCCGGCGGTTCTTGCGGGTCACGTAGGTGTAGCCGGTGCCCGCGGTGGAGCGGAGCTTGACGAGGGGGCGTAGTTCGTTGCGAGCCATGACGGCCACTATATTGTTAATGGAAATCATTTCCAACTGAGTCCAGCGAGAGGTAGGTAACACCCTTGTCGGCCCACTGCCAGCTCACCGGAGCGCAACCGCGTTTCGGGAAGACCGTCTCCCACTCCCATCGGCGCACGTCCCGCCGCTTCGACCCCAACGTGCAGCGCAAGCGCTACTGGCTGCCGAGCGAAGGCCGTTACGTACGGCTGACGTTGAGCGCCAAGGGCATCAAGACCGTGGACGTGATCGGCGTCGAACGGGCCGTGGCCCGGATCCGCGCCCGGGGAGGGCGGGTCTGATGGCGAAGAAGAGCAAGATCGCGAAGAACGAGCAGCGCCGGGCCACGGTGGAGCGCTACGCGGCCCGCCGTGCCGAACTGAAGGAGATACTGCGCGCCCCCGGTGCGACGGACGCCGAACGGCGCGCTGCGCTGGCGGAGTTGCGGAAGCAGCCGCGCGACGCCAGTGCCACCAGGGTGCGCAACCGGGACAGTGTGGACGGCCGCCCCCGCGGCCATCTGCGCGCCTTCGGGCTCTCCCGCGTCCGCTTCCGCGAGCAGGCGCACGCCGGGTATCTGCCGGGAGTCACCAAGTCCTCCTGGTGACCTGAAAACGGCGAACGGCGTGGAGAGGCTCATCCTTGGAGGTTCGGAGTGAGCCTCTCCACGCCCGTCGTGGCGCGGCCGGTCATGGACCGGCCGTCAGTGTTCAGCCGTCAGTCGTCAGTCCATGATCATCGGGCCGAAGACGAAGGCCACGCTGTCGTTGATGTTGACGTCGTCGTCGGAGATGTTGATGGTGACCTTCTTCTTGTGGATCTCCTTGTGGACCCCGTGCCCGTGGCCACCGGCCACTGCCGAGGTGGCGCCGGCGGCGGCGAGGCCGAGGGCCGCCAGGCCGACGGCGAGGGAACGCGTGACGGTGCGCGTGCGCATGGAAACCTCCGTGAAGTTCCGGAAGAGCAAGGACCCGTTCATCGTCGCCAGCCGACCGGGCATTCCAGAGCAATATATGAAAGACACGGCATAACTGACTCGAATGGCTCAGCCGACGGGGGAGCGTGGCCTACCGCAGCCCGACGGCCAGCATCGAGACGGTGGGCTGACGCCGACACAGCACCGCGGGCGCGCGGGCACGTTGCCGTCGCCCGCACACCGGCCCTGCTGCGGCGTGCTGTTGGCGGAGAACTCGCCCGATCGGGTGGGCGGCCGCGCTGTTGGGCGTGGCGACCGAATGCCGGGTTCGGGAGGAGGTGCACCCTTGTGCGCGTCTGGCACATAGAACAAGGGAGGATCACCATGCGCATCCGTACCGCGGTTGTCGCCTCTGGTCTGGCTGCCACCGCTGTCCTCGGCGGGGCCACGGCAGCGTCCGCCGACGCCGGGGCCCAGGGCGGCGCAGCGAAGTCGCCGGGGGTTCTCTCCGGCAATGTCGTGCAGATTCCGGTGCACATTCCGGTCCAGATCTGCGGCAACACCGTCAACATCGTCGGGCTCCTCAACCCGGCGTTCGGCAACACCTGCGTCGCCGACTGACGCAGGCGCTGCGCCACTGTGCGCGGAGGCGGGGCCCCGCCCCTCCTCCGCGCCCGGGTTTCCCCGTTGCCACACCGAACGCCCCGCCCCCGGCGGGGCGTTCGCATGCGTACGGGTGCCCCGCCCCACGGCCCTCCATGGCCTGGCCCACCCGCAGCCCGCAAACCACAGCCAGTGGCAACCCTCTCTCCGGAAAACCGCCCCGGACAACCCGGCGGTGAGCTCCACCCACGAGGCGTCCGGCCTGCGGGCCGGCGCGCTCGCCGCGAGCGCCTACCCCCGCAGGGCCGGGGCCTCGGTCGGTGGGGGCTCCTTGCGCAGGAACGCCGCGCGCAGCGCGTGGTGGGGTGCCGCCGGGTCGAAGAGCACGCGGTGCATCGCGGCCAGCTCCCGGTCGCGGTAGGCGGCCAGCGGCTCGGTGGCCTCGTCGCGGGCGCGGTTGGTCTTCTTCACCGCGAGCCGCTGGTGGGTGGCCGGATCCTCGGCGAGCGCGGCGGCCAGCTCCGCGACCCGCGGCGCGAACCCGGTCGGCGAGGTGGGCAGCACCCGGTCCACCAGACCGATCCGGCGCGCGGTGGCGGCGCTCATCGGCTCCGCGTCCCGCATCAGCGCCTCGGTGATCTCCGGCCCGACCCGGCGCGGCAGCGTGTACGTCCAGAACTCCGAACCAGGCAGACCCATCAGCCGGTAGTGCGGGTTGAGGACCGCGCCCGCTCTGCACCACACCTCGTCGGCCGCGGCGGCCAGCATCGCGCCGCCGGCCGCCGCGTTGCCGCCCAGCGCAGCCACCACCAGCCGGTCGGTGGTCGTCAGCACCGCCTCCACCACGTCGTCGATGGCCTGGATGTTGGCCCAGCCCTCGGCTGCGGAGTCCCTGGCCGCCTCGATGACGCCCAGGTGGATGCCGTTGGAGAAGAAGTCACGCGCACCGCCCAGCACGACCACGCGGGTCGGCCGGGTGCACGCGTACCGGTAGGCGGCCAGCAGCCGTCGGCACTGCACCGTGCTCATCGCCCCGCCGGGGAAGGAGAAGCGGACGAAGCCGACGCCGTTGCGCTCCTGGTAGCGGATCTCGGTGTGCGTCAGCCGCTCGGGCGCGAGTTCGAGCGGGGCGGGCCGCTCGGGTACGTCAGGGAGCCGGCTGCCCAGCGCAAGCGCCGCGGGCAGCTTGAACGTCCGGCGGCCGTCCGTGCTGCGGCGCGGGCGCAGCTGCGGGATCCACACCGCGCCGTCCACCGTCGCCCGGCAGATCGCGCCCGCGCGGGTGGCGAGGATCTCGCCCGGAGTGCCGTGCAACTGGTCCTCGGCGTAGCCGCCGTGCAGGAACCACTCCTCGCCCAGCAGTTCGTCCAGCACACCGGGCTGCGAGTCGGCGGCGCGCAGCGTGCGCAGGACGTCGAGCGTCCGGAAGGTCTGCCAGTCGATACGGCGCTCGGCCTGACGCATCCGCGGAGCGGCCGACGGCTCGATGTCGTCCTGGGCGCGCGGCCGGTAGCCACCGGCGGCGAACCGGGCCACGGCGTTCCGCAGCGCCTCCAGCGCCGCGTCGGCCACCTCGCCCCGGTACAGATCGCTCTTGCTGATCCCCTCCGGCAGCGTGCACTCGGCGGAGGCCCAGACGGCGCCCGCGTCCAGCTCCTCCTCGGCTTGTAGCACCGTCACCCCCCAGTGCGTGCGGCCCTCGTGCACGGCGCGGTCCAGCGAGGAGGGGCCGCGGTCGCCCGGCGGGCCCGGGTGCACGATCAGACAGGTCAGCCGCGACCACACGTCCCGGGGCACGGTGGTCCGCAGCATCGGCGCGACCACCACGTCGGGGGTGTGCCGGTCCACCGCGCGGCGCACCTCGTCGCCGTCCCCGACCACCTCGGTGGCGACGGTGTGGCGCGCGTCCCGCAGTTCGGCCTGGACACGCTGGGTCAGACTGTTGAAGGCGCTCGCGATGAGCAGGATCCGCACCACGACCTCCTGGTGATGGCTCGTTCGTGTGCTGGCTGAAAAGGACGGCTCAGCAGATGCGGGGCAGTTGTTCGCCCAGTGGCAGATCGACCACCCGGGTGCCGCCGAGCCCGGTCCGGGCGACGACCATCCCCGGATGCTCCGTCACGCACTCGCCGATCACGGCGGCCTCGGCCCCCAGCGGGTGGGCCCGCATCGCGGCGAGCACGGCGTCCGCCTCGGTACGCGGCACGAAGGCCAGCAGCTTGCCCTCGTTCGCCACGTACATCGGGTCCAGCCCCAGCATCGAGCAGGCGGCGGCGACCTGTTCGGGCACCGGGACAGCGCGCTCCTGGAGCACGACACCGACCGAGGCGGCCGCGGCGATCTCGTTGAGCGCCGCCGCGACGCCGCCGCGCGTGGGGTCCCGGAGCACGTGCAGATCCCGGGTGACGGCCAGCATGTCGGCGACCAGGCCGCCGAGGGCCGCACAGTCGCTCTCGACGCCGACCTCGAACTCCAGGCCCTCGCGCCGGCTCAGCACCGCCACCCCGTGCAGGCCGATCGCTCCGCTGACGATGACCACATCGCCGGGTGCCGCGCGCTGCGGGCGGATGTCGACGCCGTGCGGGATCACGCCGATCCCCGCGGTGTTCACATAGACACCGTCGCCGCGTCCCGCCTCCACGACCTTGGTGTCACCGGTGGCGACCTCGACCTCGGCCGTACGGGCAGCCGCTCCCAGCGCCTCGGCGATCCGCGCCACCAACTCCAGCTCCACGCCCTCCTCCAGGAGGAAGCCGCAGGAGAGGTAGGCGGGCCGCGCGCCGCTCATCGCGAGGTCGTTGACGGTGCCGTTGACGGCCAGGTCGCCGATGCTGCCGCCGGGGAAGAACAGCGGGCGCACCACGAAGGAGTCGGTGGAGAACGCCAGCCGGGCACCGTCCACCTCCAGCGCCGCCGAGTCGGCCAGCGTCGAGAGCGCACGCCCCCCGAAAGCGGGCGCGAAGACGTGCTCGACCAGCTCGGCCGAGAGGGCGCCGCCCCCGCCGTGGCCCATCACGATCCGCTCCCGGCCGCGCAGCGGTGCCGGGCACGTCCAGCCGGAGAAGTCCACGGCCGGATCGCCCGGACCGGCCGCCTCGGCCGTGGCTGTTCCGGCTGTTCCGGCCGCGGCTGGTCCGGCCGCCTCGGTGCTAGTCACGGGTGCTCGCCTCCAGTGGTGCGGTGGTCGGTCCGCCGAGCCGGCGGTAGAGGTAGTAGGCGGCGCAGGCACCCTCGCTGGAGACCATCGTGGCGCCGAGCGGGGTACGCGGGGTGCAGGTGGTGCCGAACGCCTCGCACTCGTGCGGCTTCAGCAGCCCCTGCAGCACCTCGCCGCTGCGGCAGGCGGCGGGCTCCCGGGTGGTGATGCCGTCCACGCTGAAGCGGTACTCCGCGTCGAACTCCCGGTAGCGCGGGGCCAGCCGCCAGCCGCTGTCCGGGATGACGCCGATGCCGCGCCAGCCGCGGTCGGCGGTGACGAACACCTCGTCCAGCATCGCCCTGGCCGCGGGGTTGCCCTGTGCCACGACCGCGCGCGGATACGCGTTCTCGACGGTGTGCCGGCCCGCCTCCAGTTGCCGTACCGCCCGCCGTACGCCCTCCAGGATGTCCAGCGGCTCGAAACCGGTGACGACGATGGGCACTCCGAACCGCTCCGCCAGCTCCGGATACTCCTGCGTGCCCATGACGCTGCACACGTGCCCGGCCGCCAGGAAGGCCCGCACCCGGCAGTCCGGCGCGCTCATGATGGCCTCGATCGCGGGCGGCACCCGGACATGGGAGACCAGCAGGCTGAAGTTGCGCACCCCCAGCTTCGCGGCCTGGTGCACGGCCATCGCGTTGGGCGGGGCGGTGGTCTCGAAGCCGATCCCGAAGAAGACGACTTCGCGGTCCGGGTTCTCCCGGGCGAGGGTCAGCGCGTCCAGCGGCGAGTAGACGACGCGCACGTCGCCGCCCTCGGAGCGGACCTGGAACAGATCCCTGCCGGTTCCCGGGACCCGCAGCATGTCGCCGAACGAGCAGAAGATCACCTCGGGCCGTGAGGCGATCTCCAGCGCCTTGTCGATCAGTTCGAGCGGCGTCACGCACACCGGGCATCCGGGCCCGTGGATCAGCTCGACCTCCTCGGGCAGCAGCTGGTCGATGCCGTGCCGGATGATGGAGTGCGTCTGTCCGCCGCACACCTCCATCAGCGCCCACGGCCTGGTGACGGCGGCGTGGATGTCCTCCAGCAGCCGTTCGGCCAGCATGGGGTCCTGGAACTCGTCGATGTACTTCACAGCCGTACCTCCCGCCGTGCGTCGCCGCCGGTCTCCGGGGCGCCTCCTGTCTCCGGGGCGCCGGCCTCCGGGGCACTGCCTGGCCCCGGTACGCCATCGGGTCGCTGAGCTTCCTCCGCGGCCTGCCAGGGGTCGCCGAACTCCTCCTCCAGCAGCCCGAGGTTCTCGAACAGTTCGAGGGTCTGGCGGGCCGATTCCTCGTCGAGCCGCTGCAGCGCGAAGCCCACGTGCACGATCGTGTACTCGCCCACGCGCAGATCGGGCACGTACTCCAGACACACCTCCTTGACCACCCCGCCGAAGTCGACGGACGCCATCCGGGTGCCGTCACGCTCCTCGATCCGCAGGACCTTTCCTGGTACCGCCAGACACATGGCCTCTCCTCATCGACGTGATCAGTGCGCCGCGGAACCGGCCGGCGGCGGGGGACCTGGCAGGGGCGCCGTCTCGCGGGCGGCGACCACGAGCTGCCCCAGGGCCAGCCCGCCGTCCCCGGGCGGGACGAGCCGGTGCCGCAGCACTGTGAAGCCGTCGGCGCGCAGCCCGCTCAGACAGAGCTCGGACAGCACCGCGTTGGCGAACACCCCGCCGCTCAGCGCCACCGTCCCGACCCCGTACTGCTCGCGTGCCGCCGCGCAGGTACGGCGGACCAGCGCCGCGACGGCCGTGTGGAAGCGCGCCGCGATCACCGCACGCGGGACATCCGCGCGCAGGTCGTCGACCACGGCCGCCAGCAGCGGTCCCGGATCGGCCACCAGCGCCCCGCCGTCCGCGCCTTCCGCCCCGTCTTCGCCGCCCGCGCGCAGCGGGAAGTCGTAGCCGGCCGCCTCCCGTTGCCCGCACAGCGCCGCAGCCGCCTCCAGTTCGATGGCCGCCTGCGCCTCGTAGCCCGCCCGGTGGCAGACCCCCGCCAGCGAGGACACCGCGTCGAAGAGCCGCCCCATGCTGGAGGTGGGCACACAGCCCACTCCGCGCTCCAACTGCCGCTCAAGTACGCGCAGTTCGGCATCCGGGCAGGCCGCAACGCACGGCAGGTCCGCATCCCAGCGGAGCCCCGCGGCCCACAGCCGGGCCAGCGCCGTCCGGTAGGGGCGGCGGACGGCGGCGTCCCCGCCGGCCAGCGGCGCGTACCGCAGATGCGCGAACCGCGTGAACCCGTCGTAGTCGGCGAGCAGGAACTCACCGCCCCACACCGCGCCGTCGTCGCCGTACCCCGTCCCGTCGAAGGCGACGCCGAGCACCGCGCGGGAGCCGTCCAGCCCGTTCTCGGCCAGCACGGAGGCGATGTGGGCGTGATGGTGCTGTACGCGGCGCAGAGTCCTGCCGCCCGCGTTCCGTTCCGCCCACCGCGCCGACCGGTACCCGGGGTGGCGGTCGGCGACCAGCAGCCCGGGGGTGACGCCGGTGATGCCCTCCAGCTGCTCCTCGGCGCGTTCGAAGGCCCGCAGTGTGGCGAGGTCGTCCATGTCGCCGATGTGCGCTGACAGCCAGACCTGCCGCCCCTCGCCCAGGCAGAACACGTTCTTCAGGTCCCCGCCGACCGCCAGCGCGGGCCGTACCGGCACCGGGAGGGTCAGCGGCAGTGGCGCGTATCCGCGCGAGCGGCGTACCGGCAGCTCCTCGCCCGCGCAGACGCGCACCACCGAGTCGTCGCACGGCACCTGGATGGGCCGGTCGTGGGTGAGAAAGGCGTCCGCGAGCTGTGCCAGCCGCTCCAGGGCCTCCGCCTCGGAGGTGACGATGGGCTCCCCGCCGAGATTGCCGCTGGTCAGCACCAGCAGCCGGGGCCCTGGCGGATCGCCGGGCAGGCCCATCAGCAGGTGGTGCAGCGGAGTGTAGGGGAGCATGACGCCCAGATCGGGGCTGCCGGGGGCGACGGCACCGGCGAGCGCGGGCCCGCCGTGGACAGCCTGCGCCCGCCTGCGCAGCAGCACGATCGGGCGGCGGCTCCCGGTCAGCAGCGCACGCTCGGCCGGGCCGACGACGGCGAGCGGCTCGATGTCGGCCACCTCGCGGGCCAGCACAGCGAACGGCTTGTCCCCGCGCTGCTTGCGCCGGCGCAGCAGCCGCACCGCATCCTCGTTGCCCGCGTCGCAGGCCAGGTGGTAGCCGCCCAGCCCTTTCACGGCGACCACGGCGCCGCCCGCCAGCAACTCCCGGGCCCGCGTCACCGGTTCGCCGCTCGGCTCCCGCCGGCCCGGCTCCTGCGCAGCGGGCACCAGCAGCCGGGCGCGCGGACCGCAGTCGTGACAGGCGACCGGCTGGGCGTGGAAGCGCCGGTCGGCCGGATCGTCGTACTCGCGCCGGCACCGCTCGCACATCGGGAACCGCGCCATCGTGGTGTTGGCGCGGTCGTAGGGCAGACCGGTGACGATGGTGAAGCGCGGCCCGCAGTCGGTGCAGGTCAGGAAGGGGTGCCGGTAGCGGCGGTCCGCCGGGTCGGCCAGCTCGCGCAGACATGCCTCGCAGGTGGCGGTGTCCGGCGCGACCAGCGTGCGCCGCGCGCCGTCCGTGCGGGAGGCGACGATACGGAAACCGGAGCTGCCCGCCGGCGGCAACGGCTGGTGCGTGACCGACTCGACGACGGCCAGCGGCGGCGCCTCGGCCCCGATCCGCTCCCGGAAAGCGGCAACCGCCTCCCCGGCGCCCTCCACCTCGGCGACCACCCCCTCGCCGGTGTTGGTGACGTACCCGGAGAGCCCCAGCCGCCCGGCGAGCGCGTACACATACGGGCGGAACCCCACGCCCTGCACCACGCCCCGCACCAGGACGCGGCTGCGCTCGGCCCCGGACGTGCCGACGGCCCCGGCCACCTCAGCCTTGGACATGCGCGTACTGGTGTGAGTGCGGCTCCGCGTCCGCCTGACGGGCCATCACCGGCCGGTGCGGCGCGGCACCTTCCCGCACCGCCAGCGCCCGCTCCAGCACCACGCCGAGGTTCAGCCCGCTGCGTACCGAGGTGGCGACGACCTCGACCCCGGGGTTGACCTGCCGCACATTGGCGAGGAACGCCTCGCGGTCGAAACCGGCCGGCTGCGCCAGATCCTCCTTGGTGACGACGACCAGCTGCGCTAGCCCGAAGGCCGTGGGGTACTTCAGCGGCTTGTCCTCGCCCTCGGTGACCGAGGCCAGCACCACACGCAGCGACTCGCCCAGGTCGTAGGAGGCCGGGCACACCAGGTTGCCCACGTTCTCCACGAACAGCAGCCGCGTCTCCTCCGGCAGCCAGCCGGACAGCTGCCCGGCGAGCATCTCCGCCTCCAGATGGCACAGCCCGTCGGTGAGCACCTGCTTGACCGGCGCACCGGAGCGGGCGAGCCGCCGTGCGTCGTTCTCGGTGGCCAGGTCGGCGGTCAGCGCGGCCACCGGCACACCGCGCTCCCGCGCCAGCCGCAACTCCGCCTCCAGCAGCGCCGTCTTGCCGCTGCCGGGGCTGGAGAGCAGATTGACCACGGCCGTGCCACGCGCGGACAGCTCGGCGCGCAGTCGCCCGGCGCGGCCGTCGTTCCGCGCCAGTACGGCCTGTTGCAGATCGGCGAGGCGGCACATGGCTTCACAGCTCCTCAAGGGCTAGGGCACGCCGCGAGCCGGTGGCCCACCGCACGGTGGCGATCTGCAGCTCGCGGCCGGAAAGCAGCTCGGTACGGGAGTCGCCGCACTGCTCGCAGCACAGCCGCGGGGGCATGCCGGTGGCCCACTCGGCAGCACAGGACGTGCAGCGTGCGCGTCCGCGCACGTGCTCGGTCAGCAGCTCGGCACCGGCCAGCACGGTGCCCTCGCAGGCGAGGCCGAACGAGAAGCGCAGCGCTTCGGGGACGACACCGGCGAGCTCACCCACGCGCAGGGTCACCGCCTCGACGCCTACGGCGTCGTGCGTGAGTGCCGCCTCCTCGACCTGGCAGACCACTGCCATCGCGATGGACATCTCGTGCATCGGTCACTTCCCCTGCGCGGTGCGGACCAGGCTGCGGCCCGCACCATTACAGGGGCGCCGACGGGCGCCGGTCCGCCGCCACGCCGCTGTCCGGCGCGGCCGTCCGCCGTTCGGCCGCT
Source organism: Streptomyces oryzae (assembly GCF_017676365.1). Lineage (GTDB taxonomy): Bacteria > Actinomycetota > Actinomycetes > Streptomycetales > Streptomycetaceae > Streptomyces > Streptomyces oryzae. Next base: position 17,068 of record NZ_JADKMA010000166.1, read on the forward strand.
CCTTCCCGCCGGGCGTCCTCGGGCGCGTCCGCCAGCAGCCGCAGCACCAGTTGGACCGCCTCGTCGACGGCGGCGGCCACCGGCGGACTCAGCCCGATGCCCTCCGTCAGCTCGGCGGGCTCGCATCCGACGACGAGCACCCGCCGCGGTCCGCTGCCGCCGGTGCCCTCGCGCAGGGTCTCCAGCAGGGCGAGCACGGCATCCGGCGACATCCGGTGCCCGTCCAGCACCGGCACCCCGTCCGGTGCCGCGCGGTCCTGCTCGGTCACCTCGATCAGCCGCACCGTGCCGGGTGCGCCGCCGCGGTGCACGGCGTCCACCAGGATCAGCGTGTCGCAGCCGTCCAGCACGTGGTACGCCAGATGCACGCCCCGCACCCCGACATCGAGGGCCTGGACGTGCGCAGGCAGCGGGTGGCGGGCCAGCCGCTGTACGACCTCGACGCCGAACCCGTCGTCGGCCAGGAAGATGTTGCCGATCCCCGCGACGAGTGTGCGGCTGGACGGTTCGGGCGGGTGTGGGTCGTTCATGGGAACTCCGGGACGGGCGGTCCGGTAC
>NZ_JADKMA010000167.1 GCF_017676365.1 Streptomyces oryzae
GCGTGGGGGCGGAGCCCCCACAGGAAATCCCGCCGCAACGGCGAGCAGCCACGGCGCACAGGGTCCGGTGGAATCGAGGGCGTCCCCGGCCACAGCGTGCGGCGCCGGGCGGGCCGCGAGGCTCTAGCGAACGGCGACCCGGCTCCTAGCCAGGTGAGCCACCGTCTTCCTCGTCATGTTGGCGGCGGAAGGGTTTGGGGCTGCGATGCGGGTACTGTTCACGACCTGGGCCTGGCCCTCTCATCTGTACGCTCTCGTGCCACTGGCGTGGGCCTGCCGCAGTGCGGGGCACGAGGTGCTGGTCGTCAGCCAGCCGGAGCTGCTGCCCCTCATCGAGCGGACCGGGCTGCCGGGTGCCGCGGTCGGCAAGGATGTCGACGGGGTCGGCATGGTGCGCGGCTATGTGCTGCCCAGCGAGGACGACCCCACGGGCGACCAGCGCGCGCCGCGGGGCGGCAAGGGGCCGCGGGCGCTGCGGATGTTCACCGCGCACGCCGACTCGATGGTCGACTCCGTGGCGGAGACGGCCCGCACGTGGGGCGCCGACGTGGTGGTGTCCGAGCCGACCGCGCTGGCGGGCCCGCTGGCCGCTGCCGCCGCGGGAGTCCCGGCCGTACGGCTGCTGTACGGCGTCGATCTGATGGCGCGGGCACGCGCGCTGCTGCCGGACGCGCTGGCGCCGCTGGCCGAGCGGGTGGGGGTGGACCCGGAGGGCTACGACCCGTTCGGGGACTTCACCATCGACCCGTGCCCGCCGGGGCTCCAGGTCCCGGCGGCGGAGCACCCCCGGGTGCCCATGGGGTACGTGCCGTTCAACGGGCCGGGGACGCCGCCCGATCCGCCGCTGCCGCCACCGCGCAGCGGCCACCGCAGGGTCGTCGTCACCTGGGGCCACACCATGGCGCGGCTCGATCCCGCGCTGTTCCTCGCCGGGCACGCCGCTCGGGCGCTGGCCGCGCTGCCGGGCACGGAGCTGGTGCTGGCGGTGACCGCGGCGCAGCGTCCGCTGCTGGGCCGGCTGCCCGACGGGGACGACGTGCGGGTGGTGTTCGACGCACCGCTGCACACGCTGCTCGGCAGTGCCGATCTGGTGGTCGCGCACGGCGGCGCCGGAACCGTGCTGACCTCGCTGCGCGCGGGCCTGCCGCTGCTGCTCGTACCGCAGTTGCCGGACCACGCCGGGCACGCGGCGCGGGTGCTGGCTGCCGGGGCCGGTGAGGTGCTCACCCGGGACGAGGCGAGCGCCGAGCGGCTGCGCAAGGAGGCGGCCGGGCTGCTGGACCGGCAGGCCGGCGCCGGGCGGCGCGAGGCGGCGCGGACGCTGCGGGACGGGATGCTGGAGCAGCCGGCGCCCGCCGCGGTGGTCGGCGAGCTGGAGAGGCGGGTGGCCGCATGTGCGGCATAGCGGGCTGGGTCGACTTCGCGCGGGAGATGGGCGAGGAGGGCAGCACCGTACGGGCGATGGCGGGCACCCTCGCCAACCGCGGCCCGGACGACGAGGCGGTGTGGACGGACGCGGACGCCGCGCTGGGGCACCGCAGGCTCGCCGTCATCGACGTGGACGACTCCGTACAGCCGATGACCGCCGAGCACGACGGGCGCACCCTCGCGGTGCTGGTGCACAACGGTGAGGTCTACAACTACCGCGAGGTGCGGGCCCAACTGGCCGCTCTCGGGCACCGGTTCCGTACCGCCGGGGACACCGAGGTGGTGCTGCGTGCCTATCTGGAGTGGGGCCCCGAGTGCGTGCAGCGGCTGGACGGGATGTTCGCGTTCGCCGTATGGGACCCGCGCAGCAGGCAGTTGCTGCTGGCCCGCGACCGGCTGGGCATCAAGCCGCTGTACTACGCGCGCACGCCGCACGGTCTCCTCTTCGGCTCCGAGCCCAAGGCGCTGCTGGCACACCCCTCGCTGGAGTGCGTGGTCGACGCGGAGGGGCTGGCCGAGCTGCTGGCCTACATCGCGACTCCGGGGCACGCCGTCTACCGGGGCATCCGGGAGCTGCCGGCCGGGCACACGGCGGTGCTGCGACAGGGCGCCTCGGGTCCGGTGCTGAGCGAGTCGCGGTACTGGTCGCTGCCCAACCACGAGCACCCGGACACCCTTGAGCGCACTGTCGAGACGGTGCGGGGGCTGCTCCAGGAGTCGGTCGGTGCTCATCTGGTGGCCGATGTGCCGCTGTGCACGCTGCTGTCGGGCGGCGTCGACTCCAGCGCGCTGGCGGCGTTCGCGGCCCGCGCGGGTGCCGGGCGGCCGCGTACCTTCGCCGTGGACTTCGAGGGGCACACCGAGCGGTTCCGCAAGGACTTCTGGCACGAGGACCCGGACGCGCCGTACGCGGCCGAGGTCGCCCGGCATGTGGGCACCGACCATGAGCCTGTGGTGCTGCGTACCGCCGATCTGGCCGACGATGTGGTGGACGCGGCGGCGCTGCGGGCCCAGGATCTGCCCCGGCCGATCCCCGACATGGACCGCTCGCTGTATCTGCTGCTGCGCGCGGTGCGGCAGCGCTCCACTGTGGCGCTGATGGGCGAGGTCGCCGATGAACTCTTCGGCGGCTACCAGTCCTTCCGCGACCCGACACTGGTGGACACCGCCAACTTCCCCTGGGTGACGATGGGGCTGCGGGTGGCGCCGCACGGGATGAGCACCGGGCTGCTGGACCCGGCGCTGCTGCGCAAGATCGACGTGCCGGGCTACTCGGCGCAGCGCTGGTCGGAGACGGTCGCCGAAGTGCCCGACGTGCCCGGCGAGTCGGAAACCGAGCGGGTGATGCGGCGGGTCGGGCACGCGCATCTGACGCGCTGGCTGCCGCTGCTGCTCTCCCGCGACGACCGGCTGAGCATGGCCGTCGGGCTGGAGCTGCGGGTGCCGTACTGCGACCACCGGCTGGTGGAGTACGTCTACAACATCCCCTGGGCGATGAAGACGGCGGACGGCCGGGAGAAGAGCGTGCTGCGCTCGGCAGTCGCCGATCTGCTGCCCGAGTCGGTCACCCAGCGCCGTAAGAGCCCCTTCCCCATCACCCAGGACCCGCACTACGGGCAGGTGCTGCGGCGGCGCTTCAACGCGGTCGTCGCCGACCCGGCCAGCCCTGTGCGGCCGCTGCTGGACGGGCCCGCCTGCGCGGAGCTGGCCGCCGAGGACCGGCCGATCGCGGTGGACGGGTGGGGCGAGCGCCGCAACGTCGAGATGGTCCTGCAGCTCGACGCCTGGCTGCGCCACTACCGCGTCCGGCTGGACCTGTGAGAGCGAGAGCCCGTCAGAGCGAGATGCCCGTGAGAACGAGATGCCCGTGAGAGCGAACGGAGAGGGCGAGATGAAGCTGAGTGATCAGCTCAAGGAGCTGGCCGCGCCGGTGCTGGAGAAGGTGCTGGCCCACCCGTTCTGGTCGGGGCTGCGCGACGGCTCCCTGCCGGGCGAGTCCCTGGCGCACTTCGTCGAGCAGGACACCGGGCAGCTGCTGCCCGCGTACGCGAGGGCGCTGGCCCGTACGGCAGCGGCGGCCGAGCGGGACGCGCACACGGCGCTGCTGGGCCGCTCGATCACGGGCACGCTCGAGGCCCGCGACCGGCTGCGGGAGAAGTACGCGGAGCTCGCCGGCGGCATGGGCCTGCCCGAGCCGCCGACCCAGGCGCCGCAGGCGGGCCCGGTCACCCATGCGCACTGCGCGTTCTTCAACGCCTCCAGCGCCGCTTCCTTCGCCGCGGGAGTCGGGGCGCTGCTGCCGATGGTGTGGTTCAACTTCCAGGTCTCGAACGATCTGCTGGAACGCCACTCGGCCGGCTCCCGCTACGCCAAGTGGATCGAGGTCTACCACCCGGGCGAGGGCTACGGCTATGCGGTACGGGCGTTCATGGGGCTGGCCGACGAGCTGGGCGAGACGGCCTCACCGCCCGAACGTGACCGGCTGATCGAGCACTTCCGCACCGGCATCCGCCACGAGTGGGCGTTCGCCGAGTCGTCCTGGACCCGCCCCGATTGGCCCGTATGACGCGTGTGGCCCGTATGACGCGTGTGGCCCGTACGACGGCCGCGGCAGCAGGCACTTCACCACCGACCGACCCGAAGGGACAACCGTGAGCACTCAGACCCCGCCCAGGTATCCGTTCGCCTGGACCCCGCCCATGCAGGTGCCCGAAGCGCTGCGGCATGTGCACGGCAGCTCCGCGATGGAGGTGACGCTGCCCAGCGGGGACGTGGCGACGCTCGTGACCCGCTACAAGGACGTGCGCGCCCTGTTCGCCGACAAGCGTCTGTCCCGGAACATCGCGCGCCCCGACTGCGCGCGGATCTCCAAGGACAACGACCTGTTCATGGACCCGGAGATCGACCCGGACCCGCCCAAGCACACCCAGGTGCGCTCCCTGGTGACCAAGGCGTTCACCGCGCGCCGCATCGAGGCGCTGCGTCCTTATGTGCAGCAGGTCGCGGACGAGCTGCTGGACGAGATGGCGGCCGGGCCGCAGCCGGTGGAGCTGAACGAGGCGCTGGCGTTCCCGCTGCCGATCAAGGTGATCTGCAAGCTGCTGGGCGTCCCGGCGGAGGACCGCGACCAGTTCCGCGCCTATGTGGACGGCTTCCTGTCCGTCACCAAGCTGCCGCCCGAGGAGGTCGGGCAGTGCCGGCAGAACCTGTGGAAGTACCTGGGCGACCTGATCGACGCCAAGCGCGAGAAGCCCGGTGACGACCTGGTCAGCGAGCTGATCCGGGTCCGCGACGAGGAGGACAACCGGCTCAACGACCACGAGCTGCACTTCTGGTGCCAGGGGCTGCTGATCGCCGGCTATGTGACCACCGCCAGCCAGATCGGCACCGGAACCGCCGTACTGCTGCACCACCCGGAGCTGGTGCGGCAGATCCAGGAGGACTGGTCGCTGGTGCCCTCCACCGTGGAGGAGCTGCTGCGCACCCAGATCATGGGCTCCTCGGTGGGCACCATGCGGTACGCCGTCGAGGACATCCCGCTCTCCGACGGCTCGGTCATCAAGAAGGGCACCAGCGTGCTGCTGTCGGAGGAGGGGGCCAACATGGACCCCGAGGTCTTCGACAACCCCTTCGAGCTGGACATCCGCCGCCAGGAGAACCACCACATGACCTTCGGCGCCGGCATCCACTACTGCGTGGGCGCCGCACTGGCCCGGATGGAGCTCCAGGTGGCCACCGAGTCGCTGCTGCGCCGCTTCCCCGACATCAGGCTCGCGGCACCCGCTGAGGAACTGCCGCGGGCGCTGGGCGGGTTCATGGAGGGCTTCACCGAGATCCCTGTGGAGTGGTGACATGCTCCGAGTGACGGCGAACTCCGAGACCTGCGCGGTCAGCAGCCTGTGCGTGTACCGGCTGCCCGGCGTCTTCGACCAGGACGAGGACGGGCTCGTCGTCGTCCTGGACGAGACCCCTGACGGGGAGCTGCACGAGGAGGTCCGGCGCGCGGCCCGCGGCTGCCCCACCAAGTCCATCCGCGTCACGGAGGACTGACGTCCGGCCGGTCCCGCCCCACCGCCTCCCCGCGGAGCGCGAACCGGCCCACCACGCAAGGGTCCCGGCCAGTGGCCGGGACCCTTGCGTGTCCTCCCTCGCCTGCCGGCGGCCTCAGGCCAGGTAGCCGCCGTCGATGGTGAGCACGGTGCCGGTGATGAAGGAGGCCGCGGGGCTCGCGAGGAAGACGATGCCGGCCGCGATCTCCTCCGGCCTGCCGAAGCGGCCCATCGCGTTGGCGGCCCGCTGCACGTCGGCGAACGGCCCGTCGGACGGATTCATATCGGTGGCGACCGACCCCGACTGCACCACGTTGACGGTGATACCGCGCGGCGCCAGATCGCGCGCCGCTCCCTTGCTGTAGCCGATGACCGCGGCCTTCGTCGCCGCGTAGTCGGCCACGCCAGGGAAGCCTGCCCGGCTGGAGAGATGAGAGCCGACGGTGATGATCCGGCCGCCCTCGCCCAGATGCCGGGCCGCTGCCCGCACGGCTGCGCCGACGCCGCCGACGTTGGCGGCCAACTGCCGGTCGACGGCCGCCAGGTCGCCCTTGGGGTCGTCGACCGGGCCGGTCGCGTAATGGGCCGCGTTGTTCACCAGTACGTCGAGCCTGCCGTACTGCGCGGCGACCGCGTCCACCAGTGCGGTCACCTGGTGCGGGTCGGCCTGATCGGCGCGGTGCGCACTGGCTTGCCGCCCGGTCCGCTTCAGACCGGCAACCACGTCCTCGGCCCGCTTCGCGGAGGAGACGTAGCTGATCGCCACCGCGGCGCCCTCGTCCGCGAGGGCGCGGGCCGTCGCCGCGCCGATCCCCCGCGATCCCCCGGTCACCAATGCGACCTTGCCCTCCAGTGCGGCTCCCATGACAACTCCCCCCTGCACACATGATAGTTACAGCTCCAATAATTCGAGCTATAACTATCACGACTGCTGCAGCACAGGCCAGGGAGGGGTGCGGGCCGCGGCGCTCCCCTCACCGGAAAACGGAAAGAGGGCCCCGGCATAAGGTGTGGGCATGGAGCGAAGGCGCCCCGCAAAGGCAGCAGAGCTGAGACAGCGCGAAGTGTGCAACCTCATACACCGTTTCACGCAGCAGCTCGACGCCCACGTACGCGGCGTCGCCGACGCAATGGGGCTCACCCCCACCCAAGTCGTCGCCCTGCGGGAGCTCTCGGAGCGGATGACCGCGCGGGGGCTGGCGGCCCGCATGGTCTGCGAACCGTCCAACGCGACGTTCGTGCTCGACCGGCTGGAGAAGCAGGGACTGATCGAGCGCCGGCCGCATCCGACGGACCGGCGCGCCAAACACATCGCGCTGACCGCCAAAGGCCGACGCTACCGGGAGCGGATACTGACCCGGCTGGACGAGCACTCACCCCTCGCACCGCTGACCGAGCCCCAGCAGCAGCAACTCTGCGAACTGCTGGGGACACTGGTCGAGCGGCAGGACGACTGAAGGCTCCCCCCTCCTCGGCAAAAGAGGAGGGGCAGGGCTCACCGCCCAGTGGTCACCCGGCTGTCGGACTCGGCGGGGGCGGACTCGGCAACGGACTGCTCCGGCACGGGCGTCCCGTGCCCGGGGTCCCGCAATTTGTCGCCCTCGATGTCGACATCCGGCAGCACCCGCGCGAGCCATCGCGGCAGCGACCACGCGCGCCTGCCCAGCAGGCTGAGCACGGCAGGCGCGAGGGTCATCCGTACGACGAAGGCGTCGAAGAAGACGGCGACGGCCAGCCCGAACCCGATCATTTTGACCATGGCCTCGCTGGAGCCGATGAATCCCGCGAAGACCGCGATCATGATCACGGCCGCTGCCGTGACGACCCGTGCCCCGTGCCGGAAGCCGGTGACAACCGCTTCGTCTGCCGACTCCCCGTGGACGTACGCCTCGCGCATCCGGGTCACGAGGAACACCTCGTAGTCCATGGCGAGGCCGAAGACCACCCCCACCATGAAGATGGGCATCATCGACATCACGGGCCCGGTCTGCTCGACCCCGAACAGGTCGCCGAGCCAGCCCCATTGGAAGACCGCGACCACCGCGCCGAGTGCCGCGACAACCGACAGCAGGAAGCCGAGCGCGGCCTTCAACGGCACCAGCACCGAGCGGAAGACGACCATCAGCAGCAGGAACGCCAGACCCACCACCAGTGCGAGGTAGGGCAACAGCGCGTCGTTGAGCTTCTGCGACACGTCGATGTTCATCGCCGTCGAGCCGGTGACCAGGACGTGGGCTCCGGTGCCGGCGCGCAGATCGGCGCCGGTGTCCCGGATGGAGTGCACCAGCTCCTCGGTCCGTACCGAGGAGGGCTTGGAGTCCGGGACGACGGTCACCATGGCGGTGTCGCCCGCCTTGTTGAACTTCGGCGGCGTGGTGGCCGTGATGCCGTCCAGCCGGGAGATCTCCCGCACGGTGCGGTCCACGGCGGCCTGCGGGTTGTCGCTGCCCTGCGCGTCGACGGCGACCATCAGCGGTCCGTTGAACCCGGGCCCGAACCCGTCGGACAGGAGGTCGTACGCCTTGCGCTGGGTGGTGCTCGTGGGCTGCGAACCGTCGTCGGGCAGGCCCAGTTCGAGCGAGGTGGCGGGGACGGCGATGACGCCGAGGCCGAGCACGCCCGCCAGCAGCACCGCGACGGGACGCCGCTGCACGAACCGCGCCCACCGGGTCCCGGCGTTCTCCTTGCCGCCACTGTCCGTGGCGTCTTCGGGCAGCGCCTTGCGTGCCTTGCGGCCCAGCACCCGCTTGCCCGCGAAGCCCATCAGCGCTGGGACGAGGGTGAGCGCGACGAGTACGGCGACCGCGACGGTTCCGGCCGCTGCGACGCCCATCTTGGTGAGCATCGGGATGTTGACGACGGCCAGCCCGACCAGCGCGATGATGACGGTCAGCCCGGCGAAGACCACGGCCGAGCCCGCCGTGCCCACAGCCCGGCCCGCGGCCTCCTCCCGTGCGCGTCCCTCGGCGAGTTCGGCGCGGTAGCGGGAGAGGACGAACAGCGCGTAGTCGATGCCGACCGCCAGGCCGATCATCATGGCCAGGATGGACGTGGTGCTGCCCAGATCCAGCACACTGGCGAGCGCGGTGATGGCCGAGACGCCGATGCCCACCCCGATCAGCGCGGTCAGCAGCGGCAGTCCGGCGGCGACGAGGGAGCCGAAGGTGATGACCAGCACCACGGCGGCGACGCCGACGCCGATCACCTCGCCGGCCCCGGTCTTGGGGACGGCGGTGAGCGCGTCCCCGCCGGTCTCCACCGTCAGCCCGCTGTCCCTGGCCTTCTCGCCGGTCTTCTCCAGCGCCGTACGGGTGTCGTCGGTCAGCTCCATCGAGCTGACGTCGTAGGAGACCGACACATAGGCGGTCGAGCCGTCCTTGCTGACGGCCTTGGCGGTGAACGGGTCGGCGACCCGCGCCACTTGGTCCGAGCTGGACTTCAGTTCGGTGACGACCCGGCGGATGTCCGCCTTGTTCTGCGGGTCGGTGATCTTCTCGCCGCCCGGGGCCTTGAAGACGACCCGGGCAGTGGCGCCGTCGGCCTTCGTCCCGGGGAAGCGGTCCTCCAGCAGGTCGAACGCCTTCTGCGCCTCCGTACCGGGGATCGAGAACGAGGTGGCGGTCGCCGCCGGGGCACTGGCGGCTGCCGCCCCGGCCACGCCGAGCAGCACCACCCACAGCAGGGCGACCAGGCCGCGCCGCCGGAAGGCGAACCGGCCCAGCTTGTACAGGTATGTGGCCACGAGGTCTCACTCCAGTCGTGGTGAGGGAACGTCACGGTGGACAAAGGCCGAAGGGCGCCGGCGCACGCCGGTGGGCGCACCGGTGCCGCGGAAGAGAGGAGAGGGAGGTGTGGGGCGCTCAGGTGTGGGGCGCTCAGGTGTGGGGCGCTCAGGTGTGGGGCGCTCAGGCGCGGAGCGCGGGCAGTACGACCGCGTCGAAGTAGCCGACCAGGAACGCCTGGGTGACCGGCTTCTCCTCGATCAGCTCACCGCTGATCAGCGCCCCGATGAGCATGTGCGGCACGAAGTCGAGCGCGGGGTTGTCCGCCCGGATCTCGCCCCGCTCCACGGCGCGGTCCAGCAGGACGCGCAGATCGGCCAGGCCCGGCTCGATCAGCACCTCCCGCAGGGCGCGGAGCAGGTCGGGGTTGTCGTGTGCGGCGCGGCCGACACCCCGCATCAGTGCGGCGTCCTGCTCGATCCGGCTGTCGTCGAAGCCGCGCACGATGAGTTCCATCAGATCGCCGCGCAGCGAGCCGGTGTCCACGGCTGCGGGCTCGGGCCCGGGCTTGCCGTGCTTGAGCGCCCGTGCGACCAGCTCGGCCTTGCTGCCCCACTGGCGGTAGAGGGTGGCTTTGCTGGAGCGCGTGGCGGCGGCGACGGCGTCCATCGTCAGCGCGTCGTAGCCCACCTCGCGCAGCAGCTGGAGCACGGCCTCATAGAGCTCCGCCTCGCGCTCGGGAGTGAGCCTGCTGCGCCGTGTCGTTGCCACGGACATCATTGTGTCACCTCCCAACAGTACGAAACGGTTTCGTACCGCTCACAGTGACGAGCATACCCCAAGCGAAACGTTTTCGTTTCGCTTGGGGTATGCCGGGGCGCTGAGCGGCCCTACGCGCGGTGCGGCCCTAGAGGATGACGTGCGGCAGGAAGCGCGCGTACTCGTCCGTGACCGGGCCCGCGGACTCGCGGATGCCCAGGCCCGCCGCCTCTCCGTCCACCACCCAGGTGCCGAGCACCGTGCGGTTGCCGTCGAAGTCCGGCAGCGGGCACAGGGCCTGGTAGCAGCACGGCTCGTCCCGTACCGCCGGCTCGGCGCCAGGATCGTGCAGGGTGACGCCGGCGCCCTCGCGGCCCAGCAGCGGCTTGGCCGCCCAGCCGGTGGTCCGCGCCAGCTCGCGCGGGCCGTCCAGATAGGCGGGCAGCAGGTTGGGGTGGTCCGGGTACAGCTCCCACAGGATGGCCAGCAGCGCCTTGTTGGACAGCAGCATCTTCCACGCCGGCTCGATCCACAGCGTGGTCCCGGTGCCGCCCCCGTTGTCCAGGGTCTCCAGCACGTGCGGGCCGAACCGGTCGGAGGCCAGCCACTCCCAGGGGTAGAGCTTGAAGCAGGCGCGGATGAACTTCAGCCGCTGGTCGACGAACCGGCCCGACAGCCGGTCCCAGCCGATCTCCTCCACCGGTATCGCGACGGTCTCCAGACCGGCCTGCTCGGCCGTCTCCTGGAGGTAGGCGACGGTCATCAGATCCTCGCCCAGCTCGTCGCGTGCCGAGTGGACGAAGTGCACGGGCGCGCCCGGCGGCAGCAGTGCCGCCTGCTTCTTCCACACCTCGACCAGCCGCTCGTGCAGCGAGTTCCACTGGTCGGCGCCGGGAAAGCGCTCCTCCATCCAGAACCACTGCGGGGAGGCCGCCTCCACCAGCGAGGTGGGGGTGTCCGCGTTGTACTCCAGCAGCTTCGCCGGGCCGCCGCTCCCGTCGTAGCACAGGTCGAACCTGCCGTAGAGGCTGGGCAGTTCGGCACGTCGCCGCCAGCTCTCCGCGACCCGGTCCACCAGGGCCTGACCGGTGATGCCCAGATCCGCGAACCGGCCCGTCTCCACGATGTGCGCCGCGGCGTGCAGGCACATGCCGTGCAGTTCCTCCACGACCTCCTCGAGGGCTTCCACCTCGGGAAGGGTGAAGGAGTAGTAGGCGCTCTCGTCCCAGTAGGGGCGCAGCGAGCCGTCCGGGTACCGCGTCAGCGGATAGATGCAGCCCTGCTCCTCGACGGTCCGCTGCCAGTCGGTACGGGGAGCGATGGTGTGGCGTTCCACGCGGGCCTTCTCCTCTCCTTGGCCGCTCCCGCCTCAGCCTCCGTACCCGCCGCTGCTGCTGCCGTAGCCGTCGTCATCGTCGTCGCAGCCGAAGCCGGCCCGCTCGACGGCCGCGCCGTGGATGAACGTGCCGCCCTTGGCCCGGCCCTTCTCCTCGTGGCCGCCGTAGTACCAGTTCTGGTCCCGGCCCCCGGCACGGGCCGCGGCGGCGGGGAAGGCCGCGGTGCCTGCCGTGGCCCCGGTGCCGCCGCCGGTCTCGCACTGGCTCGGGGGCAGGATGCGGTAGCCGCGCACCGCGTCGTAGCTGTCGGGGTCCACGCACCGCCGGTCGGGCTCCGAGGAGTATCCGGACAGCGCCACCGCGAGGGCACCCATGCTGCCGAGGACGACGGTCGAGGAGCGGAGCTTCCGCCGCGGAGCACGTACGGCTTCCTTGTCGCTGCTGTGCGCTTTCTGCGTGCTGGTCATGCGAGTTCCCCCATGAGTACGACGAAGATCGGTCTGCCGCGCACACCCTAGTGGGTGACACCCGCCCCGTCGTACGCAAGCCGACGCCGGGCGTCCCCGCGGGGGCGCCCGGCGTCGGCTGGGAGAGCTCAGGTGCGCGGGTACAGCGTGCGCACCGCCTCCTGCAGGGTCGCCGCCGGGTCGGCGGCTGCGCCCTCGGAGCGCCAGGCGACGAACCCGTCGGGGCGTACGAGCACCGCGCCGTCGGCACCGATGCCGTACGCCTCGGCAACTCCCCGCCCGTCGGCGGCCGTCAGCGTGGCGCCAGGACCGCCCACTTGGTGGGCGTCCACCCGCACACCGGTCTGGGCGGTGACGACCGCGGCGGCGTCGGTCCACGCGCGGCCGCCCTCAGCGGTGAGCAGCACGGGGGCGCGCCCGTACAGGTCCAGCACCGAGATCCGCTCGCCCGCGCGCTCCAGCTCCAGGTGCGGAGCGCGGGTGCCCGGCTCGCCGCGCAGGGCGTGCGGCGGGACCGGGGGTCCCTCGCCGTAGCGGTAGCCGAAGACGGTGGTGCTGTACGCCTCCGCGGGGTCGGGGCCCTCTCCGCCTTCGCCGTCGGGCCCGGTGCGCTCCTGCATCATGCCGAGGGCCTGCTGGAGCGTCATCCAGGCGACCGGGTGGCGCTCGGTCTGGTAGGTGTCCAGCAGTTCGGGTCCCGACTCGCCGTCCAGGACGGCGGCCAGCTTCCAGGCGAGGTTGTTGGCGTCCTGGATGCCGAGGCTGGCGCCGAACCCGCCGGTGGGCGGCACCAGATGGGCCGCGTCGCCGACGAGGAAGACCCGCCCCCTGCGGTACTCGCGGGCGACCTGTGCGCCGATGATGAAGCTCAGCCACTTGGCGCCGCCGGCGGGCAGCTGCGGGACGATGCGTACGTCCAGGTCGGGCTGGCCGATGGCGGCCCGCACCAGCTCGACCGCCTGGTCCTCGGTGATGGTCTCCAGCGTCTCGCCCTCGGGCATGGCGGTGGCGAAGATCCAGCGCTGTTTGCCGTCGTGCGCGAACAGGATGGTGGACGGCGCGGGCTTGTCGAGGTAGCAGACGCCGACGTCCCGGCCCCGCGCTGCCTGGCTCAGGTCCGCCTCGAAGAGCACCGAGAGGGTGGTGGCGAACTCGCCGGGCCCGTCCGCGACGATGCCCAGCTCCTGGCGGATCGGGCTGCGGCTGCCGTCGGCCGCGACGAGGTAGGCGGCGCGCACGGTGCGCTCCTGGCCGCTGGCGGTGTCGCGGAGGACGGCGGTGACCCCGGCGTCCTCACCGCCGTCGGACTGCTCGAAGGAGACCAGTTCGGTGCCGAAGGCCAGCTCGGCGCCCAGCTCGGCGGCGCGGCCGCGCAGCAGGTGTTCGAGCCGGTCCTGGTCGATCGGTGCCCACTCGCACGGGCTGACGCCGCCGGTGGGGTCGGGCTGGTCGGTGGGGCCGCTGAACATCTCGGGCCCGGCCAGCGTCTCGGCCCGGATCATCAGCAGCTTGCTGAAGTCGGTGGCCAGGCTCGCCTCGGACCAGATGGCCTCCTCAAGCCCGACCTGCCGGTACAGCTCCACAGTGCGCGGGTTGACGCCGCGGGAGCGCGGGTGGCTGAGCGTGTCGGGGTGGCGTTCGACGACGAGCGAACGGATGCCGTGCCAGCCGAGGAAGACCGCGGTGGACAGCCCGGTCACCGCGCCTCCGACGACGAGCACCGGCACCTGCTGGACATCTGTCTTGGGGTCGCTCATGGGGTACGGACTCCTCTTTCGTCGCGGCCCGCTCAGCCGGCCTTGCGGCAGATGACGAGCGTGTCGTAGTCGCTCAGCGGCAGGACCTCGGTGGAGGCGAACCCGGCACGCTCGGCGTGCGCGACGGCCTCGGAGACGGGGTACTCGGAGCCGCCGTCGGTGACCAGCAGCATGTCCAGGCTGATGACGAGGTTCTCCACGTGGTCGGGCTCGTCGTCCAGCATCCGGTCGTAGATCAGCAGCGCGCCGCCGGGGTTGACGGCCTGGTACGCCTTGGCGATCAGTTCGCCGCGCTGCTTCTCGTCCCAGTCGTGCAGCACGTGCCCGAGGTTGACGACATCGGCGCTGGGCAGCGGGTCGGTGAAGAAGCTGCCGCCGTGGAAGGTGACCTTGCCGGTCAGCCCGTACTCGGCGACCTTCTCGTCGAACAGCGGCTCCATCGGCGGCAGGTCGAAGACGTGCCCTGCCAGGTGCGGCTGGGCCTTGACGATGATGGAGCACAGATTGCCGCGGGCGCCGCCGACGTCCAGCACGGAGCTGTAGCCGCTCCAGTCGAACTTCTCCACCAGCTCGGGGCCCACGACATGGGTGAGGGCGTCCATCATGCCGACGAACTGCCGCAGGATGTGCGGATTCTTCGTGACTTCCTCGAAGTCGCTGCCGGACTGCTGCTGACCGGTGCGCAGCGCCTCGGACAGCTTGCCCCAGGCGGGGTAGAGGTTGCGGTTGGAGCGCTCCAGGAAGCCGCCGACGTAGGTGTGCTTGCCGCGCACCAGGTAGGTGCCGGCGCCCTGGGCGTTGCCGAACCTGCCGCCCTCCTCGCGGGTGAGCAGACCCAGCGCCGCCAGCAGGTTGAGCCAGTCGCTCAGCCCGCGGCCGTGCAGACCCAGCTCCTTGCGGATCTCCTCCTGGGTCCGGGGGCCCTTCTCGTCGAGGGTGGTGAACAGGCCCAGTTCGACGGCGGTCAGCAGCGCCTTCGCGTCGCAGAACGCGTTGCTCAGCCGGATGATTCCGGCCGGGGTGCTGACATCCAGGCTGGTGTGCGTCATGCGCAGGACTCCTTCCGAAACGGCACATGGCCTGGCGCCAGGGCCGCCCCGGGAGGGTCACACCGCGAAGTTGAGCGCCCCTCGAACGGCGGTGGGGACCTGCCGGGGCCGCGGGCCCCCGCCGTATCTCCAGCAGCCCTCAAGGGGCCGTGGCTACTCATCAGGGGTGCCGAAACCGGCCAAGCCCAGCCCGTTCAGAGGGGACATGCATGTATGACGTGAAGATCCCGGTGCTGATCGTCGGCGGTGGTCCCGTCGGACTGTCCACCGCGCTGTTCAGCGGCCGGCGTGGCGTCCGCACGATGCTGCTGGAGAAGCGGGACAGCACCTCCATGCTCCCCCGCGCCCCCGGCCTGCAGGCCCGCACGATGGAGCTGTTCCGCGCCGCGGGGCTCGGGAAGGACATCCGCGCGCTGGAGAAGGGCAACTCGCACGCCTACTTCGAGGGCGGGATCATCAAGGTCGACACCTTCTCCGACATCGACAACGCCGAGTTGCTGGAGTCCCCGTCCCTGGACGGTCCGACCGTCAGCCCGGAGCGGGTGATGGGCTGCGGCCAGGACCGCTACGAGAAGGTGCTGGTCGCCAAGGCGAAGGAGTACGGCGCCGACGTACGCTTCAACACCCGGCTGATCTCCTTCGAGGCGGACGACGAGGGCGTCACCGCCATCGCCGAGGAGGCCGCGACGGGCAACCGGATCACCATCCGCGCCGACTATCTGGTGGGCGCCGACGGCGCGGGCAGCCGCATCCGGCGGGCGCTGGGCGTCGAGCGGGTGGGCCGCGGCACCGTCTTCAACGCGCTGAGCATCTACTTCCGCGCTCCCGAGCTGGAAACCCTGCTCAAGGACCGCAAGTTCATCCTGTGCTACGCCTCGGCCGGCGGCTCGCTGATGGGGCTGTCCCGGCTGCACGGCTGCGACCCGTGGCTGGCGGCGCCGATCTACTACCCGGAGAAGGGCGAGAAGCCCGAGGACTACACCGACGAGCGGTGCGTGGAGATCGTCCGCCGCGCGGCGGGCAAGGACATCGACGTCGAGATCATGGACAAGGTGCCCTGGCAGGGCGCCCAGCTGGTCTCCGAGACGTTCCGCGTCGGCCGGGTCTTCCTGGCGGGCGACGCAGCGCATGTGCACCCGCCGGCGGGCGGGTTCGGCGCCAACACCGGTATCCACGACGCGCACAACCTGTCCTGGAAGCTGGCCGCCGTCCAGGACGGCTGGGGCACCGACGCGCTGCTGGACACCTACGACGCCGAGCGCCGCCCGCTGGGCACCGCGATGTCCGAACAGGCGCTGGTGCGCAACCGGATCCGGCACGGGTACGCCACCGAGCAGGACCGGCGGGACTTCGTGGACGACGTGATCATCACGCTCGGCTACCGCTACCGCTCCTCGTCCATCGTCGGCGCCGAGGGCTCCAAGGTCCTCACCCCCGATCTGGAGCTGACCGGTGAGCCCGGCACCCGCGCCCCGCACGTGTGGCTGAACCGTTCGGGCAAGGGGGGCGAGGAGCGGATCTCCACCGTCGACCTGTTCTGGGACGACTTCGTGCTGCTGCACGGCCCCGAGGGCGGCGCCTGGGCGAAGGCCGCCGTCAAGGCCGCCGAGCGGCTGGGCGTGCCGCTGCGCACCCACGCGGTCGGCCCGGACGAGGAGTTGCGGCCCGAGGACCGGGACTGGGCGACGGCCTACGGGGTCGGCGCGGGCGGTGCCGTGCTGGTGCGGCCTGACGCGTTCGTCTCCTGGCGCTCCGCCGACGGCACCTCGGCCGTCGCGGACCCGGACGCGGTGCTCGACGACGTGCTGGCGCGTGCCTCGGCCGCGGCCGGTGCGAAGGCCGGCTCATGACCCGGAGGTGGCCCCGTGGCTGACGATGTGACGGCACGCGCCGGACAGGTGCTCGGCCAGGCCATGGCCTTCCAGCCGGCGAAGCTGGTGCTGGCAGGGGTACGGCTCGGGCTCTTCTCCGCGCTGGCCGAGGGCCCGCTGCCCGAGGACCGGCTCCGGGAGCGTCTTGGCCTGCACCCGCGCGGCTGCGACCACTTCCTCGCGGCCCTGGACGAACTCGGCTTCCTGGAGCGGACGGCGGACGGGGCCTGGGCCAACTCGCCGGTCTCCGCCCAGCTGTTGGTGCCGGGCGACCCGGCCTCGCTCAGCGGCTTCCTGCAGCTCGCCGACCGGGTGATGTACCCGGCATGGGAGCGGCTGGCCGAGGGGCTGCGGACCGGGGAGCCGCAGGCGGCGACGTACTCCGGCGAGGACATGTTCGACCAGCTCTACGACAGCGAGGAGAAGAAGGACGGGCTGGTCGGCATGGCCGAGGACGCCAGCCGGCCGCTGATCCCGGCGCTGACGGAGGTCTTCGACTGGGCGTCGTACGGCTCCGTACTGGAACTCGGCGGCTGCCGGGGAAACGTACTGGCAGGGCTGGTGGCCGCCCATCCGCACCTGGACGCACGGGTCTTCGACCTCCCGCAGCTGGAGGGCGACTTCGACGCGCACATGGCGACGCTGGGGATGACCGGCAAGCTCGGCTTCCACGGCGGCGACTTCTTCGCCGGGCCGCTGCCCGAGGCCGATGTCCTGATGCTGGGGCACGCGCTGGTCGACTGGAACGACGACCAGCGCGCCCAGCTGGTGAAGAACGCCTTCGCCGGAGTGCGGCCCGGTGGTGCCTTCCTGGTGTGGGACCCGGTGATCGTGCCCGACGAGGAGAGCTACCTGCGCAATTTGCTGCGCAGCCTCAACCTTCAACTGATGACTCCGCATGGGAAGGGGTACACACTGGCGCAGTGTGAGGGCTGGATGCGCGATGCGGGGTTCGACTCCGTCGAACACCGCTCATTGGGGCATGACGTCACCCTTGTGATCGCCCACAAGG
>NZ_JADKMA010000168.1 GCF_017676365.1 Streptomyces oryzae
CACCCGGAAAGGAACCAAGGACCAGATCAGACCCACTTGAAAGGCAGGACCCGCTCATGACACTCGACCGCCGCCGCTTCCTGCGCACCGCCTCCGCCACCGCCGCGGGCGGCGCCCTGCTCGCTCTCACCGAGCCGGACGGTGCGACCCCCGCCCTCGCAGCGCCGGGCGGCTTCCCCGACTACCGCTACGTACGCACCCTGCTGAACCCGGACAAGCTCAAGTACAACCCCACCGGCGAGATCATCTTCCCCTGCATACGCGGCGTCTACGACAAGCTCCCAGCACCGCTGGGCCGCTACTACCTCTACTACGCCCCGCACGACGCCCCCGGCGGCATCTGCCTCGCCTACGCCGACTCGCTGGAGGGGCCGTTCACCGAGTACCCGCACAACCCGATCGTGTCCAACCACTGGGCGCCGCACTACAACGTCAGCCACGTCTCCTCCCCGCACGTCATGTGGCACGCCGAACGCCGCGAGCTGTGGCTGTACTTCCACGGCGAGAACACCGTCACCCGGCTCGCCCGCTCCAAGGACGGCATCCACTTCACGTACGACAAGAGCGTGCTGACCACCGAGATGCTGCCGAAGGGCACCAAAGAGACCTCCTACGCCCGGGTCTTCCAGCACGACCTTCCCTCCCATTGCGCCCGCTACATCATGGTCTTCATGCGCAACGACACCTCCAACCACCGTGACATCGGCTGGGGCTGGTCGGCGGACGGCCGCAACTGGGAGTTCGACCAGGAGCCGCTCATCGACCACGCCGAGGTCGGCGCTTCCGACGTCTCCGGCGCGCACCTGCTCACGCGGAACGGCCGCACGTACGTCGTCTACCACACCGACAAGGGGAGCGGCGGTGACATCCACATCACCGAGGTCGGCGCCGACTTCTCCCGCCGCAACCATCTTGGCGTGTTCTACAACTCCACCTCCGCGTCGCCGGAGAACGGCCGCGCCGCCGCACCGTCCTTCGGTACGGACGGCGGCGTCCCGTACATGATCTACGAGGCCGGCGAACGGCTCTCCGGCGTCATCGCCATGGCCCGCGGCTGAGCCGACCGTCAGGACCGGAGCCCTCGCCCTGCCGGCAAGGACGCGGACCGGCGAGGCGCACAGCCCAGAAGCGGAGTCCCATGACGCAATACGACATGCCACTGGCCGAACTGCGCGCCTACCACCCCAGGGTGACCGAACCCGAGGACTTCGACGCCTTCTGGCGCCAGACCCTCGACGCCACCCGCGGACACGCGCCACGGATCTCCTTCGAACCCGTCGACACCGGCCTCACCGGCATCCGCACCTGGGATGTCACCTTCGCCGGATACGAAGGCCATCCCATCCGGGGCTGGTTCACGGCGCCGGCGGGCGCGACGGAGCCGCTGCCGCTGGTCGTCCAGTACCACGGATACGGCGCCGGCCGGGGACTGCCGCACACCTGGGGCATGTGGCCGCTCGCCGGCTACGCCCACTTCGTGATGGACGTACGTGGCCAGGGGAGCGGGGTGGACGTGGGCGACACTCCGGACCCGGACGGCTCGCCCCCCTCGCAGCCGGGCTTCATGACGCGCGGCATCGCGGCGCCGGAGACGTACTACTACCGGCGGGTGTACGCCGACGCCGTGCGCGGCCTGGAGGCCGCCCGCAGCCATCCGTTGGCCGACAGGGCCCGTACTGTCGCCGTCGGTGGGAGCCAGGGAGGCGGTCTCGCCCTCGCCGTGGCCGGTCTCGTCCCCGACCTGTCCGCCGTCGCCGTGGACGTGCCCTTCCTGTGCCATTTCGAGCGGGCGCTCTCGCTCGCCCCGGATGGCCCCTACCTGGAGATCGTGCGCTATCTGCGGGCGCACCGGGGCGCTGCGGAATCCGCACTGCGCACCTTGTCGTACGTCGACGGTGTGTCCTTCGCCGCGCGTGCCCTGCCGCCTGCGCTGTTCTCGGTGGCCCTGATGGACCGCAGCTGCCCGCCGTCCACGGTCTTCGCCGCCTACAACGCGTACGCGGGCGACGACAAGCGGATCGAGGTCTACCCCTACAACGGCCACGAGGGCGGCGGCCCCTTCCAGGAAGCCGCCCAACAGCGCTGGCTGGCCCGAATACTGAGCCCTGAGCCCTGAGGTCAGAGGGGGTTGGCCGCACCTGGTCGGGAGGCGCCGCCGCGGCCGGCTAGCCCCAAGGCCGTGAAGCTTGCGGGTAGGGGATGTTGTCAAGGGTCTGCGGTGGAGAGGATGTTGATGTCGGTGGTGGCTTTGTAGTGCCGTAGCAGTGAACGTTTGCCCTGTTGTGATGTGACGCGCCGTCCGGGGGTCCTGAGCTGGATGCCGGGCGGCGGTCACGGTGTGCGGGTGGCAGAACGAGTACGGGTACGTGAGATCGATGATGCCGAGGGCCGGCGGCTGCTGCGGATCACCGCAGGGGCACCGGATCGGTGGTGACCTGGCGGCGGGCCCAGATGGTGTTGCTGTCCGCGCAGGGCATGCCGGTGGCGAAGCTCGCCGAGGTATCGTTCACCAGCGACGACCGAGTGAGAGACGTGATCCACAACTTCAACGCCGACGGCTTCGACTCGCTGTATCCGAAGTACTCCGGCGGCCGGCCGAAGACCTTCACCCTGCCCGAACGCCGCGAGATCAAGAAGGTCGCCAAGTCCAAGCCGACCGAACACGACCTGCCGTTCTCCACCTGGAGTCTGACCAAGCTGGCGGACTTCCTGGTCGCCGAGGGGGTGGTCGACGACATGAGCCACGAGGGCCTGCGCATCCTGCTCCGCGAGGAAGGCGTCACCTTTCAACGCCTGAAGTCATGGAAAACCTCCCGCGATCCGGACTACGCCATTAAGAAGGCGCGGGTCGAGCACCTCTACGCGATCGCCGACGGCGAGGTCGTACCCGAGTGCGACGAGCCCGAAGTCATCCTCTGCATGGACGAGTTCGGGCCGCTCAATCTGATGCCTCACCCCGGCCGGCAGTGGGCCGGACCCGGCGGCAAGCACAAGAACCCCGACCGTGAGCCACGTCTCAGACGGCGGGCGACCTACAACCGCTACGACGGAGTGCGGCACCTGTTCGCCGCCTACGACCTGGGCAAGGACAAGCTCTACGGCCACATCAAGCCGGTCAAGAAGCGCAGCCGGTTCCTGGAGTTCTGCCGCTACTTGCGCACCCTCTAGCCGCCATCAGTGCGGATCGCGATCGTCCTTGACAACTTCTCCCCGCACCTGACCACGAAGATGCGTCAGCGAGTCGGCGACTGGGCCGCCGCGAACAACGTCGAGATCGCCTACACCCGACTGACAGCTCCTGGCTCAACCGCATCGAGGCCCAGTTCAGCGCCCTGGGCTACTTCGCCCTCGACGGAACCGACCACGCCACCCACAAGGAACAGGGCAGCATGATCCGCCGCTACATCATCTGGCGGAACAAGAACGCCGCCGACAAGTGCCTCACTGCCCTCGTCCACAGGGGGAACGCCGCCTGACCCGCGCCGCCAGCGTCTGTCTTGGGTCGTCAGGTCCGGGTCGGTGGAGCACTCATCGCTGCCGTCAGGAACGTGATCGCCCATCGCCGGGCCGCCTCGCCCGCTACCGGGGACGTGCAGCCTGGGGAGGGCTGCTGGTGGACCTCGAGGCGGTCGACGGCTGTCACGGCAAGGATCCCCCGTATCCGGAACCACAGCTCCTCCGGGGAAAGGCCGGGCAGTACGCGCGCGAAGGCTGCGAGGTAGCGCTCGCGGACCGTGTCCTCGGCCGGGCCGGTCCAGCTGCGCGCCTCCTCGGCCGGGTCGCTGAGGATCGTCACGATCAGCCGGGACGTCCGGGAGCCGCCCTCGTCGCGGGCCGACATCTCGTCGAACAGCGGCCCCGCGAATGCCTCCACCAGTTCGCTGACCGATGGGTCGGGGGTCCGGGCGAGCAATTTGTCGAGCCCTGCGCACTGGGCAGCGTTGATGGGCTCGATCACGCGGCGGGCGACCGCGGCCATCAGCTCCGCCTTCGACCCGAAGTGGTAGCCGACGGCGGCCAGGTTCGCTCCGGCGAGTTTGGTGATCGCGCGGACCGAGGTGCCGCGGTATCCGTGCTCGGCGAAGAGGTGCTCGGCCGCGTCGAGGAGCTGGGTGCGGGTGTCTGGAGTCGCCACACGAGGGACTCTACATATGTTTGAATGAAACGAACGTATGATTAAATCGAACGTGTGAAAGAAGGCTGTCATGAAGCTGCTCGTGTACGGCGCCGGGGTTTGCGGCAGCCTGTTCGCCGCCCGCATGCATGAGGCCGGCCACGACGTCTCGCTCCTCGCCCGGGGTGGGCGCCTGACCGCTCTGCGCCGGCACGCCGTGCAGCTCGCCGAGGAAGACAGCCCAGCTGTCAGGCGGGTACCGGTACCGGTGATCGAGCACCCGGGCGGCGAGTACGACCTGATCACCGTCGTCGTCCGCACCCACCAGGTGGACGCGGTGCTGGAATCACTCGCCGGCGTCCAAGGGGACGTGCTGTTCCTGCTCAACTGGGCAGCCGGCCCGGAGACGCTGGGCGCGGTGATCGGCCACGAACGGGTGCTGCTCGGCTTCCCCATGGCGGGCGGCACGATGGACGGCGACGTGATCCGCTACCGCAAGAGCAGTTTCATCACCCGTCGGGTCGCGATGCCGATCGGCGAGCCCGACGGCCGCACCACCCCGCGACTGGAACGGATCGTGGAGACGTTCCGTACCGCCGGGATCAACGCCAACGCCGAGCCACAGATGGACGCCTGGCTCAGGACACACGCAGCATTCGAGGTGCCGCTCGGACAGGCGGTACACGCGGCGGGCGGCCCGGTAGCGCTGGCCGACGACCCGGACGCGGTCCGCGGCATGCTCCACCTCATGCGGCAGAACCTCGCCGCGATGGAGACGCCGCCGGTACCTCGCGCGTTCGCCACGTTGCGGGCCCTGCCGCAGGGGCTCCTCGTGGCCGTGCTCCGGCGCTTCCTGAAGAGCCCGACGGCCGTGCACAGCGGACTCAGCGACCCCTCGCCTGCCATGGCGGCCGAACTCGAGCGGCTGACCGAACAGCTCCACACCCCTGCGAGAGCCCGCTAAGCGACCCAGGCCGGCGAAACCTCACCACACACACCACCGCCAGGTACTTGCAGATGGCACGTTCGACGATGCGGGGGCTGAGTCGTAGCCACCGCTGGGGCAGCAGGCCGGCCAGGACGTGGCGGCCTATCGTGTCGGCCAGGTCGATGACGGTATCGGCGATGACGGGTGCGGCCAGGACGAGCTGGTCGCGGGCCGCTTGCCAGGCGATGCTTAAGCCGGCCCTGGCCTGGTCGGTGTCCGGTCGGGTGCTGGTGGCGTCGGCCATGGCGGTGCGTAGTAGTTGGTGGACCACGAGCAGGGTGGGATCTCCTGGTCGATGCCTTCAGGGTGCGGGCGCGCAGGACGCGTCCGCCGAAGATGGCCGACTTGAGTTCCAGGCATGGAGTTTCGATCTCCCAGCGCCGGCGGAAGTACCCTCGCGCACAAGGCGTCGGCGAGAGGCACGATCCCGGCCACGCCCAACAACCGTTGCACATCAGCTCGGAGAACCAGGCATGACACAACGTGCAGAACTACCGGCCGTAGTGGACCGGTACATCGCGGCGGCGAACGCCCGTGACTGGGACGCGGTCGCCCCCTGCTTCACCGACGACGCCGAGTTCTGGACGCTCGGCGTACGGACGGCTCAGGGGCCGGCGCAGATCGCCGAACAACTGCGGAAGGCCATGGAGTCGCTGCCCGAGACCCACGACGAGGTTACGCGGGTGGCCGTCGACGGCACGATCGTGTTCGTCGAGATGGTGTTCCGAGGCCGTACCAAGCAGGGCAGCGCCTTCGAGGTCAACGCCGCCGACGTCATCGAACTCACCTCCGACGGCGGCGCCATCACCCGCGTGGCGGCCTGGTTCGACTCGGCACAACGTCCGGACTAGCCGCAAGGCCCTCAAGTCTGCGGCTGGGTTTCGTTGTCAAGGGTCTGCGGGCGCGAGGATTTCGATGCCGGTGGTGGCTTTGTAGCTGGTGCGGTCGGTGCGAGGGCCACGTGCCTGGTACTTGGAGACAGCGCGTTTGACGATGCGGGGGCTGACCCGCAGTCGCCGTGCGGGCAGCAGTGCGGCCAGAACGTGTCGGCCGATCGTGCCGGCCAGGTCGATGACGATGCCGGCAATGACGCCCGCGGCCAGGCTGCGAGCCGGTAGAGGCCGGTGTGC
This sequence comes from Streptomyces oryzae, assembly GCF_017676365.1. GTDB lineage: Bacteria > Actinomycetota > Actinomycetes > Streptomycetales > Streptomycetaceae > Streptomyces > Streptomyces oryzae. Next base: position 6,233 of record NZ_JADKMA010000168.1, read on the forward strand.
TTCCCGGCGGTGGTGGTGATGGTGATCTCGAAGTCGATGACGCGGACCGGCACCGGGCCGGGGATGGAGAGGTAGGAGCCGAGGTCGTCCCCGAGCGGCCCGAATGGTGCCCGCGGAGCTACGAACACGACCGTGAACACGACATGCTGCGGGACCTCATCGACGAACTCGACCGTCGAGGCCGAGTGGGTCAAGGCAACGGTCCGGGCAGTCACGTCGAGCCTCACATCCTTCGGCATGACCATCGTCGAGGCGATGCGGTGCGGCCTGCCGGCCGTGGCCACAGACTTGCCCGCACGAAGGGCGCGGGCATGCATCCCACCCCCTTGCACCGGTGTTGCTTTTCGGTTGTCAACTACGCAGCAGAAGCACCCGGTTAGTGATCCATCGAGGGCACATGTCCGCAATTGAACAGTTCGAGGTGCGCGCGGCGTTCGGCTTATGTTCGGAAACGACCAGTCGGGCTCGCCCTTCATGTCTCTCCCGTTGGCTGGAGAGCTCCCATGCGCGCAGGGCTCCGCACGCTCGACGCCTTCCGCCGCGTGGACGAGGCCGGTCAGTCGTGACGCTCTGTCCTCGCCGGTCATGAGCCTTGGGCCGCGGGCCGCCTGCCGCAACGGACCTGGCGGCCCGTCCCCAGATCCGAAACGGAGACACGATGCCCAGCAAGGAACCAACGGATCCGGGAGGTCCGGCGGTACGTCGCGCCGTGCCCCTTCCCGGGTCCACGCCGCCCCCAGCCGATCCGGACGTACTGCCGTCCAGTGCTCCGGCTCCGGCCCCCGGCGAATCGGCCGAATCGGCCGCCGGGCCGACCGCGCCCCCGGACTTCGCACCGGCCTCGTCGCCCCGCCCGGACGGGCCGACGGAGCCCATCGGGGTCACGGCCCCGTCCGCTGCCTCGTCGACCTCGGCCGGGACGGGGACCGTCTCCCCCGGGCCCGACGGGGACCAGGGAGCGGGCGCCGACGGTGCGACCGCGGCCGGGGCCGACGACGACCCGCCGGAGTCCCGCACCGCAACGGGTGGCGACGAGGAGCCGCCCTCGGGCCGGCCCACCAAGGCGCTGCGCGCCGCAGCCGCCCTCGCCGGCGCCCTCCTGATAGCCGTACCGCTGATCGCCCTCGGAACCGGGGACGACGACGAGAAGGACTCCGGCACAGGACGCCCCGTCGGGGCGGCCTACGCCGACGGCGACAGCTCTCAGAACGTCGGCTCGTACAAGGACAAGTCCTCTGAGCACAAGTCCTCGAAGGACGGGAAGGACGAGAAGGGCAAGGAGGGCGGGGAGAAGGACGGCGATTCCGGCTCGGACGTCGAGCCCGGCTCCGGCGGCAAGAACTCCTCCAAGGACGACAAGTCGGAGGACGCCGGCTCCTCCAAGTCCCAGGACAAGCAGGCCTTGTACACCGGCCCCGGCGCCAGGCTCCCGGACCAGCTCGAGCTGGTGAACGTCATGACGGGCATGTGCGTCGACGTCCCCGGCAAGGGCGGGGGGAAGGTGAACGGCCACGTCAACCAGGACCCGTGCGCGATGGACCGGCGGACGGACAACCAGGCGTGGTACATGGACGTGAAGAAGAAGAGGACGTCCAAGCACGACAGGCTCGTCGTGTTCCGCAACGCCAAGGACAAGCTGTGCCTGGACCTGCCCGGGTACGGCGGCGTGCCCAGCGGGACGGGGGTGGTCGAGGCCCCCTGCAACGGCACGTTCAAGGACAACCAGCTCTGGTGGCTGGACCGCCGGGGCACGCACTACTGGATCCGCAACTACCGCAGCGAGCAGATGTGCCTGGACGTCCATGGCAAGTCGTTCGGCGGCGGTGGCGAGGACGCCCGGCTCGGAGTCGCTCGCTGCAACCCGAAGGACGACCACGAGTGGCGGCTGGCCTGACACGTCGCCAGGGGCCGGGGCCCATCCCGTGACCCGGCCGGCGGACGACGAGGCCTCCGCGGCAGGCAAGGTACGCCGCGGGGACTCGTCGTCCGCCGTCACGCGGGGTCACGCACCTCCCCGACTCGCCTCGCCTCGCCTCGCCGCACGGTGAACTCCTCCCCCGCGTGATCCGTGATACGGGCCTGGCGCAGCGGACGAAGCGCCCCCTCCCCGCATACGAATCGAAGGAGGACCGAAGCAGTGAACGGACAAGGCGGAGCGACGGCCCGTGACTCGCGGCGGCGGCAACCACACGCGTACCGGCGAGGCGTCATATGAGCGAGAGTGCGATACCCCTCGCCGGAACGGAGCGCGGCCATGGGTGACGGGCGGCCGGGCCGGGCCCACCGGAGGAAACAGCACGCAAAACAGCGGAGCCGCCCGCGGCGCGGGCGGATTCTCGCCTGGACGGGCGGTGTGCTCGCGGTACTGGTCCTGGGGGCCGCCGGTGCGGGCTTCTGGGCGTACCGGCAGCTCGACGGCAACATCACGTCCGCAGATCTGGAGCACCGCCTGGACGGCAACCGTCCCGAGAAGCTGAGCTCGGGCTCGAAGAACATCCTGGTGGTGGGTTCGGACAGCCGCGCCGGCGCGAACGGGAAGTACGGCGGCAAGGACCTCAACACCATGCAGTCGGACACGCTGATGGTCGTGCACCTGGCCGCGAACCGGAAATGGGCCACGGTCATGTCGCTGCCCCGCGACTCCTACGTGCGCATCCCCTCCTGCGAGCGGGGCGATGGGAAGAAGTCGGCGCCGCACTCGTTCAAGATCAACGAGTCCTTCGCGATCGGCGGCAGCAAGGGCGACATCGGCGACGCCGCCGCCTGCACCATCAAGACCGTCGAACAGAACACGGGCCTGCGCATGGACCACTTCATGTCGCTCGATTTCCAGGGCTTCAAGGGCATGGTCAACGCCCTCGGCGGCATCGAGGTCTGCCCCAAGACCCCCATCCACGACCCCAAGGCCCACCTCGACATGGCGGCCGGCTGCCAGACGGTCAAGGACGAGAAGGCCCTGGGCTACGTCCGCACCCGCTACAGCGTGGGCGACGGCTCCGACCTGGGACGCATCAGCCGCCAGCAGGAGTTCATGCGGGCCCTCGCCGAGAAGGCCAAGAAGAAGGTCACCAGCCCGGACGAGCTCTACGACTTCCTGGACTCCACGACCAAGTCCCTCACCACCGACAAGGCGCTGGCCGGACTCAAGCCCCTCTACGGCCTGGCCAACGAGGTCAAGGGCATCCCTAAGGACCGGCTCACCTTCCTGACCGTCCCCAACTACCCCCGCCAGGCCGACATCCCCACCGACAGGGCGAACGTCGTGTGGCAGTACCCGCAGGCGGCCCGGCTCTTCGACCAGCTCGCCCACGACAAGGAAGTCGACAAGAAGCGGCTGGAAGCCGAGAGCAGGGACCCGGTGCCCACGCCCTCCATCCGCGTCCGCGTGCTCAACGGCACCGGGAAGGCGGGGCGTGCCGCCGACGCCGCGAAGGAACTGCGCGCGCTCGGCTTCACCGTCACCTCGACCGGCAACGCCCCCGCGCCGGTGAAGAAGACCACCGTGAGCTGTCCCGAGGACCTGCGGCGCTCCGCCGAGGTCCTCGCCTCCCGCGTGCCCGATTCCGTCTCGCGGACGGACACACGCGCGTCGGGGTCGGTGACGCTCACCGTGGGACAGGACTACGAGGGTCTGCGCTGAACCTTGGCCGTATGAAGCCGTATGAGGCCGTATGAGGTCGTATGAGGTCGTGAACGAAGTCCCCGCATGAGTGATGCCCCCACGGACGAGGCCACCGGACGAACCGCTCGGGCCGTGCCACGGCTACTCACGGCAAGGTCGATCGGTTCGTCAGGAGAGTTGGCATGGCGCGAGAAGGTCGCACCGGACAACGGCATGCGGCGGGCGTCGCCGAGGTGCTCGGAGTCGGCTGGGCGGCCGGGCGCACCGCCACCGCAGCCGGAGCACCCGGAGGCATGCCCGTGATCACCACATGGCCCGCGATCCGTCCCGTGCGGATGCCCGGCGGGCGCACGCATGCCGGAGGCGACGCGGATTCCGAGGGCACGACGACGGCGGCGAACACCATGGTCGACGCAGTCGACCACCTCACCGAGACCTACCGCGTGCACTACAGGTCGCTGCTCAGGCTCGCCGCGCTGCTGCTGGACGACATGGCCTCGTGCGAGGACGTCGTGCAGGAGGCGTTCATCCGCGTCCACTTGGCCCGCACGCGGGGCGCCGACCCCGAGAAGCCGCTCGCGTATCTGCGGCAGACGGTCGTCAATCTGTCCCGTTCCACGCTGCGCCGCCGCATCCTGGGCCTGAGGCTGCGCCCCAAGCCGATGCCGGACATGGCCAGCGCCGAGGAGTACGCCCACGAGCAGCTCGAACGGGACCAGCTGATCGAGGCGATGCGCGGTCTCCCGCGGCGCCAGCGGGAGGTCCTCGTGCTGCGGTATTTCGCCGACATGACCGAAGTGGAGACGGCGGAGGCACTCGGCATCTCGCGCGGCTCGGCGAAGGCGTACGCCTCACGCGGCATTGCCTCGCTCCGCGTGGCCATGGCGGAGGCGCGCTGAGCGACGGCACACGCCGGACACGGAATCGCCCGCCTGGGAGAACCGCCGCCGCTCGCCCGAGCGCCCCTCGCACAGCGCCGGCCAATGGAACGGTCCGGGCTCAAGGGCGTGGCCGCGCAGGGTCTGCTCGAGATTGCCGAGCACCGTGCTCGTGGTCGTCGAGCTCCGTGCTCTGCGGAACGGCTCCGGCGATCCTCGCGGCGGGCGCTGTGGCCACCTCGCGCAGCAGCACCAGCGGAGCGCCGTCGTCCTCGTACGCGTCGGGCGAGAGCGCCGCTTCGCCACTGATCGTCGGGGCCGGGCCAGGCATGGGGGCAGGGTCGACTCGATGGCCACCTTCCGCCGCCGCCGCGCCGCCGGGGAGTTCCCCGACCCAGGACTACGGCGACGTCTTCCTCGTCATCGACGGCTGGTCCACGGTGCGCGCCGACTTCGACCGCGACATCCAGACGTTCAACTCGATCGCGGCACGCGGCCTCAACTACGGCGTGCATCTCATCGTCGCCACGGCCCGCCGGGTCGAGCTGTCCGCCGGGGTGCGCGACCAGGCGGCCAGCCATCTGGAGCTGCGGATGGACGACGCGATGGACTCCGAGATCGACACCCGGCGCGCCGCGACCGTCCCCCGGCTGGCCGGGCGTGGCCTCACCCGGGAAATGCAACGTCTCATTCGAGGGGCACGGCACTTTGTCTCACGATCCTGCCTTCTGAGCTGTCCGGCCCACCACTCGAAGGGTTCCGCACGGGCAGGCACTCCCCGTTGCGCAGCTGCCTCCTCTCGATCCCCGGGACCGAGCCGCTGCGGTCGGACCACTCGCCAAAGTGTCGCTTAGTGACATATTGTCGTTTGAAGACGCACCGGAGAAGAGGGGTCGGCCCAATGATGACGAACAAGCGCAGCAGAGGAGGGATGAGCGAGCAGCGGCGTGCTCGGCTGCGCCTTGAGATCTCCAGGGAGGCGGCGCGGCTGTTCTGGGAACAGGGAGTGGCCGCGACCAGCGGTGATCAGATCGCGGAGGCCGTGGGCCTGTCGACCCGCAACCTCTGGCGGCACTTTCGCAGCAAGGAGAGCTGCGCCGAGCCGATCGTGATGCAGGGCGTCGGCACGCTCCTGAGCGTGCTGCACGCCTGGCCGCGGGAGGTTTCCCTTACGGAGCATCTGGTGACGGCGCTGACCCGACGCGGTCAAGAGAAGCCGCCCGTCGACCTTGCCGACGAGATGCTCGCGATGAAGATGATCCGTCTCGCCGACACCGAGCCCGCACTGCGTACGGCGTGGCTGATGGCCTGCGACCAGACGGAACGAGAGCTGAGCGCGATCATCAGTGGCCGTCTTGAGCGCTCGGCCGACGATCTGGAGGTGCGGCTGTATGCGGCGTCGGCAGCCTCGGTGGTGCGGGTCCTCGACGAGCACATCGGCGCGGCCATCCTCGCCGGTTCCGACCTGACGGAGTTCGAGGACGTGCCGGCCCTCGTCCGGCGTTACGCACAGGCGATCCGCACCGCCACCGGCGGAGCCATCGGCGACCCCGTCGCCTGAGACGCCGAGCCTCAGCAACATGCCGGACTGAACCAGACGAAACCCGAAGGAGTCTCCCCATGCCCGCTGTTCCGCACGAGGTCCCGCACCTCACCGTTGAGGAATTCTTCGGCTCTCCCGTCCGTGCCGGCGCAACGATCTCGCCCGACGGAACGAGGATCGCCTACCTGGCTCCGTGGCGGGAGCGCCTCAACGTATGGGTGGAGAGCGTCGATTCAGATGAGGAAGCGCGCTGCGTCACCGCCGACGACAACCGCAGCGTGCTCCGCTACCACTGGACCGACGATCCGCGCTGGCTGCTGTACGAGCAGGACGGCGACGGCGACGAGAACTACCACATCTACCGGGTGGACCTGGACGACCCGGGTGCCAAGGCGGTCGACCTCACCCCCTTCCCCGGGGCCAGGGCCGTCGGTTTCGAGACGAGCGTCGCCCGGCCGGGCAGGGCGACCCTGCACCTGAACCACCGCAACCCCCTCGAGTTCGACCTCTACGAACTCGACGTCGCCACCGGCGAATTGACAGTGCTGGCGCAGAACCCAGGCCATATCGGCGGTCTGCTGCACACGCCCGACGGCAAGCTGTACGCCCACGGGCTGACAGCCGACGGCGACATCGAGTTGTCGCAGTGGGACCCCGGCGCAGGGACGATGCGGCCGGTCATCACGTTCGACGGCTCCGACTACCCGCTGGACATCCAGCCGTTCCAGCTCACCCCGGACGGCACCGGTGCGTGGATCGGCTCCAGCCGCGACAGTGACCGGACCCGAGTGGTGCGGCTCGACCTGGCCACCGGCGCGGAGACCGTGGTCGACAGCCATCCGCTCTTCGACCTCGACCCGCGTTCCGCGGTCTTCCCCACGCTGCCCTCGCCGCTCATCTGCGACCGGCGCACCGGGGAGCTGATGGGGGTGCGCTACCTCGGAGAGCGGCAGGTGATCCGGCCCCTGGACCCGGACTTCGCCGCGGTCCTGGAGAACCTGGAGAAGTTGTCCGACGGCGACCTGCTGGCCCTGTCGTCGGACGTGAGCGGGCAGCGGTGGGTCGTCAGCTTCAACCACGACCGCGACCCCGGTGTCACCTACCTCTACGACCACACCACCAGGCAGAGCCGTATGCTCTTCAAGCCGTACCCGCATCTGGACCCCGAAGTCCTCGCCCCCATGACGCCGGTCACGATCCCCGCGCGCGACGGACTGGAGCTTCCCTCCTACCTGACGCTGCCCGTGGGGGTGCAGCCCGCGCGGCTGCCTCTGGTCCTGCTCGTCCACGGCGGGCCCTGGCACCGGGACAGCTGGGGGTTCGATCCCAGCGCCCAGCTCCTCGCCAACCGCGGGTACGCGGTGCTCCAGGTCAACTTCCGCGGCTCGACCGGTTACGGCAAGGCGTTCCTCAAGGCGGGCATCGGGGAGTTGAGCGGCGCGATGCACGACGACCTCATCGACGCCGTCCACTGGGCCGTCGAGCAGGGATACGCGGACCCGGACCGTGTCGCGATCTTCGGCGGCTCGTACGGCGGCTACGCCACCCTGGTCGGCGTCTCCTTCACCCCCGACGTCTTCGCCGCCGCGATCGACTTCTGCGGCCCCTCCAACCTCGTCACCTTTCTGCGGAACGTACCGGAGTTCGTCAAGCGCTACCTGGTCAACAACTGGTACCTGTACGCCGGGCACCCCGATGACCCCGAGCAGGAGGCGGACCTGTGGGCCCGTTCACCTCTCAGCCGCGTCGACGACATCCGCACGCCGCTGATGGTGGTCCAGGGCGCCAACGACCCCCGTGTCGTCAAGGCCGAGTCCGACCAGATCGTCGACACGCTGCGCGCCCGCGGCCTCGAAGTCGAGTACATGGTCAAGGAGAACGAAGGCCACGGCTTCGTGAACCCGGAGAACAACATCGACATGTACCGCGCGGCAGACCATTTCCTCGCCCGGCACCTGGGCGGACCTGGCAGCAGCTAGCCCGACCGGCACGCCCTGATGAGGCCAGGAGAACAAGAGAACGCATCCGGAATGCACAACCCGAAGGGAGACCGGCACATGTCCGCACAGTGGGAGTACAAGGTGCTGACCTACAAGCTCAAGATGAAGGGATTCGATTACGGCCAGATCGAGAAGGACCTCAACGACCTGGGTCAGCAGGGATGGGAGGCGTTCAGCACGCTCGCGCCCAGCTTCGGTACGGGTCAGGCCATCGAGATCACCGTGCTCCTGAAGAAGGCCAACGCCTGAGTCACGGTACGGCCCGTAGCGGAGGTGTGCAGGCCGTTCCGGCGTCGCTCAACTCCCGTGCGGTCAGGGTCGATGCCGCTGGCCGGCCCAGTGACGCGGGCCCGAACGGGCCGCAGAGATTCGAGGGAAATTCCCTCGCCGTCGGCACAGCGAGAAGGGGTTCCGTGTCGGTGGACGGATCGGTCATGCGATTTCTCTCGCCAGGTTGCCAGGACGGACCGTACGGCGCCGGAGACCTGCTCCTGCTCCGTGCGGTCGGCCCACAGGTGGGCATCGCGTTCGGTGAGCTTGACCGTGCCGTTCTCGTGGGTGACCTGGGCGGTGAAGTTGAACTGGCGGGTCTTCTTGCCGCCCTTGGAGAGGTAGTCGAAGTGCCCGAGGTAGGCCCCGATCGTCGTGACCGTAAGTCCGGTCTCCTCGGCGACCTCCCGGTGCAGGGCCTCGGTCAGGGTCTCGCCCGCGTCGACGCCGCCGGAAGGGAGCTCCCACAGGCCGCCGAGGTAGTCGTCGGCGGTGCGGTGCAGCAGCGCTACCCTGCCTTCCGCGTTGGGGATGGCGGCGCCGACGACGTGCTGGGTGATGCAGTCGGCGTCGGCTGCGTGGAGGAGGTCGCCCAGCAGGGCGGCGTCGACGGGTGCGTTCACTTCACGAGGTCCTTGTTCGGCGGGACCTGATGGTCACCGTAACCGGACAGGTTCGCCCCGGGGATGTGGAACGGCGGGTGGTCGCCGAGCGCGCGGGTGCAGCCGGGAAGCTGCGCGTACCGGTGGTTTCTGTGTGTGATCACACACAGAAACCACCGGTACGCAGCGAGAATTAGTCAGGGCAATTCGATGCCTTCTCTATACCGATCTTCTCGATGGCCACTCCTCCCGGGTGATTCGGAAAGGTGAACTTGGTGTACTTTTTGATCGGTTCACCTTCCGGTTGCCACCTCCCGTCGCCGTACCACTTGACGCAGTTGTTTCCCGTCCAGATCTCTTTGAGCCACCAAGTGTCCGTAAACTCAGGACTGTCCGGCATTTCGAGCGAACCGGCATTCGCGAGACACTCTTGCCTCGGGCCACCTGGTCGAGGGTCGTCTATCTTAATACTGGCGAAATCCCTGTCGCCGCACTCCACATAGTTGGCCGCGGACGCACTTCCAGCGGGCATCACGGCCGCAAGCGCAGCAGTGGCCATTGTGGCCACAGCTACTCTCTTGCTGGTTCGAGACATCTTCCCTCCGTAATCGGTTGTCGCGTGTGCTGATTGTTTCGACCGGTCGAGGCCGGACTGCGGCCCGGATCAACGTAAGGAGGCGAACTCCTCTCGATCAGCGCCAGCAGAATCCGACTCGCGGCAGCCATGGAACCGTGTTCTGCATCAACGAAACGAAATGCTTCACGGTACGCGCCCAGACTCCCGCTGACACCCATCGCTGTCAAGATCCAGATGGAAATTGAGCTTGCTTCCGCATTGCCCATTGCTTGTGCATTCCTTGTCGTCGACACTTTCCGATGCTGATGCCCGCCCAGCGAATGCGCGCTGGAGTCTTACTGACTCCGGCTCGTCCGGGTGTAATGGGGTTGTCGAGGGCCAGGATGGTTTCCGGCTATGAAGCCGTCGATGCTTTCGGGCCCGCCCAGGAGCGCTCGAGCCGGTTGCGGACACGCAGAAAACGTTGCATAAACACGACTCACCCACCGACGGCACGGCGGCTCCAATGAGAGTAGGAAACCTTCGAGTCGTCCAGTACAGAATTTGAATTCGTGATGTCGGTCAGGTGTCTATGGTCAGGGCGGTGCCGGCCAGGCAGCCGTCGACCACGTCCGGACGGTACTGGATCTGCTTGAGTCTCCGCTTGACGGCGGAGGTGATCTGGCTGAGGTCGGCTGCGGCGAGGTTGCCGAGGTCGCGCTTGACCTGCGACCAGATTCTTTCCTGCAGGTTCAGGTCCGGGGTATAGCTGGGGAGTTGGAAGACGGTGAGCCAGTCGGCGTGGGCGGGCGATGAAGTCGCGCAGGGGCTGCACCAGGTGTATCCGCAGGTTGTCCCAGGTAACCGCCCTCTGCTGGGCTACGGGCGGTCTCCCATACGACGCTGGGGAACTCGCTGCGGAGAGCGACCTGGAGCCCATAGCCGTCCAGCCACTCGGCCATCAGGCGATGCAACGTAAGCTCTCGGTTCTCAGCCACGACCGGCCTCCTGCACTGTGGCTTCAGCGACGAGCGGCCCGGTGCGGCGCGCAATCGCGGACGCCATCCAGTCGGCACTCGTGGCGCAGCAGCCCCCGCGTCAGGAATGGATGCTGCTGCGCCGCGCTTCTTGCGGTGCAGCGCGTTCGACTGCCAACAGTGTCCTGCAACAGTCCTCGGGACGGCCCCAGTCTGCGAAGGCGCGGGCGACATCCAGACCGAGGCGCGCCGCGCGCTCCGGAGGCATTCCCCGAGTGTCGACCGGGCGAGCTGCCGCGATGGCGCCGGCCGGGTCGCCGAGTACCTGGCGTACGGAGACCACGTGCAAGGCGACCTGCCGGGGCCCAAACCAGCCGCTGGCCGTCTGTTCTCCAGCGGTCCGGCCTGCGACCGCGCTTGCTTGGGCCAGAAGCTCCCGGGCGCTTCCGCTGTCCTTGCACTTCGCAACGGTGCAGGCAGCCATCGCCGGCAGCTGTCCCTGTGCTGGTGCTCCGGCCCCTGCGGGAACGCTCCGGTCGGAGGCGAGTTCGTCAGCTGCCCGTACTGCGACCTGGACCGCGCGGTCGTAGCGGCCGGCGCGGCGGTAGCCGCTGGAGGCCATGCGGTACGCCTCGAAGAGCGACAAGCGTGACCGCCGACGCCCGCCGCC
>NZ_JADKMA010000169.1 GCF_017676365.1 Streptomyces oryzae
GTCCCGCACCCGGCCCCACCCCGAGGAGGTCCTCATGATCTGGGAGGCTCTCGGCTCCGCAGCCCTTGGACTGGCCCTGGCTCTCGCCGCGGCCAGGCAGTTCCCCGAGCGGCTTCCCGACCGGCGGCTGGTGCTGGCGACGGGTCCCGTCGCCGCTCTCACCGGCGGTCTCATCAGCCACACCGTGCTGGGCCCCGGCAACTCACCGGTCATCTGGTGCGTCGCGCTGGGCTTCAGCGCGGCCCTGCTCTCGCTGCTGCTTCGGGACGAGTCGCGGGGACAGCGGCGGTGGCGCCAGGACGCACTGCCGGCCGCCCCGGCACCGGCCGCAGCGAGCGCCGGTCTCCGGCAGCACGCGGACTTCAGGCAGCAAGCCCCAGGGCGGCCATCCGCTTCGTATGGGCCTCGGTGATCCGGGAGAACATCTTGCCGACCTCCGCGAGGTCGAAGCCGTCGGCCACCCCGCCGACCAGCATGGTCGAGAGCGCGTCCCGGTCGGCCACCACCCGCTGGGCCTGGGAGAGCGCCTCCCCCATCAGCCGCCGCGCCCACAGGGCCAGCCGTCCGCCCACCCGCGGGTCGGCCTCGATGGCTGCGCGGACCTTCTCCACGGCGAAGCTGGAGTGCCCGGTGTCGTCCAGCACGCTCAGCACCAGGGCGCGGGTGTCGGCGTCCAGCCGCGAGGCGACCTCGCGGTAGAAGTCGGAGGCGATGGAGTCCCCGACATACGCCTTGATCAGCCCCTCCAGCCAGTCGGAGGGTGCGGTGAGCCGGTGGAAGTCGTCCAGCGCGGCGGCGAACGGCTCCATGGCGGCCGTGGGGTCCTCGTCGATCCGGGCCAGCTGTTCGCGCAGCTTCTCGAAATGGTGGAACTCGGCGGAGGCCATCGAGGCCAGCTCGGCCTTGTCCGCCAGGGAGGGCGCCAGCTTGGCGTCCTCGGCGAGCCGCTCGAAGGCCGCCAGCTCTCCGTAGGCCAGTGCCCCCAGCAGGTCCACGACCGCGGCGCGGTAGGTCGGGTCCGCCGATGCCTGCTCCCAGCTCTGGGTGGCGATCGAGGCGGCGGGCGCGTGCTCGGCGTCGTCGGCCCCGCTGCCGGCGGACCCGGCTGCGGCGGACTCGGCTGCGGCGGACTCGGCTGCGGCGGTCTTGTCAGGCGTCTCCATACCTCGCACGATAGCCCGCAACCGCAGGTCGGGAAGGACCGCTCCGATCCTCACCTGCCCCACGAGGGCTCAGGTGAGGTCGTACACAACGATTGCCCCGGTACAGATGCGCGGATCCGGGGTACAGTGATATTGGGTCCACCGAATGGAGTGGACCTGCTGCATGCATGTAATGCGGATGCCCGGTCGGTGGCCCGATCGGCTCCGACCCGACAGCCTTCCGCCGGCCGGCGCTCCCCGCGTCGGCCGTGCCGAGAGGGACCGCTCGCGCAAGTGAGGCGCTTGAGCGGGAGACAGTGGTCCCGCACCGCTAGGCGGGCCGCAACGACGGCCGCCTGGTCGCGGTAGATCCTCTCCTCGCTCCGTCGGCCCGCCCAGAAGCTGGGTCGGCCGGACGCCGTAGCCGCATTCGCGCGTCACACAGAAGAGGCAAGCATCCTGTCCACTACGTTCAGAGATCTCGGGATTCTGCCCGAGACCGCCGAGGCCCTCGAAGCCGTCGGCATCACGTCCCCCTTTCCGATCCAGGAGATGACGCTCCCGGTCGCCCTCGCCGGCACCGACGTCATCGGCCAGGCCAAGACCGGCACCGGCAAGACGCTGGGGTTCGGACTGCCGCTGCTGGAGTCGGTCACCGTCCCGGCCGATGTCGAGCTGGGCCGCGCCAAGCCCGAGGAACTCTCCGAGGCCCCGCAGGCGCTCGTCGTCGTGCCCACCCGTGAGCTGTGCCAGCAGGTGACGAACGACCTGCTCACCGCAGGCAAGGTGCGCAATGTCCGGGTCGTCTCGATCTACGGCGGGCGCGCCTACGAGCCCCAGGTCGAGGCCCTGAAGAAGGGCGTCGACGTGGTCGTCGGCACGCCCGGGCGGCTGCTGGACCTGGCCGGCCAGAAGAAGCTGCGGCTCTCCGAGATCAGGACGCTGGTCCTCGACGAGGCCGACGAGATGCTCGACCTGGGCTTTCTCCCCGATGTCGAGAAGATCATCGAGATGCTGCCGACCCGGCGCCAGACGATGCTCTTCTCCGCGACCATGCCCGGCCAGGTCATCTCGCTCGCCCGCCGCTACATGAGCCAGCCCACGCACATCCGCGCCACAGCGCCGGACGACGAGGGCCAGACGGTGGCGAACACCACACAGCACGTCTTCCGGGCCCACTCGATGGACAAGCCGGAGATGGTCTCCCGGATCCTGCAGGCCGAGGGCCGCGGCCTGGCGATGGTCTTCTGCCGTACGAAGCGCACGGCGGCCGATGTCGCCGAGCAGCTCTCGCGGCGCGGCTTCGCGGCCGGCGCGGTCCACGGCGACCTGGGCCAGGGGGCGCGCGAGCAGGCGCTGCGCGCGTTCCGCAACGGCAAGGTCGATGTGCTGGTGTGCACGGATGTCGCAGCCCGCGGTATCGACGTCGACAACGTCACCCACGTGATCAACTACCAGACGCCCGAGGACGAGAAGACCTATCTGCACCGCATCGGCCGCACCGGCCGCGCGGGCAACTCCGGCATCGCGGTCACGCTGGTCGACTGGGACGACATCCCGCGCTGGCAGCTGATCAACAAGGCGCTGGACCTGGACTTCAACGACCCGGAGGAGACCTACTCCACCTCGCCGCACCTGTACGAGGCGCTGGGCATCCCCAAGGAGGCCAAGGGCATCCTGCCGCGTGCCGAGCGCACCCGGGCGGGGCTCGCGGCCGAGGAGATCGAGGACCTGGGCGAGCCGGGCGGCCGGTCCGCCGGGAAGTCCGGCAGGTCAGCGGGGTCCGCCGAGCGCACGCGCCCGGAGCGCAAGCCCCGCCAGCGGCGGCGCACGCGCGGCGCTCTGCGCGCCGGTGAGGCGGGTGGCGCCGCAAGCGCCGGCAGTGCCGGTCACGAGGCCGCCGCCGCGGCCGGGAGCGCTGCTGAGCAGGCCGTGGCCACCGCCGAGGGCGCCGCGAGCGCCGAGGCGGGCGAGGGTGGCACCGCCACCCGCAAGCCGCGCCGTCGTCGGCGCACCCGGGCCGGGGCCGCCACCTCCGAGGCCGGGGCGCAGGCCCCCGCCGCCAAGGAGGGCGACGAGGCCGGCCAGGCTGCTGTCGCCACTCAGGAGGCCCCGCGCAAGCCCCGCCGCCGCAGGACCCGATCCGGCGCGAGCAGCCGCACGGCCGGAACGACGGCGCAGCAGTCGGCGGAGAGCTGACCCGCCGCACACACCGCACACGGCCCGGCACCCCTTGAGGGCGCCGGGCGGTGTGCTGTTGCGGGGGGGGCTGCCGTTGGTGCCCTGGAGGGCGACCGAGGGTAGCGTCATGGCATGAGCAAGCCCCCGTTTCTCGCGCTGCCCGCGGGCGTGCGCGCGTACCGAATGGCCACTGCGCGCGGGGAGTTCGCCGTGCACGACACGGGTGGCGCGCCCGGCGCGGGCCGCACCGCGCGTACCGTGCTGCTGCTGCCCGGGTTCACGGGCAGCAAGGAGGACTTCATCGGGCTGCTGGAGCCGCTGGCGCAGGCGGGGTTCCGGGCCGTGGCGGTGGACGGACGGGGGCAGTTCGAGACGGGCGGGCCGCACGAGGAGACCGCCTACGCACAGGCCGAACTCGCCCGGGACGTACACGCAATCGCCGCTGTCCTGGACGCCGAGCGGCCAGGCCCTGTGCATCTGCTGGGCCACTCGCTGGGCGGCCTGGTCGCGCGCGCGGCAGTGCTGCTGGACACCGCGCCGTTCGCCTCGCTGACGCTGATGAGCAGTGGGCCCGCGGCTGTCTCGCCGTCCCAGCAGGAGCGCGTCAGGCTGCTGCTGAGCGCGATGGAGATCATGAGCATGCCGGCGATCTGGGAGGCCATGCAGGAGCTCGACCAGTCGGTCGGCTCGGCCGGTGAGGCGCCGTACTCGCCGCTGGAGGCCGAGGAGGCGTCGGCGGCGATGGAGGAGTTTCTGCGCCGCCGCTGGCTGGCCAACGTTCCCGCGCAACTGTCCGCGACGGGAGCGCAGTTGCTCGGCGAGCCGGACCGGGTCGGCGAACTGGCCGCGCTCGGGTTGCCGTTCCACGTCGTGTCCGGCGCGGAGGACGACGCCTGGCCGGTGCCGCTGCTGGACGGGATGGCCGAACGGCTCGGCGCCCGCCGTACCGTCGTCGCCGGCACGGGCCACTCCCCCAACGCCGAGCGGCCCGAGCAGACCGCGCGGGCCCTGGTGGACTTCTGGCTCAGCCTTCGCACTGATTAACCGGGCGATACCAGGCAATACCAGGCAGGTCCACGATGACGAGTCGGGGCCGTCTCAGCCCGTGATGGGTGCGGCGCCTGAGGCGCGTGCGGCGATCTCGGCGTACACCTCGGGCGCGGTCGTGAAGTCGCCGAGGGCGATGGGCTTGCGGCTGCCGTGGTAGTCGCTGGAGCCGGTGGCCAGCAGTCCGAGCTCATCGGCGAGCGCGTGCAGCCGCTTACGGGTCTCGGGGACGTGGTCGGCGTGGTCGGCCTCGATGCCGTCGAGTCCGGCCTCCGCCAGCTGTCCTATCGCACTCTCGGGGACGCACTGGCCGCGCTTGGCGGCCAGTGGGTGCGCGAAGACGGCGACGCCGCCCGCGCCCTTGATCAGCCGCAGCGCGTCGAACGGATCCAGTTCGTGCTTGCTGACGTAGGCGCGGCCGTCGTTCGCGATCCACTCCTCGGTGAAGGCGTCGGAGACCGTCTCGATGACGCCCTGCTCCACCATGGCCGCCGCGATGTGCGGGCGGCCCACCGAGCCGTCGCCCGCGATGCGCAGGACCTGTTCCCAGCTGACGGGAACCCCCAGCTCGCGCAGCTTGCCCACCATCGCCCGGGCGCGCGGCACCCGGTCGTCCCGTACCAGCTCGCGTTCCCTGGCCAGTTCGGGCTCGGCCGGGTCGAAGAGGTAGGCGAGCATGTGCAGGCTGACGCCGTCCAGCCGGCAGGAGAGCTCGGCGCCCGTCACCAGTGTGAGCCCGGCGGGCAGCGCGGCGGCGGCCTCGGCGTGCCCTGCCACGGTGTCGTGGTCGGTGAGCGCCACCACGTCCAGCCCGGCAGTCGCGGCGTTGCGCACCAGCTCGGCGGGGGTGTCGGTGCCGTCCGATGCGGTGGAGTGGGTGTGCAGGTCGATGCGCACTTCGACGGGCTCCGAAAGGTGGACGGCGGGGCATGACGGGCTCATGACGAGCGCTCACCAGGATAGCCGTACCGTCAGGACGAGATCAGGCGCGGGGAGAGCGCCCCGCAGGGCACCAGCTCCACCTCGGCCCCCGCGTCCCGCAGGTCGGTCAGCACGAGTTCGTCGTAGAGCAGCAGCCCGGACTCCTGGGGCCAGACGATGGCCCACAGCCACAGCCCGCACGCCTCACCAGCGAAGACGGCGCGGTCCGCGGGCGCACCGCTGACGTGCCAGAGGGGGGTGGGATGGCCCGCGGCATGGACCTTGGCCTGCGGTGGCTTGCCCGCGCAGATGGCGGGCCCGGGGTCAGGCCCGTCGATTCCGGCGTAGCGGGCGCCGAGGCCGACGCCCAGCTCCTCGGCGATCAGCAGCAGTTCACCAGGGCCACCGAGCGGTGCGGGTCCCGAGCAGGCGACGGCGGTGGCGCGGCCGCCGCTTCTGTCGTCGCCCGCGCAGGCCACGCCGGTGAACAGCCAGCCGACGGGCAGTGGCCAGGGCATCCATACGGGCACCTGGGTGCGGCCCACCACGACGGCGAGCGCTTCGACGCTGGGCGGGAGGACCGGCTGGAGCGGGTGCACGGCGCCGTGTACGCCGCACTGCCAGGTGTCGGCGAAGAGACCGGGCGCCCTGACCCGGCCACCGCACTTCGGGCAACTGGGTTCGCCCCTCATGGGCCCTAACGGTCCTACCGGGCCGCCCTCCCGTCAAGGACGATCACCCACCCGGAGCCGGGGCCTTGGCAGCACTGACGGTGATGGGCACGGAGAAAGAGGCGATGACCTGCTGATCATATAGATGCAGCTTGCACTAATTAGACTGTCTAATTTATCGTGTGTACACCCCAACCATTTCGCCGACGAGACCGTCGAGGCCATCGAGACCACAAGGAGCAGCAGGCATGAGCGGTGATCCGTTCGACGAGGGCGGAGGCAGTCTTCTCCGGCAGCCGAAGGCGGTATGGGCCACGGCCGGTGCGTCCGTCGTCGCCTTCATGGGCATCGGCCTGGTCGACCCGATCCTCCCCTCCATCGCGAAGGGCCTGGAGGCGACTCCCAGCCAGGTCTCCCTCCTGTTCACCTCGTACTTCCTGATCACCGCCGTGGCGATGCTGGTCACCGGCTTCGTCTCCAGCCGGATCGGCGGCCGCAAGACGCTGCTGCTCGGGCTGGCGCTGGTGGTGATATTCGCCGGGCTGTCCGGCAGCTCGCACTCCGTCGGAGAACTGGTCGGCTTCCGCGCGGGGTGGGGACTGGGCAACGCCCTCTTCGTCTCGACGGCGCTCGCAGTGATCGTCGGCGCAGCGGCAGGAGGCAGCGCTGCGGCGATTCTGCTGTACGAGTCGGCACTGGGCCTCGGGATGGCCTGCGGACCGCTGCTGGGCGCCGTTCTGGGTGACGCGAGCTGGCGGTTTCCGTTCTTCGGTACGGCCGCGCTGATGGCGATCGGCTTCCTCGCCATCACCGCGTTCCTCAAGGAGCAGCCGAGGCCCGCACGGAAGACCTCGCTGCTCGACCCGGTCAAGGCGCTCGGCCACGGCGGGCTGGCCTCGGCGGCGGTCTCGGCGTTCTTCTACAACTACGCCTTCTTCACCGTGCTGGCGTTCACCCCGTTCGTGCTGAACATGTCGCCCTACCGCTCCGGTGCGGTCTTCTTCGCCTGGGGTGTGCTGCTGGCGGTCTTCTCCGTACTGATCGCACCACGGCTCCAGGAGCGGTTCGGCTCGCTGCGGGTGCTGGGTGCCTCGCTGGTGCTCATGGCCGTCGACCTGGTGGTGCTGGGATACGGCGACCACATGGTGGCCATCGCCTGCACCGTGGTCTCCGGTGCCTTCACCGGGGTCAACAACACCGTGTACACCGAGCTGGCTCTCGGGGTCTCGGACGCGCCCCGGCCCGTGGCCAGTGCCGGCTACAACTTCGTCCGCTGGTTCGCCGCCGCCGCGGCGCCCTTTCTGGCGCCGAAGATCGAGGAGTGGGCGGACATCCATGTCCCGTTCCTGGTCGCCGCGTTTGCCGCGCTGGTGGGCGCGGCCATTGTGGGAGTCCGGCGCGGGTCCCTGACGACGGAGGCCGAGGAATTGTTGCCCGTCCCCGCCGAGGCCGCGGCCTGAGCCGTCCGGGATTCACGAAGGGGTCGCCAAGGGGTCGCTACGGGACCACTACGGGGTCACTCCCCCAGCGGCACCGGCCCGCGCAGCGGATCGCGGAGGTCCGTCTCGTGGCGCAGCCAGCGCTCGTGCAGCGCGTCCGCGCCGTGGACGCGCTTCCACGCGGCCTCTGTCGGCGTCATGGGCAGCAGCGGCAGAAAACGGACCGGGTCACGGGGAGCGTCGAGCGCCAAGTCCTCGACCAGGCCACCGGGTTCGGCGACCAGTACGGAGGTGAAGGGCGCCCCGGGCCACAGCGGTTCGCCGGTGTCCAGGGAGGCGCCAGGAGCGACGACGACGCCCTCCACCTGCGGCGAGGCCGCCAGCACCGCCAGGGGCCGCAGCACCTTGTCCGTATCGGCGACGCCGGCCCTTACGGTCAGCAGCAGTTCGGCGCGGGGCCCCACCTCGGGGTCGGCCAGCGCCTGGGCCGGGTCGGTCATCGGTGCGGCCGACATGCCGAGAGTGGCGTAACGCACAGTGCCGGCCTCGGCGTCAAGGAACCGCAGCACTTCGATGCGTTCGGTACCCAGAAAGGTGACGGAGGCGCGCGCTTCGGGCTCGCCGAAGGCCCAGCGCAGCCGGGAGTCGACCAGGGTCAGGACGTCGTTCATCCGGCGAGCATAGAGCGCGGTACGACCGCGCCCAGGCCCGGCTCCGGTGCGGCACCGGTATGTAAGGAGGCGGCAAAGGGCTGCCGGGATCGGGCGCGACGGGCACGAGGACCGTATGTGCAGTGCTACCGTTGTCTGCCGGTCAAGGCGTGTACACATCGTCCCCCACAGGGGCCCGGCCGGAGGAGGTGGGACTGACATGGATCCGAGTCGACCGTGCAGTACCAGCCGCTCTTCCTGCCCGGTAGCGACCGCGCCACTCAGGCCCTGATCTCCTCTCAGTCCTGATCTCCAGCGGCCAGGGGCGCACTCTCCCCCCACGACCGAATGCCGGTTCCCATCGGGGTGCGCACGGCGGAAGAGCGTCCGCGTTTCGCAGTTTCGCATTGTTCCGTCTGTCAGCAATCGCCGTCGTCACGGCTTGCGTGTGGTGCCCGCTTTGCGGACCTCCGGGTGGTGGCCCGTAGGCCCCCGTTCCGGGCAGCACGACGCCCCGGCCTGCGTCACGGCGGCATGACACGGCACCGTGGAGGGGCCTCATGTCGATGATCCGAGAGCTGCGCGCCGCAGTGCGCCCGGCCCTGCGCAGGGACAGCCGTCCGGGATACGGCGTCGGATACGAGCGCGTCAGTGCGGCGGGCACCTGCAGCGCCGTCGTGGACTGCGGCGTCTACCTGGACGGCCGCCGCGCCCCCGAACAGCTCACCCCGGCGCAGGCGCTGCGCAAGGTGCGCTCGCCGGAGGGGCACAGCAGGCACGGATTCGTGTGGATCGGACTGCACGAGCCCACGGAGGAGGAGTTCTCCGGTATCGCCCAGGAGTACGGGCTGCACCCGCTGGCCGTCGAGGACGCGGTGCACGCGCACCAGCGCCCGAAGCTGGAGCGGTACGACGAGAGCCTGTTCACCGTCTTCAAGACGGTGCACTACGTGGAGCACGCCGAACTGACCGCCAACAGCGAGGTGGTGGAGACCGGCGAGGTGATGTGCTTCACCGGCCGGGACTACATCATCACCGTCCGGCACGGTGGCCAGGGCTCGCTGCGAGCGCTGCGGCACCGGCTGGAGGACGACCCCGAGCTGCTGAGCAAGGGACCCTCGGCCGTGCTGCACGCCATCGCCGACCAGACCGTGGACGGCTATCTGGCGGTGGCCGACGCCGTGCAGGACGACATCGACGAGGTGGAGATCGATGTCTTCTCCGACCGCTCGGGCAGCGGCAGGCGCGGCGGCGACGCGGGCCGGATCTACCAGCTCAAGCGCGAGGTGCTGGAGTTCAAGCGCGCAGTCTCCCCGCTGATGCGCCCGCTGCAGACGCTGAGCGAGCGGCCGGTGCGGCTGATCGACCCGGACATCCAGAAGTACTTCCGCGACGTGGCCGACCACCTCACCCGCGTCAACGAGCAGGTGCTGGGCTTCGACGACCTGCTCAACTCCATCCTCCAGGCCAACCTCGCCCAGGCGACGGTCGCGCAGAACGAGGACATGCGGAAGATCACCGCGTGGGCCGCCATCTTCGCGGTGCCGACGATGATCGCCGGGATCTACGGCATGAACTTCGACTACATGCCAGAGACGGACTGGAAGTACGGCTACCCGGCGGTGCTGCTGCTGATCGTCGCCATCTGTTACGGCATCCACCGGGGCTTCAAGCGCAACGGCTGGCTGTAGCCTGCGGCTATGAGCGTGACGCCGCAGCAGCCCGGCAACCGTCCGGCTCCCGACAACCACCTGGACCGCGCGCTGATCGAGGAGACGGCGAAGAAGTCCGGGCTCGTATGGGTACGCGGCCCCCAGGGGCCGGCGCGTGGCCTGTGGCACGTATGGCACGAGGGGGCGGTGTGCCTGGTCGGCGACGGCTCCCTCGAACAGCCGCTCGCCGACCTTGGGCTGACGGACGGGGGCTCTGCCACGGTCAGCGTGCGCGGCAAGGACAAGGGCGCCCGGCTCGTCGCCTGGCCCGCGCGGGTACGGGAGCTGCCGCCGCACGGCGAGGAGTGGGAGGCGGCCGTCGGTGAGCTGAAGGGCAAGCGGCTCAACGCGCCGGATGCCGACACCATGACCGAGCGCTGGGCGCGGGAGAGCCGCGTTTTGCGGTTGGAGCCGGCGGGTGATGCGGTGGAGCGGCCCGGGGCGATGCCGGGCCGCTCCCTTGCGGCGCCGCCGTTGGTGACCTCGGTGACTACGCGGCGGGCGCAGCCTGTGGGGTTGCCGCGGTTGCTTTTTCGGCGGCGGCGCGGTTAGGGGCTTCGCCTTTTCCGGGGAGGGGCTGCCCCTGTGCGTTTTCTGCGGTCTGCGGGTTGTTTGTGGCTGGGCGCGCCCCGCGGCGGAGCCGCATATCAGCACAGTCCCGCGCCCCTTCGGGGTGCCTTCTCAGCCGCCGTGTTGGTCGGGGGAGATTTGTTTGCCGTAGTCGACGGTTTCGTTCTTTTTCGGGGCGTGCAGGGCGAAGCTGTCGTTCCAGTCGCTCAGCTGTACCGTGCCGGCGCCGCCGGCGCGGCGGAGCCGTAGTGGGTAGGGCGTTCCCTCGAGTGAGACGTCAACGGTGCCGCCGCGGCCCTTGCCCGCTGTGACCCGGATCGTGCGGGTGCCGGCCACGGTGGAGCGCTCCCCCTTCTCGCGCTTGCCGTCCATGGTCAGCAGCCCGTCCAGGAGGGTGCTCATGTCGGTGAAGACGCTCAACTGCTTGTAGGCGGGGTCCTGTTCGGGGACCTTGACGTACTTGCCCTTGAGCTTGGCCGCCGCGGCGATGTCGCTCTTGCCTGGCTTCTTGCCGCCTTCCTGCCGGGCCCAGAAGCCGGTGCCCGCCTTGAGGTACAGGTCGCGGCCCTTGCGCAGCAGCTGGAAGGTGGAACCGCCCTCGGCCGAGACCTCGCCAATGCCGCCGCTGCTGCTCAGCCGCATCTTGAGGCGGTAGGTCTGTCCCTTGCTGACGACGTTGCCGGAGACCCGTACGGCCTTGGCCCGCTCGGCCGCCGTCTTCGCCTTCCGCTCGATCTTCGCCGCCGACAGCTTTCCGACCCCGTTGGTGCCCGCGTCCGGGTCCTCGTCGCCTCCTCCTCCGCACCCGCTCAGTGCCGTACTCGCTCCGACGCAGACGAGAGCGAGCAGCGCTGCACGCCGTGGTGCGCGGGCGCGTCCAGTCACGAGGCGTTCCTCCTGTGGTCGGCGACGGCAGACGGCACCCTACCCGGACGGAAGCGGCTCCCCGGAAGGCAGCCGTCCGGAGCACCGGCTGCGACGGCTGTGGCGTCGGTCACGCTAGCCTGAAAGCGGCAAATCCATGCAAGAGTGCTGTAAAGCCGTAAAGGATCTGGACGTGACGACCGGTCGGTGCGGCCGAGGAGGGCAGGCGGCTGATGGCAGCGAGCGCTCCCCGGGTCTTCGTCTCCCACCTGGCCGGTGTCCCCGTCTTCGACCCCAACGGTGACGAGCTGGGCAGGGTCCGCGACGTGGTCGCCCTGCTGGGCGGCCGGCGGCGGCTGCCCAGCGTGCTCGGACTGGTGGTGGAGGTCGTCAGCAGACGCCGGGTCTTCCTGCCGATGACCCGGGTGACGGGCGTGGAGTCCGGCCAGGTCATCACCACCGGGGTGTTCAACATCCGGCGCTTCGAGCGCCGCCCCAACGAGCGGCTGATCCTCGGTGAGCTGCTGGACCGCCAGGTGACCCTCCTGGAGACGGGCGAGGAGGTGACCGTGCTCGACGTCGGCCTCCAGCGGCTGCCGGCCCGCCGCGACTGGGAGATCGACCGGCTGTTCGTACGCAAGGGGCGCAAGGGGCGCAAGGGCGGCGGGCTGCGCGGCAGGCGCGGTGAGACGCTCACCGTGGAGTGGGACGCGGTGACCGGCTTCAATCTGGAGGAGCCCGAGCAGGGCACCGCCAACCTGCTGGCCACCTTCGAACAGCTGCGCCCCGCGGACCTGGCCAACGTCCTGCACCACCTCTCCGAGAAGCGCCGCGCCGAGGTGGCGGCCGCACTCCACGACGACCGGCTCGCCGACGTACTGGAGGAGCTGCCGGACGACGACCAGGTGGAGATCATCGGCAAGCTCGCCGACGAACGTGCCGCACTCGTCCTGGAGGCCATGGACCCGGACGACGCGGCCGACCTGCTGGGCGAGCTGCCCGAGGAGGACAAGGACCGCCTGCTGGATCTGATGCAGCCCCAGGAGGCTGCCCCGGTGCGGCGGCTGCTCAGCTACGAGGAGGGCACGGCGGGCAGCCTGATGACAACCGAGCCGATCGTGCTGCGTCCGGACGCCAGCGTCGCGGAAGCACTGGCCCGGGTGCGCAACGAGGACCTGTCCGCACCGCTGGCCTCCCAGGTCTATGTGTGCCGTCCCCCGGACGAGACACCGACCGGTCGGTATCTGGGCGTCGTGCACTTCCAACGGCTGCTGCGGGAGCCGCCGTTCGCGCTCGTGGGCGCCCTCGTGGACGCCGATCTGCGACCGCTGCCGCCCACGGCTTCGGTGTCCGCGCTGACGAGCCATCTGGCGGCCTACAACATCGTCTCGGCGCCCGTGGTGGACGAGGGCGGCCATCTGCTGGGCGCCGTCACGGTGGACGACGTGCTGGACGAGCTGCTGCCGGAGGACTGGCGGGAGGAGGCGGCCGTGGTCGGGCTGCCCGGCTTCAGCCCCGGGACGCAGCCCGGCGACGAGGAGCAGCCGGCGTACGGGAGGGGGCAGCGCGATGGCTGAGCGGGAGAGGCCCCGGCTGGACGTACCGCGTGCACCTCGGCGGCCCCTGCTGCCCACCTACGACCCGGAGGTGTTCGGCCAGTTCTCGGAGCGGATCGCCCGCTTCATCGGCACCGGCCGCTTCCTGCTGTGGATGACGGTCGTGATCATCGTGTGGGTGGCCTGGAACATCCTCGCGCCCGCGGGGTGGAAGTTCGACGAGTACCCGTTCATCTTTCTCACCCTCGCCCTCTCCCTCCAGGCGTCCTACGCCGCCCCGCTCATCCTCCTGGCGCAGAACCGCCAGGACGACCGGGACCGGGTCAATCTGGAGCAGGACCGCAAGCGCAACGAGCGCAGCATCGCCGACACCGAGTACCTCACCCGCGAGATCGCCGCCCTGCGGATGGGCCTGGGCGAGGTCGCCACCCGGGACTGGATCCGCTCGGAGCTGGCCGAACTGGCCAAGGAGCTGGAACGGGGCGAGCCTGAGCCCGCGGGGGCCGTAGAGAGTGACCAAGACCGCTGACCGGCCGCTTAGGAGAGCCCACCTACTCGGCCGTACCGCCCACCCGTCACCCGACCCCCGCCCCTTAACCGACGCGCTACGCGCGGCCGTACCATTTGAGTCATGGCTACCGAGACCCAGGAAACCACCCCCACCGAAGACGCGGTGCGTGCGGCGCTCGCGACGGTGAACGACCCGGAGATCCACCGGCCGATCACCGACCTGGGGATGGTCAAATCCATCGATATCGCGCCTGATGGCGCGGTCGACGTCGGGGTCTATCTGACGGTCTCCGGCTGTCCGCTGCGCGAGACCATCACCGCGAACGTGACCGAGGCCGTACAGCGCGTGCCCGGTGTCACCTCGGTCGGCGTCGAGCTGGACGTGATGAGTGACGAGCAGCGCCGCGAGCTGGCCGCCTCGCTGCGCGGCGGCAAGGCCGAGCGCGAGATCCCCTTCGCCCAGCCCGGCTCGCTGACCCGCGTCTACTGCGTGGCCTCCGGCAAGGGCGGCGTCGGCAAGTCCTCGGTGACCGTGAACCTGGCCGCCGCGCTGGCCGCCGATGGCTTGAAGGTCGGCGTGGTGGACGCCGACATCTACGGCCACTCCGTCCCCCGGATGCTGGGCACGGACGGGCGGCCCACCCAGGTCGAGGACATGATCATGCCGCCGTCCGCACACGGCGTGAAGGTCATCTCGATCGGCATGTTCACCCCGGGCAACGCCCCGGTGGTCTGGCGCGGCCCGATGCTGCACCGTGCGCTTCAGCAGTTCCTCGCCGACGTCTACTGGGGCGACCTGGACGTGCTGCTGCTCGACCTGCCGCCCGGCACCGGCGACATCGCCATCTCGGTCGCCCAGCTGGTCCCGAACGCGGAGATCCTGGTGGTGACGACCCCGCAGCAGGCGGCGGCCGAGGTTGCCGAGCGCGCGGGCTCCATCGCGGTGCAGACCCACCAGAAGATCGTCGGCGTGATCGAGAACATGTCCGGCATGCCTTGCCCGCACTGCGACGAGATGGTCGACGTCTTCGGCACCGGCGGCGGCAAGCAGGTTGCCGAGGGCCTGACGCGTACGACCGGCGCCGAGGTGCCGGTGCTGGGCGGCATCCCGATCGACATCCGGCTGCGCGAGGGCGGCGACGAGGGCAAGCCGGTGGTCCTCAGCGACCCGGACTCCCCCGCGGGCAAGGCGCTGCGCACGGTCGCCGACAAGCTCGGCTCCCGGCAGCGCGGCCTGTCGGGCATGTCGCTGGGCCTCACCCCGAGCAACAAGTTCTGACGGCCCCGGCCTGCAACTCACCGCACGGCCCCCGTACGGAGGACTCCGTACGGGGGCCGTGCGCTTGCCCGGAAAGCGGGTTCCCTGTCCGGGAACGCGGTGCGGGGCGCTCAGCCCTGCTGCTCGTAGTCGGTGATGTCCTTCACCACGGCGAAGCCGAGGCCGTAGGCGCTCATCCCGCGCCCGTACGCGCCCAGGTGGACGCCCTCCTGTGCCGAGCCGGCGAGCACCCAGCCGTACTCGGACTCCCGGTAGTGGAAGTCGGTCGGCACCCCGTCCACCGGCAGCGAGAGGGTGCTCCAGCCGGAGCCGTCCAGATCGTCCGCGAGCTCCCAGGCGACGCTCGTCTGCTGGTCGAGCCAGTCCTGGCGCAGGCTGCGGTCCATCTCCAGCGGGAAGCTGCACGAGAGCAGCCCCGAGCCCGCCAGCCAGGCGGCGGTCGAGACGGAGGTGGCCTCCAGCGTTCCGGTGCCGTCGGCGCTGCGCCGCACCGGGCGGCTGGCGAGGGTGACGACCACGGCGAAGCTCTGGTCCTCAGGAGTGGTCTCGGCGCGGAGGGAGGGCTCCTCGCCGTGGCCGGTTGAGCCGTGCTCGACCGTGCCGTCGGCCGCCGTACCGACCTGCATCAGCCAGCGTGGCCCGGTGAAGGCCGCGTCCAGGCCGTACCACGGAAAGGCAGCCATCAGATAGTCGTCCACCGCCCGCCGCGCGCTCGGTACCCCCTGCGCGGCGGGCCCGGATTCACCGGCTAGCCGACTCGTCGTCTCCATCTGTGCGACGCCTCCTCATTGCCCTGTTGCCTGGGCAGCCGAGCTCCTCGGACGGCGACCCCCGACACTGGGAGGATAGCCACACCGGTCCGCCGTGTCGGTCATGCCCGGTGGATCAGGACGCGGTACGGGTGGCGAGATGGACGGCAAACGCCGTAGATGTCCCAAGTGGCGGGAACGCCGAGGTGACGTGATCGTTGCCTGATGAGGCATCAGGTGAGGGTCAGGTCGCGTCCGCGTCGAACGGCGGCGGGTCACTCTTGCGCAGCACGTCCCCTTGCACCGGTCGGCCGTTCACCCCGTCGGAGTCGCGCTTGGTGAGGTCAGGTGCCTGCTGCCCGGTGCCCTGGACGCTCTTCTTGGCCGTGTCGAGCTTGTTCGAGCCGCCGTTTCGGCCGGCGCCGTTGCTCCCGCTGTCGGTGCCGTTGACCGCGTCGGTGACTTCGGCCAGATCCTTGCGCAGGTCAAAGCTGTTGGTGATCTCCTTGATGCCCAGGTCGTCGTTGTCCAGCAGATGCTTGCGCGCGAACGTCTTGGGATTCAGGTCCTCGAACTCGAAGTCCTTGAACTCCGGTCCCAGCTCGTTCCTGATGTCCTCCTTCGCGCTGTCGGAGAACTGACGCACCTTACGGATGAACGCGGCAACGTCCTGGATCACCTTGGGGAGCTTCTCGGGGCCGAACACCAGCACCGCGAGCACGATGAGCGCGACCAGCTCCAGTGGTCCTATATCGAAGAACACCGCGCAGCTCCCTCACTCCGTCCACTGCTCTTGCAGCCAGATGTCACGGTACCCGCCCATCGCCCGCAAGCGGGAGCCCGCCCTCTCACCCGCCGGTCAGCCCGTGGCGGAGCCGAGCGTCAGCCGCACCGTGCGCTGCTCACCGTCCGAGCCGCCACGCCGGACGGTCAGCTCCAGCTTCTCGCCCGGACGGTGGCTGCGGATCCGGACGATCAGCTCTTCACCGCTGGTCACCAGCTTGCCGCCGACCTTGGTGATCACATCGCCCTCCTCGAGCCCCGCCTTGTCCGCCGGTCCGTCCCGAACGACCGCCGGGCCGTGTCCGCCAGCGCCGCCGATCCGGGCACCCTCGCCCTCGTACTCGGTGTCGAGGGAGACGCCGATCACCGGGTGAGTGGCCCGGCCCTCGTTGATCAGCTCCTCCGCCACCCTGCGGGCCTGGTTGACCGGGATGGCGAACCCCAGGCCGACACTGCCCGACCCGCCGCCCTCGCCGTCGGGCAGCCCCGAGTCGCCGCCCGCGCCCTTGATCGCGCTGTTCACCCCGACGACCCGGCCCCGGCTGTCCACCAGCGGGCCGCCCGAGTTGCCGGGGTTTATCGGGGCGTCCGTCTGCAGCGCGTCCACATAGCTGAGCTCGCTGCCCGGCTCCTCGCCGCCCGCCGTGATGGGCCGCTCGGTGGCGCTGACGATCCCGGTGGTGACCGTGCCGTCCAGGTCGAAGGGGGCGCCGAAGGCGATGACGGGGTCACCGACGCGGACCGCGTCGGAGTTGCCCAGCGGCAGCGGGGTGAGCCCCGAGACGCCGGAGACCTTGACGACGGCCAGGTCGTAGCCGCTGTCGCTGCCGATCACCTCGCCGGTCGCCGTCTGGCCGCCGTTGAAGGTGACCCGGACCCCGTCGCCGCCCTTGGCGGACTCGACGACGTGGTTGTTGGTGAGGATGTGGCCGCGCCGGTCCAGTACGAACCCGGTGCCGGTCGCCTCGGCACCGCCGCCGCGCGCGTGCAGCGTGACGACGCCGGGCAGGGTCTGCCGGGCGATCCCCGCGATGCTGCCCTTGGGCCGCTCGCCGCCCTCCCCCGCCGGGCCTGCGGCGGTCTGCGGCAGCCGCACATCGCTCACACCGCCATTCCGCTCCACATACGCCCCGATGACCCCTCCCGCACCCCCGGCCAGCAGCACCAGCACCAGCACGCCGACCGCGATACGCGACCCGCGCCAT
>NZ_JADKMA010000016.1 GCF_017676365.1 Streptomyces oryzae
AGTTGTGTATAAGAGACAGGGCCCGCGCAGCCGCTGGCCGCTTCGCTGCCCACCGCTTCGGCGCTGCCGGTGAGTTCGGCGGCGGCGACCGGGGGCCCGGGAGCCGCTGCGTCCGGGGCGCGCAGCGCCGACGCGCACCCGTTGCTCGACCTCTCCGGTGCGGTCACCGGTGCGGACGGGACGGTCACGGTCACCGGCAGCGTGTCGCTCGCGGCGCAGCCGTGGCTGCGGGACCACCTGGTCAACGGGCGCGTGCTGCTGGCGGGTACCGCCTTCATCGACATGGTCGGGCGCGCCGGTGCGGCCGTGGACGCCGCCTCGATCGCGGAGCTGACGCTGCACGCGCCGCTCGATCTGACCAGCGCCGACGAGGTGACCGTACAGCTCGTGTTCGCGCCGCGGGCGGCGGACGGGACGCGCGGGGTCGAGGTGACCTCGCGGCCGGCCGGCGCCGCCGGGAGCCGGCCGTGGTCGCGGCACGCCACCGGCACGGTGGCCCCGCTGCGCGGCGCGCCGGACTTCGACCTGGTCCAGTGGCCGCCGCCGGGGGCCAAGCAGCTGCCCTCGCAGGACTACTACGCCGCCATGGACGCGGCCGGCTACACCTACGGCCCGGCGTTCCAGAGCCTGCGCGCCGTGTGGGCGCGCGGTGACGAGATCTTCGCCGAGGTCGAGCTGCCCGCAGGGTGCATGGCCGAAGCCGGCCGGTACGGCGTGCATCCGGCTCTGCTGGACTCCGCACTGCACGCCATGGGCTTCGGTACCTGGATGGACGGCGGAGGGGGACTGCTGCCGTTCGCCTGGCAGGGCATGTCGGTCTTCAGCCCGGGAGCCGGCGGCCGGGCCCGCGCCCGGCTGACCGCAGCGGGCGGCTCCGGCGTCGCGCTGCAACTGGCCGACGGGGACGGGAAACCGGTCGCGCAGCTGGACTGCCTGGTGCTGCGCTCGGCCACGGGCGAGCGCCCCGACCTGGTGCGGGACGCGCTGCTCACGCTCGGGTGGGAGCCGCTTCCCGAGCCGCCCGCCGCATCCGGTGCCGCGGCCGGTGACGCCGCTTCCCGCGCCACCTGGTCGCTGCTCGGCCCCGACCCGTACGGCATGGCCGAGGTGGTCACCCCCACCGACGGCGGGGAGTACGCCGTCCTGTCGCTGCGCGGGCCCGCCGACGTTCCGGTGACCACCGCGGGGCTGGTGCCCGCCGCGCACGAGGCGGCCGGTGCGCTGCTCGACACCGCCAGGGACTGGCTGACCGACCCGGCCAACCGCGGCCGCCGCCTGGTCGTCCTGACCAGGGGAGCCATCGCGGTCGAGCCGGGCGAGCCGGTCTCCGACCTGGTGAACGCTCCGGCGTGGGGCCTGCTGCGGGCTGCTCAGTCCGAGTTCCAGCGCAGGCTCGTCCTGGTGGAGCTGGACCGGCACGCGCCGGTGGCGGGGGTGCCCGCCGCGATCGCCGCCGCCGTGGCCGCCGATGAGTTCCACATCGCCCTGCGCGGCGAGCGGGTGCTGGTACCGAGGCTGGTGCCCGCAGCGCAGGACCCGGGCCTCACGGTGCCGGACACCCCGGCCTGGCGGCTGGACAGCACGGCGCCCGGCACCCTGGAGAGCCTGGCGCTGGTGCCCGCCGAGGACGCGTCCCGTCCGCTGGCCGCCGGGCAGGTACGGGTCGCGGTGCGCGCCGCTGCACTCAACTTCCGCGATGTGCTGGGCGCGCTCGGGATGTATCCGGGCGACCTGGTACTCGGTGCCGAGGGCGCCGGCGTGATCACCGAGGTCGGGCCCTCGGTCACCGGACTGTCCGTGGGCGACCGGGTGTTCGGCCTGATGCCCGGTGGCATCGGCCCCGTCTGCGTGACCGACGCGCGGGCCGTACGGCGCATCCCGGCCGGCTGGTCCTACGCCGAGGCCGCGGCAGCGCCCGTGGCGTATCTGACCGCCTACTACGGTCTGGTCGAGCTGGCCGGGCTGCGGGCGGGGGAGTCGGTCCTGGTGCACGCCGCCGCGGGCGGCGTCGGCAGCGCCGCTGTGCACCTGGCCCACCACCTGGGCGCCGACGTGTTCGCCAGCGCGTCGCCGGGCAAGCACGCCGAGGTGCGCGCGATGGGCGTACCCGCGTCGCTGATCCGCTCCTCGCGGGATGTCGGATACGCCGCCGCGTTCGCCGCCGAGACCAGCAACCGCGGGGTCGACGTCGTGCTCAACTCCCTCACCGGCGAGCACGTCGACGCCTCGCTGGGGCTGCTGCCCCGCGGTGGGCGGTTCATCGAGATGGGCAAGACCGACATCCGGCAGGCCGACGCCGTGGCCCGGAGCCATCCGGGGGTGCGCTACCAGGCGTTCGACCTCGTCGAAGCCGGCCCCGAGCGGATCGGCGCCATGTTCGACGCGCTGCTGCCGCTGTTCGAGCGGGGCGTACTGCCGCCGCCCGCCCGCACCGTGCTCGACGTCCGCCGGGCGCGGGACGCGATGCGCACCATGAGCCAGGGCAGGCACATCGGCAGGATCGTGCTCGTCATGCCCCGTACGTTCGCCCCCGGCGGCACCGTGCTCGTCGCGGGCGGCACGGGCACGCTGGGCTCGGTGATCGCCCGCAACCTGGTCACCGCACACGGTGTACGGCACCTGGTGCTGGCCTCCCGGCGTGGCGAGGCCGCGCCAGGGGCCCGCGAGCTGGCAGCCGAACTCACCGCGCTCGGGGCCGAGGTGCGGGTGGTGCGCTGCGATGTGACCGACCGCGACCAGGTGGCCGACGTGCTCGCCGGTGTCCCGGAGGCGCATCCGCTCACCGGTGTGGTGCAGGTGGTCGGGGCGCTGGACGACGGCATGCTCAGCGGCCAGACCCGGGCCCGGCTCGCGCCGGTGCTGCGGGCCAAGCTGGACGCCGCCGTCGTCCTCGACGAGCTGACCCGCGCCGCCGATCCCGACGTCTTCGTGATGTTCTCCGGCGCCGCCGGGGTGCTCGGCAACCCGGGGCAGTCCAACTACGCCGCGGCCAACGCGTTCCTGGACGCGCTGGCCAGGCGCCGCCGCACCGACGGCCTGCCGGGCCTGTCCATCGCGTTCGGGCTGTGGTCCAGCGTCAGCGATCTGACCCGGGACCTCCTGGAGGACGAGCAGGCCACCGCCATGATGGTGCGCAGCGGGTTCCGGATGCTCTCCGACCAGGACGGCGCAGCGCTGTTCAACGCCGCCGTCGCGGCACCGGCGGACCTGGCCGTGCCGATGCGGCTGGACATTCCCGCGCTGCGGTCCGCACCCGTGCACCCGGTGCTGCGCAGCCTCGTCCGGCAGCCCTCGACGGCCGCTCCCCGGACGCGGACGGCTGCGTCCGGGACCCCGGCAACGCGGCCTGCCACGGCCTCGGCCGCGGCAACTGACGTGCGCCCGGCGGAAACTGACGCGTCCGCTGCGGCAGCCGCCGCACGCGGCACGGCAGGTGACGTACCCGCCGCGGGAGGTGACGTACGCGCGGCGGTGGCCGACGTACGCGCCGCCGGAGGCGACGTACCCGCCGCAGCAGCCGACCTGCCCGCCGCGCCCGCCGATGCCCCCGCGGTGCCGGTCGGCACCGCGGGCCCGGCGTCGTCCGGTTCGCTGCTGGAGCGGTTGGCCGGTACCGAGCCGGACCGGCGGCGGGAGGTGCTGCTGGCGCTGGTGGCCGAGAACGTCGCGGCGGTGCTGCCCGGGTTCGAGCCCGAACACATCGAGGAGGACAGCGGCTTCGCGGAGCTCGGGTTCGACTCGCTGACCGCTGTGGAGCTGCGCAACCGGCTCGACCAGGCGACCGGGCTGCGGCTGCCGGTGACGCTGGTCTTCGACCAGGCGACCGCCGGCGCGCTGGCGAGCCATCTGCTGGGACTGCTGGCCGACCGGATCCCCGCAGCCCAGGCCGCCCAGGCGGCCGCCGGCGGCGGGGCGGAAGCCGGCGAGGACTCCTGGGCCGCGCTGCTGGCGCCGGAGAACCTGGCCGGCGTGGGCGCGGTCGCCGACCTGGGCGGCGGCGGTGGCGAACACCTCGCCACCCTGGCGTCCGAGCAGGGCGCGGCCGTGGTCCATACGGTGCCCGCCGCTCCCGACGAGGCCCTGCCCGGCAGTTACGACCTGGTGGTGGCCCTGGGCTGCCTGGTGGCCGTACGCCGTAAGCGGGAGCTGCTGGCCAGAATCGACGCCGCGCTGATCGACGGCGGCCGGATGCTGCTGGCCGACCACGTCGGCACCCTGCGCGGCGACCTGGACGACCGTGCTGCCGGGGTGCTGGTGCCCAGCGTGGACTCGTGGGTGTCGCTGCTCGGCTCGGCCCGCCTCGTCGTCGACCAGATCACCGAACCGCCGGCCGTGGTGGCGCCGCTGCTCGACCACGCCGGGCTCGCCGAGCCGCACCGCCGCGGGTGGACCCGTCCGGTGCTGCTGCGGCTGCGCAAGGACGCAGGGCTGGCGGCGGACGAACGAGACCGGGCCAACCACCGTGCACTGACCGAGTGGGCAGGCGCCTGAATCCGGAGGGGAGAGACATGTCCGAGGTTGTGCGCGTGGTCGAGGAGGCCGCGGCCAAACTGAACCTGACCACCATCGGGGGCCTGGACCTGGCCAGATCGGTGTCGCTGGTCGAGGCCATCAACAGCAGGCTGGGCACCAGCCTGTCCAGCGGGGTGGTCGCCGACCACCCCGACATCGGCAGGCTCGCAGCGCACGTCGAGTCGGTGCTGGCCGAGCAGACGGCCCGGGAGGAGGTGGCGATCGTCGGGCTGCACTGCCGCACCGGCGACGCGGCCGACCCCGGCCAGTTCTGGGACGTGGTGCGCCACGGCCGCGACGTCACCCGTCAGATCAGCGACCCGGTCGCGGTCCGGATGTTCCAGGAAGCCTTCCCCGGCGCCGAGTTGCCCCGCTACGGGGCGATGCCGGACACCGACGCCTTCGACCCGGCGTTCTTCCGTATCGCGCCGACCGAGGCGGCGGCGATGGACGCGGCCCAGCGGGTGCTGCTGGAGTCCAGCTACCACGCGCTGGAGGACGCCGCGATCGACGCCGCCACCCTGCGCGGCCGGCGGGTCGGCACCGTGGTGGGCACCACGGGTCTGGCGCCGCAGGCGGAGTACAACGCCCACTCGCTGCTGGGCTCCGACACCAGCGTCATGGTCGCCAGGCTCGCCTACCACCTCGATCTGGCCGGGCCCGCGCTGGCGATGGACACCGCCTGCTCCTCGTCGCTGGTGGCCCTCGACCTCGCCTCCCGGCTGCTGCTGTCGGACGAGGCCGATGTGGTGCTCGCGGGCGGGGTGTACGTGGCCAACCACCCCGGGGTGTTCCTGACCATGCAGAGCCTGGGCACCGTCTCGGGCACCCGCAGGTGCCGGCCGTTCGACGCGGAGGCCGACGGCATGCTGGTCGGCGAGGGCGTCGGCATGCTCGTACTGAAGCGGCTGTCCGACGCGCTGCGCGACAACGACCGGATTCACGGGGTGATCCGGGCCAGCGGCACCAACCAGGACGGCCGCACCTCGGGCATCACGGCCCCCAGCACCCAGGCGCAGGCCACACTGCTGCGCTCGGTGCTGGGCCGCAGCGGCGTCACGGCGGACGAGCTCGGCTACTTCGAGGCGCACGGAACCGGCACCACGCTCGGCGACCCCATCGAGATCGCGGGCATCACCTCGGCCTTCTCCGGGCTCACCGACCGCACCGGCTACTGCCCGATCGGATCGGTGAAGGCCAACATCGGCCACACCATGGGCGCCGCCGGAGTGCTCGGCGTCATCAAGGTGCTGCTGAGCATGCGGGCCGGAGTGGTGCCGCCCGCCGCGAACTTCACCACTCCCAGCCCCCACATCGACTTCTCCGCCGCACCGGTACGGGTGGCCACCGAGGAGTCCCCGTGGGCGCCGGGCCCGGACGGCCGCAGGCATGCCGCGGTCAGCTCTTTCGGCTACAGCGGCACCAACGCCCACCTGGTGCTCTCCGACCACCCGGCGCCCGGCGCGCCGCCTGCGGCCGCTCCCCGGCGGCAGCTGGTGCCGCTCTCCGCGCGGACCGCGGAACGGCTCCGTACCAAGGCGGCCGAACTCGCCGCCGCGCTGCGCGGTCCGCTCGCCGAAGCGGATCTGGCGGATGTCGCCTACACCCTCCAGGTCGGCCGGGAGCCGATGCCGCAGCGGGCGGCCGTGGTCGCGGACTCCACGGCCGAACTGGCCGACAAGCTCGACCGGGTGGCGGCCGGCGAGGAGACGGACACCGGCGGTCTCCCCGCCGCACTGGCCGAGCCGGCGGCGAAGTGGGCGGCAGGCGAGCCCGTTTCCTGGGCACGGCTCCACCTGGGCACCGCACCGCGCCGGATCGGGCTGCCCGGCTACCCCTTCGAGCGCAACCGCTATCCGCATGTCTGGGCCGACGGCACCCCGATCGAGCGTCCGACCGACGGTTCGGCGCCGATCGCCCCGCTGGGTTCGGCGGCCGGGGACTCAACGGCCGCACAGCCCGCACAGCCCGCACAGTCCGGGCAGTCCGGGCAGCCCGAAAACGCCGGGCAGACCGGGGTACCGGCAGGACCGGCGGGACCGGCAGGACCGGCAGAACCGGCCGGGCCCGGAGTGCCGTCCGTGCTGCCCGAACTGGATGCCGCGGCGTCGGCGCACCTCGCCGAGCACCCCGACAGGACCAGCCTGCGGGCCGCGCTGGAGGCCGAGGAACTGGCCGGGGAGCTGGCGACGCTGTGCGAACGGCTGCTGCTGGCGTCCCTGCGCCGGATGGGCGTCTTCTCCACCGCGGGGGAGCGGTACACCGTCCAGGAGCTGATCGGCCGGCTGGGCGTCGTCGCCGAGCACCACCGCCAGCTGGCGGGCCTGGTGCGGCTGCTGGTGGACGCCGGGTATCTTGCCGAGGACGGTGACAGCTACACCACCACCGCCGAGTGCGCGGCGATGACCCTGCAGTGGGAACAGGCCGCAGTGGACGAGCTCACCGGCGAACTGCTCGGCCGCAGGCCCGAGATGGCTGGCTTCGCCAAGCTGCTCACCTCCTGCCTCGACGCCTATCCCGAGGTGCTGACCGGGAAGCGCAAGGCACACGAAGTGCTGTTCCCCGACGGCTCCTTCACCGCCGTCGAGGGCGTCTACCACAGCGACCAGGACGCCAACGCCCTCGTCGCCCGCCTGGTCGGGGACTATGTGCACGCCCGGCTCGAGCGGGACCCGGAGGTTCCGGTCGCGGTGCTGGAGGTGGGCGCGGGCACCGGTGGCACGACCGCATCGGTGCTGCCGGCCCTGTCCCCGTACAGCGACCGGGTGCGCTACACCTACACCGACATCTCCCGCGGCTTCACCCGTTACGGCGCCGACCGGTACGGCCGCGAGCACGAGTTCCTGGACACCGCCGTCCTGGACATCGAGCGGGCTCCGGCCTCCCAGGGCTTCGCCGGGGGCGAGTACGACGTGGTGCTGGCCACCAACGTGCTGCACGCCACGGCGCGGATCGACCGCACCCTGGCCAACGCGCGCTCCCTGCTGCGTCCTGGCGGCGTCATCATCCTGCTGGAGGTCACCCGGGTGCAGCCGTTCCCGACCCTGACCTTCGGGCTGATGCCGGGCTGGTGGTCCTTCCAGGACACCCGGCTGCCCAACGGTCCGCTGCTGAGCGCCCCGATGTGGCGGCAGGCGCTGGAGCGGGCCGGCATGGGCTCGGTACGGACCTTCTCGCTGCTGGCCACCCGGGAGGACCAGGCGCTGGAGTCCGTGATGCTGGCCGAGAACCCCGGCGCCACCGCCACCGCCGCCGCCGCGCCCGTCGAGCCCGTCGCGGCTTCCCCGGCCGTCGCGTCCGCCGCGTCCGCCGGGCAGGCACCGGCCCGGCCGGCCCCGGACGGGACCGCGGCCGGCCCGGAGAGCGGCGCGCTGGAGGCCATGGTGGCGGAGGCGGTCGCCGAGGTGCTCGGCCTCGCCAAAGTCGATCCCAAGGACGACTTCCACGACCTGGGCGGCGACTCGATCCTCGCCACGCAGGTCATCTCCCGGCTGCGCGACCACTTCCCGATCGAGCTCGACCTCGGTGGTCTGTTCGAGGCCGGCACCGTCGCGGCGATGGCGCAGGTCGTCGAGGCGGAGCTGGTCGACCGGATCGACGAGCTCCC
This sequence comes from Streptomyces oryzae, assembly GCF_017676365.1. GTDB lineage: Bacteria > Actinomycetota > Actinomycetes > Streptomycetales > Streptomycetaceae > Streptomyces > Streptomyces oryzae. The sequence goes on from NZ_JADKMA010000016.1 coordinate 8,120, forward strand.
CGACAGCGTCGTCGCCGACATGCTCGCCTGACCCGCGACCCCGGCACCGGAACCCACCGAACTCGGCAGAAGGAGCACTCCCCATGTCATTGGACGAGAAGGCCGGCACGGGCAGCGATCGGCTGTCGCCGCAGAAGCAGGCGCTGCTGGCCAAGCTGACCCGCGGCAGGCGGCAGTCGGGAGCCTCCGCCGGCGGCATCCCCCGCCGCGACCCCGGCGTGCGGCCGCCGCTGTCCTTCGCACAGCGCAGGCTGTGGTTCCTCGACCAGATGGTGCCCGGCAGCCCGGCCTACAACGTGGTGATGACCTTCTCCATCAGCGGCCCGCTGCGCCCGGACGTCGTCGGCCGCGCGGTGGACGAGATCGTGCGCAGGCACGAGGCGCTGCGCACCACGCTGCCCAGCGAGGACGGCGAGCCGTGGCAGCGGGTGGCCGGGACGATGAGCGTGCCGGTGGTCACCCACGATCTGCGGCAGGCCCCCGACCAGGTGGACGACCGGATCGCCGAGCTGGCCAGGGAGCCGTTCGACCTGGCCGAGGGGCCGCTGCTGCGGGTCGTGCTCTTCCGGCTGGCCGAGGAGCGGTGGGTGGTCTTCCTCAACGCCCACCACGTGGTCGTCGACGGATGGTCGCTGGGGCTGTTCTGGGAGGAACTGCTCACCCTCTACGACGCCTTCGACGCGGGACGCCCCTCCCCGTTCAAGGAACTGTCCATCCAGTACCCGGACTTCGCCATCTGGCAGCGGGAGCACCTGGCGGGGGAGCGGCTGGAGAACCAGCTGTCCTACTGGCGGGAGCGGCTCGCCGGGGTCACCGAGCACCTCGAGTTGCCGTTCGACCGGCCGCGCCCCGCCGTGCAGACCTTCGAAGGGGGCGACGCGGAGCTGGTCTACCCGGGCCCGCTGCGCGACTCCCTCCAGGAGCTGGCCCGCGAACAGGGCGTCGGCCTGTACACGGTGCTGCTCGCGGCGCTCCAGGCGCTGCTGCACCGCTACACCGGGCAGGGCGACATCCCGGTGGGCTCGCCGGTCACCAACCGCACCCACACCGACGTCGAGCCGCTGATCGGGTTCTTCGTCAACACCCTGGTGCACCGCACCCAGGTCAGCGGCGAGCAGACCTTCGCCGACCTGGTGGCCGAGGTGCAGGAAGGGGCCTCGGGCGCCCAGCGCCACCAGGAGGTGCCGTTCGAGGCCATCGTCGAGGACCTGCGGCCCGAGCGCTATCTCAGCCAGAACCCGCTGTTCCAGGTGTGCTTCAACTTCCTGCCGGCCCGGCCGCTGCGCTCCCCGGCCGGGCTGACCGTGGAGCGCATCTCCGGCGTACGCAACGCCACCTCCAAGTTCGACCTGTGGATCAGCATCGTGGACCGGAACGACGATCTGCTGGTGGAGGTCGAGTACAACTCGGCGGTGTTCGACCACGCGACCATCGACCGGCTGCTGGCCGCGTACCGCACCCTGCTGGAGGCCGTGGGGCGGGACGCGAGCACCACCATCGCCCGGCTGCCCGTCATGACGGAGGAGGAGCGCGCGCGGATCGAGAACGAGTGGGGCCCGCGCTCCGAGACCGTCCCCGTGCCCGCCGAGCTGGCCCACGAGCTGTTCGCCGAGCATGCCAGGCGCACCCCGGACGCGGTGGCGGTACGTCACGAGGGCGCCGGCCTCACCTACCGCGAGCTCGATGAGCAGTCCAACGCGCTGGCCCACGCCCTCCGGGCCCGGGGCGTGGGGCGCGGCACCCTGGTGGCGCTGGCCACCGAGCGGTCACCGGAGCTGGTCTCCGGCGTGCTGGGCATCCTCAAGGCGGGCGGCGCCTATGTGCCGGTCGACCCCACCTACCCCGACGAGCGGATCCAGTATCTGCTCGGCGACAGCAAGGCGGAGATCGTCGTCACCCAGCGGCACCTGGCCGGCCGCTTCGCGGACGGCGGCCCCACGGTGGTGACCGTCGACGGCCATCCGCCCGCCGACGCCCCCGGGCGGCTGCCCGGCGCCGGGCCGCAGGACCCGGCGTACGTCATCTACACCTCGGGCTCCACCGGAAAGCCCAAGGGCGTGCGGGTCAGCCACGCCAACATCACCCGGCTGTTCGCGGCGACCGACCACTGGTTCGGGTTCGGGCCGCAGGACACCTGGGCCCTGTTCCACTCCTTCTGCTTCGACTTCTCGGTCTGGGAACTGTGGGGCGCGCTGGCGCACGGTGGCCGCCTGGTCATCGTCCCGCACGCCGTCTCGCGCTCGCCGGAGGACTTCCTGGAGCTGCTGCGCGCCGAGCGGGTGACCGTGCTCAACCAGACCCCGCTGGCCTTCCGGCACCTGACGGCCGCCGAGGAGACCGCGCCGCCGGGAGAGCTGTCCCTGCGTCTGGTGATCTTCGGAGGTGAGGCGCTGGACGTGGCCGGCCTGCGTCCTTGGTTCGACCGGCACGGCGATCAGCGTCCCAGGCTGGTCAACATGTACGGCATCACGGAGACGACGGTGCACGTCACCTACCGGGAGATCACCCGGGCCGATGTGGAGAGGGTGTCGCCCGGCTCGCCGATCGGCCGCCCCCTGCCCGACCTGTCGGTGCGGGTGCTCGACGGCTACGGCGAGCTCAGCCCGATCGGGGTGCGCGGCGAACTGCACGTCGGCGGGGCCGGGGTGGCGGACGGCTATGTGGACCGGCCGGAGCTGACCGCCGAGCGGTTCGCCGAAGGCCCGGACGGGCGCGAGTACCGCTCCGGCGACCTGGTGCGCTGGCTGCCCGCCGGAGAGCTGGAGTATCTCGGCCGGGCCGATCAGCAGGTCAAGGTCCGCGGCCACCGTGTCGAACTGGGCGAGGTCTCGGCGGCTTTGACCGCGCACCCCGAGGTGCGCGAAGCCTTCGTGCTGCCCGAGGACGACGGCAGCAGGCTCGTCGCCTACGTCATCCCGGAGACCGGGGCGACCGGGGCGGCCGGGGAGCAGGACGAAGGCCGGGGCGAGGAGTGGCGCGGCGTCTTCGACCGTGTCTACAGCGAAGGCCCCGCCCTCGAACCCGACTTCGACATCCGGGGCTGGGACAGCAGCTACACCGGTGAACCGCTCTCCCCGATGGACATGTGGGAGTGGGTGGGCGCCACCGTGGACCGGGTGCTGGAACTTGGACCCCGCCGGGTGCTGGAGATCGGCTGCGGCACCGGCCTGCTGCTGTCCCGCATCGCCCCGCACTGCGCCGAATATCACGGCACCGACATGTCCGCCACCGCCGTGCGGCAGTTGCGCGAGACGGTGGTCTCCCCGCGGCCCGACCTGTCCGGGGTCCAGCTGCACGTGCTGCCCGCGCACGACTTCAGCGCCTTCGAGCCGGGACAGTTCGACACCGTCGTGATCAACTCCGTGGTGCAGTACTTCCCCGACCCGGAGTATCTGCGCCAGGTGATCGCCGGCGCCCTGCGGGTCGTCGCCGACGGCGGCGCGGTGTTCATCGGCGACGTACGCGCGCTCCAGGTGTTCGACACCTTCCACGCCGACGTGGAGCTGCGCCGCGGCGAGTCCGCACCCAGTGCGGCCCAGGCGCGGAGCCGGATCCGGCACGCCGCAGCACGCGACCGCGAACTCGTGCTGGACCCGGCCTTCTTCGAGCTGCTGCGCCGCGAACACACCAGGATCAGCCGGGTCGAGACCCAGCTGCGGCGCGGCGAGCGCGACACCGAGATGAACCGCTACCGCTACGACGCCGTACTGCACACCGGCACCCCGGTCGAGCAGCGGGTGCCGGGCACCGCGCTCGACTGGACGGCGGGTGAGACCACTCCGGACGAGGTCGAGAGCCTGATCCGTACCCGCGACCCGGAGGCGGTTGTGGTCCGCGGTGTGCCCAACGCACGCCTCGCCGACGTCGTTCAGGCGCTGGCCGAGCTCGACCGGGCGGACGACGGGGCACCCGCGCCGGCACTGCCGACCACGCCGGCCCCGCAGCACGGCGACGCCGTGCACCCGGAGCGCTGGTGGCAGCTGGCGCGGCGGCTGGGCCGTACGGCCACCCTCTCCTGGACCCCGGGCGCCGCGGACGGCCGCTACACGGTGCTGCTCGCCACCCCCGGCACCCGCGAGCGGTGGATCGCGGACCGCGTGGACGAGAGCGTACGCGCCGAGGACACCTCGACGGACCCGGCGTTCGCGAACACCGCCGCCGCGCTGATGCCGCAGCTGCGTGCCCACCTGAAGGACCGGCTGCCCGACTACATGGTGCCCTCGTCCTTCGTGCCGCTGACCCGGTTCCCGATCAACGCCAACGGCAAGCTCGACCGGGCCGCCCTCCCGGCCGCGCTGCCCGAGCCCACGGACGGCACCGAGGGTGCGGCGGAACCGGTCACGGAGACCGAACGCGCCCTCGCCGAGATCTGGGAAGAGGTGCTCGGCACCGGGCGGGTCGGCACCGGCAGCAACTTCTTCCAGTTGGGCGGCGACTCGATCCACACCATTCGCGTCGTCACGGCCGCCCGCAAGCGCGGTATCGAACTCACCCCGCAGATGATCTTCCAGCACGGCACCCTGAGCGAACTCGCCGCCGCCGCCTCGGCCACGGACGGCCCTGCCGGGGCCGGGGAGAGCGAGGAGGTGACCGGCGACATCATCGCCCGGCTGCGCGCGGATCCCGGCGTCGAAGACGTGTATCCGCTGGCACCTTTCCAGCTCTGGGCGCTGCGCACCATGGTCGCCAACCCCGCCCCGGGCGCCTTCCAGGTGCACAGACTCACCGCCATGCCGCGCGGGCTGGTGAACCCGGAGGTGTTCCGCGCCGCGGCGACCGAGCTGGCCCGCGCATATGAGGTGCTGCGCACCTCGTTCGTGTGGGAGGGCCTCGAGGAGCCGGTGCAGGTCGTGCACCGCGAACCGGCGGTCGAGTTCGAGTTCGCCGACTGGCGCGCCTACTCGCCCAGTGAGCAGGACGCCGCGCTGGAACGTCACCTGGCGGCCGACCGGGAACGCGGCGTCGATCCGGCAGCGCCCGCGGGACTGCGCTACTTCGTCGCCGACGTGGACGACAGCCACTGCCTGATGGTGGCCAGCCTCAGCTATCTGTGCCTCGACGGCTGGTCGTTCAACGTCATCGCCCAGCAGTTCGACGCCGTGATCGCCGACCTGATGGCGGGCCGCACCCCGCGGCCCGAGACCGGGCTGCGGTTCCGCGACTTCATCGCCGAGATCGGCAAGCGGGACCGGCAGGCCGAGGCGGACTACTGGCGCCGGGCGCTGGCCGGTCTGCGCGAGCCCGTGCAGCTCGCCCGCAACGTCCCGGGCAATCGGGTGGGTGACGGCGACGGCTTCGGCAGGCAATGGCTCAGCCTCCCCGACGACCTGGCGGCCGGGCTGCGCCGGCTGGTGCGGGAGCAGGGCGTCACGCTCAACACCCTCTTCCAGGCGGGCTGGGCGCTGACCGTCGCGGCCTTCACCGGCGACGGAGAGCGAGCCGACGTGGCGCACGGGATGCTGATGACCGGCCGCTCGTCCGGCCTGGAGGGCAGCGACGCGATGGTGGGGCCCACGCTCAACATCCTGCCGCTGCGCACCGAGGTCGAATCGAACGAGCCGGTTCCACGGTTCCTGCGCCGGGTCATGGCCGAGATCGCGGAGGTCGGCGCTCACGAGCACACGGTGCTCGACGAGGCACTGTCGTACGGCGAACTGCCGCCTGGGCGGCTTCCCTGCGAGAGCTACCTGGTGTTCCAGAACGTCGGCGTCGAGACCTCCGAGCGGTTCCCCCCGGGCTATTACGTCTCCCGCATGGGCTTCCCGCTGCGGGTCGACGTCTTCCCCACCAGCACCATGACCGTGCACATGTCCTACTACCGGGACCTGTTCACGGACGAGGCCATCGGCTTCCTCCTCGGCGCCTACCCGGCGGTCATGCGGGCCCTGCTCGAGGCGGGCGACGGGCCGGTGCGCGAGCTGCTGGCCGCCGCACGCCGGGCCACCGCACCCGCAGGCCCGGTGTCCGGGTTCCGGGAGGGACAGTTCGTGGTCAAGGACATCCTCGCGCTGGCCGGGGGTGAACAGTGAGCACCCCGACCGTCTTCATGTTCTCCGGACAGGGCTCCCAGCACTTCCGGATGGGCGAGACGCTCTACCACCAGGAGCCCGTCTTCCGGGCCGAGCTGGAGCGGCTCGACACCATGGTCGCCGAGCTGCTGGGCCAGTCGGTGGTGGCGCGGCTCTACCGCGGGGGCCGGGTGGGCGAACCGTTCGTCGACACCCTGGTCACCCACCCGGCGATCGTGATGATCGAGCTGGCGGCGGTCGAACTGCTGCGCGCGGACGGCATCGTGCCCGACCTGCTGCTCGGGTCGAGCCTCGGCGAGTTCACCTCGGCGGCGGTCTCCGGGGTGCTCACCGTCCCCGAGTGCCTGAGGCTTGTCGTCGCACAGGCCAGGGCGCTGGAGGGACTGCCGCCCGGCGGGATGCTCGCGGTGCTCGCCGACCCCGGGCTGCACCAGCGGATGCCCGTGCTGCGGGACCACACCGACCTGGCGGCCCGCAACGGACCCGAGCACTTCGTGCTCTCCGGCGCTGAGGACGCGCTGATGGCGGCCGAAGCGGCGCTGCGCGAGGCGGAGGTGCCCTGCCAGCGCGTCGCGGTCGAGTACGCCTTCCACTCGCGGCTGCTGGACGACCGCCGTACGGCCTGCCGCGAACTGCTCGACGGCCTTCAGCTGCGCCGGCCGCGGATCCCGCTCGTCTCGTGCGCGACCGGCGAGCGGGTGGCCCACCCGACCCCGGAGCACTACTGGCAGGTGGTGTCCGGGCCGATCGAGTTCGAGCGCGCGGTCCGGGGCCTGGAGCGGACCGGCCCGCACCGCTACCTCGACCTGGGCCCCTCCGGCACCCTGCACAACCTGACCGCCGCGCTGCTTGGGCCGGCACGGGGCCGGTCGTACCCGCTGCTGAGCATGTTCGGGCACGACGGCCAGCTGCTGGAGAAGGTACGCGAGACGTTCCGGCCCGCCCCGGCGACCGAACCCGCGCCGACGGCCGCGTCTTCCCTCTCTTCACCGGCTTCCGCGTCTTCACCGGCTTCCCCGTCTTCCTCGTCCTCCCCCTCTTCCCCGTCGGCGGAAGGAGCTCCGATGAAGGTCATGAAGGTCTACGGCTTCCCGGGCCAGGGCTCTCAGTCCCAGGGCATGGGCGCCGAGCTGTTCGACCGGTTCCCCGCCGAGGTCGCCGCCGCCGACGCCGTTCTCGGCTACTCCGTCCGCGAGCTGTGCGAGCACAATCCGCAGGGACGGCTCAGGCAGACCGAGTACACCCAGCCCGCCCTCTACACCGTCTCCGCGCTGTCCTATCTGGCCCGGCTGGCGGAGGACCCCGTCGAGCCCGACTATCTCGTCGGGCACAGCCTGGGCGAGTACGCGGCCCTGTTCGCCGCCGGTGTCTTCGACTTCGAGACGGGGCTGCGCCTCGTCGCCCGCCGCGGAGAGCTGATGGGGCAGGTCGCCACCGGCTCGATGGCCGCCGTCGTCGGCTGCGACCTGGCCACCGTCGAGTCGATGATCGCGGGCATCGACGACGTGTACATCGCCAACATCAACGCGGCCGACCAGATCGTGCTGGCCGGCACCGACAGCGGCCTGGACGCCGTCAAGCCGCCGGCCGAGGCGGCGGGTGCCCGTTACGGCAGGCTGCGGGTGGGCGGGGCGCTGCACTCCCCGTTCGTCTCCCCGGCCGCCGAGGAGTTCGGCCGCTTCCTGCGGACACTGCCGCTGGCCGAACCCCGGATCCCGGTCCTGGCCAACTACGACGCCCGGCCGCACGACGCCGAGGGCCTGGTGCACCGCCTCACCCGGCAGATGGACAGCCCCGTCCGCTGGCTCGACTCCGTGCGGTATCTGCTGGACCGCGGCGACTTCGAGTTCACCGAACTGGGCCCGGGCCGGGTGCTCCGCAACCTCGTGGCCAAGATCAGGAAACAGGCGGAATCGGACGCGGGTGCGCCTTCGGAGCCCGAGCGGGCGGGCGTGGCTGCTGGCGCCGGGCCGGTGGGCCTGGGGCCGGTTGCCGCTTCGGCGGGTGCGTCGGCGCCCGAACCTGCGGTCCAGGCCCGGGTTTCCGAGCCGGTGGGTGCGGCTCCGTCCCCCGAGCCGGTGGTCGCGGCTCCGGCCACTGAGCAGGTGGGCGCGCCTTCGGCCCTCGCCCCGGCACAGGCTGCCCCGGCGTCCGGGTCGCAGGTCATGACAGCGGTTGCCGCCCCGGCGGGTGGGGTGCCGGTTGCTGCCCCGGCGGGAGCGGTGGCGGCTCCCGAATCGACGGGCGCGGCCCGGGACTTCGAGCCGGTGATCGCGGCCCCCGTCCCCGAACCGGCGAGCCCGGCCCGGGACTCCGGGCCGGTGGCTACGGCATCGGCGCCGCATTCCGCGAGTGACGGGCCCGCGGCCGTACCGGGCGGTGCCGGTGGCTGGTCGGCACCGGCGGACGAGGGAGGCGCGGAGCTGCCCGACATCGGCGCGGCCTCGTTCCGGGAGCGCTACGGCCTGCGGCACGCGTGCCTCGCCGGGTCGATGTACGGCGGCGTATCGGGGCTGGAACTGCTGTCCCGGCTGGCCAAGGCCGGGGGGATGGGGTTCTACGGTGCGGGCGGCCTCACCCTGGCCGAGGTGGAGACCGGGCTCGGCAAGGTCGTGGCGGAGCTGGGCCGGGACAATCCGTTCGGGGCCGCGCTTCCCTACTGCCAGTCGGACCCGGAGTCGGAGCTGGCCCTCGCGGATCTGTATCTGCGCCTGGGAGTGCGGGCCGTCGAGGCGTCCGGCCATCTGGAGATCACCCCCGCGCTGGTGAAGTTCCGGCTCAAGGGCGGCTCGGTGCTGGCGAAGGTCAACCGTGCTGATCTGGCGGAGCAGCTGCTCACGCCCGCTCCGGCCGACCTGGTGCGCCACCTGCGCGACCACGGTCACCTCAGCGCCGAGGAGGCGGCCCGGGCGGGGGCCACACCGGTGGCCACGGACGTGGTGGTGGAGGCCGGCTCGGGATGGCTGAGCAGCCCGGCGACCGTGGCCACTGTGCTGCCGTCGGTCCTGCGGCTGCGCGACCGGCTGGTCACCGGTACCGAACGGGTGCACGTGGGCGCTGCGGGCGGTATCGGCACCCCCGAGGCCGCCGCCGCCGCGCTGTTCATGGGCGCCGAGTTCCTGCTGACGGGCTCGATCAACCAGTGCACCGTCGAAGCGGCCACCAGCCCGCAGGTCAAGGACATCCTGGCGAGCCTGTCCGTGCACGACGTCGACAGTGCGCCCTGGCCGGAGATGTTCGAAATGGGGGTGCAGAACACCGTCGTCCGCAAGGGCCTGTTCTACCCGGCCAAGGCGACCAAACTGCACGAACTGTGGCGGGCGCACGACCGCTTCCAGGACCTGGACCCCGCGGTCCGCGACGAGATCGAACAGCGCTATCTGCGCCGCCCGTTCGCGGACGTGCTCGCCGAGGTGGGGGAGAGTGGCAGCCCCAAGCAGGACATGGCCGCCGTCTTCCGTACGTATCTGACCCAGGGGCTGGCCCTGGCCCGCGACGGCGACGCCGGCCGCAAGGTGGACTACCACATCCCGTGCGGCCCCGCGATGGGCGCCTTCAACGACTGGGTGCGAGGTACCGCGCTCGAGCCCTGGCAGCGCCGCAACGTCGATACGATCACCGAACAACTGCTCAGCGGTGCCGCGAAGTTGCTCGACGAACGAGGGCGCGGTCTCGTCCGCTGACCGGCGGCGGTCCTGGCGCGGCGTTCAGTTCTCCCGGAGGTTTCACCCAGTGAGTTTCGTGCAGTCACCTGTACCCGAGAGCCCGGCGGCGGGCGGTGTCCCGATCGCGTCCACCCCGGAGCGGGCCGAGCTGACCGGTGCGCTGGCGTGGCCCGTGTCCGGCCGCTCGGAGGGCGCGGTGCGGGCCGAGGCGCGGCTGCTCGCCGCACATCTGCGCGCTCACCCCGACCTGCGCCCGCACGACGTCGGGTACACCCTGACGACCGGCCGTGCCGCCGCCGGGCACCGCGCGGTCGTCGTGGGCGCCGACCGCGAAGGGCTGCTCGACGGGCTCGACGCGCTGGCGGCCGGGCGCGACGACCACGAGGGCGTCGTGCGTGGTGCGGCGCGCCCGGCCGGGGGCGTGGTGATGGTCTTCCCCGGCGCCGGCGGCCAGTGGCGCGGAATGGGCGGCGGGCTGTGGGAGAGCTCGGCGGCGTTCAGGGAGACCGTGCTGGCCTGCGCGGAGGCGTTCGAGCCGTATGTGGACTGGTCGCTGGTGGACGTGGTGCGCGGGCGGCGGGGCGCGGCCTCGCTGAACCGCGTCGAGGTGGTGCAGCCAGCGCTGTTCACGGTCACGGTGTCCCTCGCCGCGGTCTGGCGGTCCTTCGGGGTACGCCCCGCGGCGGTGCTCGGGCACTCGCAGGGCGAGCTGGCCGCGGCCCATGTCGCGGGCGCGCTGTCCCTGGCGGACGCGGCGCGTGTGGTGGCCTCCCGCAGCCGCCTCATCGCCGGGACGCTGGCGGGCAAGGGCGCCATGCTGTCCGTGCCGCTGCCTGCCGGGCAGCTGCGCGAGCGGCTGGGCGGCTGGGGCGGCAGGCTGGCCGTCGCGGCGGTCAACGGGCCCGCAACCACCAGCGTCGCCGGCACCCCCGACGCCGTCGAGGAGCTGTTCGCCCAACTCGTGGACGAGGGCGTCAGGGTGGCCCGTATCGTCTCCGACTTCGCCTCGCACTCGGCGCAGGTGGACGACATCCACGGCCCGCTCCTCGACGCGGTGGGCCGCCTCGCACCCCGCTCCACCGACACCCTGCTCTGCTCGACGGTGACCGGCGGACTCTTCGACGGCGCCGGGCTGGACGCCGAGTACTGGTTCCAGAACCTGCGCAGGCCCGTGGAGTTCGACAGCGCCGTGCGCACCCTGCTCGGGCTCGGGTTCGACACCTTCGTCGAGCCGTCGTCGCACCCCCTGCTCACCGCCCCGGTGGCGGAGATCGCTGCCGACACCGGCACCGAGGTCACCGCGGTCGGCTCGCTGCGGATGGGGGAGAGCACCGCACAGCGCATGCTCACCTCGCTGGCCGAGGCGCAGGTGCGCGGGGTGCCCCTCGACTGGCGGCCGGCCTGCGCTGACGGCGCGCGTATCGAGCTGCCCTCCCAGCCGCTCGGGGCGTCCTCCCCGCCGCCACGCAAGGCGCCGCCGGGGCCCGCCGACGACGCCTGGTTCTGGCGGGCCGTCGGCCGCGGGGACCTCGCGGGCGCGCTCGGCGTCGTACTGCCCGCGCTGAGCTGGTCTAACAGCTCATGACCTGGAACTGCCCGTGATGACCGAGAACATGACACTCCGTGGAGGTGCGGTGTCGGAAGAACAGCGAACCCACAGGCTGATGGTGCTGGGAGCCGGGGTGATGGGCGTCGGCATCGCGACGCTCGGCATCGGTTCCGGGCTGCCGGTCACCCTCGTCGACGTGGACGAGGGGAAGCTCGGCCAGGCGCGCCGGCAGATCCGCCGCGAGCTGAAGCTGGCCCGGCTGATGGGCGCACTGCCGGAGGGCACCGCACCGGGTGAGCTGACCACCACCACCTCGGCCAAGGAGGGCGCGGCGGCGACCGCGGTGATCGAGGCCGTGACCGAGCTGGCCGAGGTGAAGGCCGCCGTACTGGCCGAGGTCTCCGCGCTGGTCGCCCCCGGCACTCCGGTGGTGTCGAACACGTCGTCCATTCCGATCGACGAGCTCGCGGACGCGGTGGCCAGGCCGGAGGATTTCATCGGCACCCACTTCATGAACCCGCCCTGTCTGATCCCCACGGTGGAGGTGATCCGCGGCAAGCGCACCGGCGACGCCGTCGAGGCCACCCTCACCTCCGTCCTCGCCGAACTCGGCCGCACGGCGCTCGTGGTGGCCGACAACCCGGGCTTCGTGACCAGCAGGGTGCTCCACCCCATGCTCAACGACGCCATCCGGGTGGTCCGTGAGGGCACCGCGCCGCCCGAGACGGTGGACGCGCTCTTCGAGGGCTGCCTCGGGCACCGCACCGGGCCGCTGCGCACCGCCGACCTGATCGGCCTGGACAACCTCGCCGACTCGCTGCGGGTCCTGTACGAGCGGACGGGCGACGAGGGCTGCAAACCGGATCAACTCCTGCTGGACAAGGTCCAGGCAGGTCACTTCGGCCGGAAGACCGGCCGGGGCTTCTACGACTACGGAGGACACGCGTCATGACCACCACGCCCGAACCGACCGCCGACGTCATCGCCGAGCGGATCACCCGGTTCCTCGAGGAGCGCACCAAGATCTCCTTCGCGGTGGACACCGACGTGTTCGCCTCCGGCAGCGTGAACTCGCTGTTCGCGATGGAGCTCGTCGTCTTCCTCGAGGAGAGCTTCGACGTCGAGATAGGCGGCAGCGACCTGCGGCTGGACAACATGCGCACGGTCCGCTCCATGACCGGCCTCGTCCAGCGGCTGCGCGACGCCGACGAGGACGGCCATGGCTGAGACCGTGACCGAGCTCGACCGGCTCCGCGCCTTCGCCGACGAGCTGATCGGCGACTCGGCCGACTCCTGGGACCGGGCCGGAACCATCCCCGAGGAGATCGTGCGCAAGGCCGGGGCGCGGGGGCTGATGTGCGCGCAGGTGCCCGAGCGCCACGGCGGCCTGGGGCTGAGCAGTGCGGACAACGGCGAGCTCACCGCCTTCGTCGGCAGCCGGTGCAGCTCGCTGCGCAGCCTGATGACGTCCCAGGGCATGGCGGCGTGGACGGTCCAGCGGCTCGGCGACCGGAAGCAGCGCGCCGCGCTGCTTCCCCGGCTGGCAGGTGGCGAGCAGGCTGCCGTGGCCTTCAGCGAACCCGGTGCGGGCAGCGATCTGTCCGCCATGGCCACCCGGATCGAGCCGGACGGCGACCGTGTCGTGGTGACCGGCGAGAAAGTGTGGATCACCGCCGCCTGCTACGCGGAACACCTCGTCGTCTTCGGCCGGTACGGCGACGGCACGGCAGCGGTCGTGGTGCCGGCGCACGCCGAGGGCGTGAGGGTGGAACGGGTGCCCGAACCCCTGGGCTGCCGTGCCGCGGGGCACGCCCGCGTCCGGCTGGACGGGGTGCGGGTGCCGGCGGCCGAAGTGCTCGGCGGCGCCGGGCAGTCCACCGAGCTGCTGGTCAGCACCGCGCTCGCGTACGGCCGGATGTCGGTGGCCTGGGGCTGCGCCGGAATCCTGCGCGGCGCTCTGGCCTCGGTGAGCCGGCACGCCCGCACCCGGACCCAGTTCGGCAAGCCGCTGGCCGGGCATCAGCTCGTCGCCCGGCACGTGGCGGAGCTGCTGGCGGCCGAGCAGACGGCGACCAGGGTGTGCGCGCACGCCAGCCACTGCTGGGACACCCGGTCGCCGGAGGTGGTGTCGGCGACCGTCCTGGCGAAATACGTCAGTTCCCGGCACGCCGCCGCGGGCGCAGCTACCGCTGTCCAGGTGCTCGCCTCGGCCGGCGCCCAGGAGAGCCACCCGGTCGCGCGCGCTTACCGGGACGCCAAGCTGATGGAGATCATCGAGGGCAGCAACGAGATCTGCGAGCTCCTGCTGGCCGAGCATGCGCTGAGCGTCCACGCCTGACGCGGCTGCCCGGCACCCCGGACACTCCCCGACAACGCCAACGACATCCCCCGACACCCCCACCCGACAACCCCTCGAACCCCTCGACAACCCACCGAGAGGACACCGGACGGTGAGCGAAAAAGCCACGACCACGGTGAAGTGCCTGGTCTGGGATCTGGACAACACACTGTGGCAGGGCACCTTGCTGGAGGACGGCGAGGTGCGGCTCGCCGAGGAGATCCGGGCGGTCATCGTCGAGCTCGACGCGCGGGGCATCCTTCAGGCGGTGGCCAGCAAGAACGACCACGAGCCCGCCTGGGCGCGGCTGGAGGAGCTGGGCGTCGCGGAGTACTTCGTCCTCGCCGAGATCGGCTGGGGCCCCAAGTCGGACTCCGTGCGGTCGATCGCCGACCAACTCAACTTCGCCCACCACACCATCGCCTTCATCGACGACCAGCCGGCCGAGCGCGCCGAGGTGGAGTTCCATCTGCCCCAGGTCCGCTGCTATCCGGCCGAGCAGGCGACCGCGCTGACGGCACTGCCCGAGTTCACCTCGGCCGCCAGGACGGTCGACTCGGGCAAGCGGCGCGAGATGTACCGCGCGAACTTCCGCCGCGACGCCGAGCGCGCCGAGTTCACCGGGCCCGACGAGGAGTTCCTGCGGTCGCTCGGCCTGGAGCTGGAGATCTTCCCCGCGACCGAGACCGAGCTGAGCCGGGTGGAGGAACTGACCCTGCGCACCAGCCAGATGAACGCCACCGGGGTGCACTACTCGGACGAGACGCTGCGCGGCCTGCTCGCCGACGACGGCCACGAGGTGCTGGTCGCCACCCTCACCGACCGCTTCGGCACCCACGGCGCCATCGGCGTCCTGCTGCTGGAGAAGGGCGCCACGGCCTGGCATGTGAAACTGCTGGCCACCTCCTGCCGGGTGGTCTCCTTCGGCGTCGGTACGGCGATCCTGAACTGGCTGGCGAGCGAGGCAGCCGCCGCCGGTGTCCACCTGCTGGCCGACTTCCGGCGCACCGACCGGAACCGCATGATGGAGATCGCCTACCGGTTCGCCGGCTTCGACGACCAGGACTGCGACTGCCGCGGTGCGCTGCCCGGCACGGGCACCGAGGGGGTGGAGCGCCTCCACCTGGTCGCCGAGCACCGCGATCCGCCGAGCACGATGCGCCTGGTCGCGCCCCAGCTGGCCGCCCGCGTGCTCTCGCAGCCCACCACGGGAGCCTGACGGCGGGCCTTCCCTCTCCCCCACGGCTGCGCTTGTCCGCCCCGCACCAGGGGCGCCGGGCGGACAAGCGCAGCCTCCGTGCCGGGTGCGCAGGAATGCACCACCCTCCCGGGCAGGCTCAGCCGGCCTTCTTCCGTGCCAGGGTCATGCCGTCGGCGACCGGCAGCAGGCACGCCTCCACCCGCTCGTCGGAGCGGACGAGCTCGTTCACCTGACGGATGGCAACGGTGTCCGGGTCGTCGGCTGCCGGATCGACGACCCGACCGAAGAACAGGGTGTTGTCGAGCACGAGCAGACCGCCCGGCCTGACGAGCTCCAGTGACGCTTCGTAGTAGGCGGGATAGCCCTTCTTGTCGGCATCGATGAACACCAGGTCGACGCTTCCCGCGCCCCTCTCCTCCCGCAGCCCGGCCAGCGTCTCCCGCGCGTCCCCGAGCCTGAGATCGATCCGGTCGGCGACCTGGGCGCGTTCCCAGTACTCGGCGGCTATGTCCGTCCACTTCTTGTTGACGTCGCAGGTGATCACGTGCCCCCCTTCGGGAAGCGCCCGGGCCATGCACAGGGTGCTGTACCCGGTGAAGGTGCCGATCTCCACCACGGTCGATGCACCGGTCAGCTGAATCAGCAGCGACAGGAACCGCGCTTCCGCGGCCGGCACCTGCATCGCCGTCCCTCCGGGCAACTCGGCGGTCAGCGTCCGCAACGCGCCCAGCACCTCGTCCTCAGCGGGGGAGACGGCCTCGACGTAAGCGAGCAGTTCCTCGGTGGCAGCTATCTGAGTGGCCATGCCCACAACGTATCCCCAGCCGCCCGGGCAACACGCCGGTCAACGCGTATACGCAGAGCGGCAGTTGTCCCACGCGCCCTCATGCGGTGCCAGCGGTACTGCCCGGTGGAGCGCACGTCGCCTGCGTATCGGCCGGGGCGGGTGGCCGGGAAGCGGACGTGGCGGACTGCTCCAGGCGGGCGGCCATGGCGCGGAGGACCGCGGCGGCTGCCGTGCGTACGAGCGGGTGCGCAAGGGCGCTGCGGAGGGCGTGGTACGCGGGCGGTTGCATGGTCGCTCCTCCAGGGACGGGCGTGGACACGGTGCGGGGGCGCGGAGTCAGTGCTTGTGGTCCGTGGACGGCGAATCCGGCGCGCCCCCGCCCTCCTCGTCCTCCCCGCCCTCGGCCGCGCCCGCCCGCACGGTGAAAGCCGCGGTGCGGACCTTGCCCTCGTGCTTGAAGTCGAGGAAGAGGCGGTAACTGCCCTCGGTCGGCACGGTGGTGGTGAAGGAGATGCCCGGCCCGGCCTTCGTCTTGCCGTCACCGGGTTCGCCGTTGGGGTGGACGTGCACATACCCCAGATCGCCGGCGCGCAGGGCGACCAGGTGCCCGTAGGCGCCGAGGTAGGGCTGGAGGTCGGTGACGGACTTGCCGTCGCGCGAGACCTTCAGCCTCAGCTCCTGCGCAGAGCCGGGCTTCAGCTCCCCTTCGAGCGCGACGCGGTATCCGTCGACGGTGGCGGTCCGTGCGGGCCGGGGCAGCGCCTTGGGCTCGTACTTCCCGGAGACGGCGAGGTCGGTGCCGAGGGTGAGGCCCTGGCCGCCGGCGGCGCCGCGCGGGACGAAATCGGCGAAGAGCCGGTAGTCACCGCCGCGCGGCAGCTCGGTGCTGATGCTCCACTGGCCGCTGTGGTCGCGCTTCGGGTGCAGATGGCGGTATGTGGCCAGGTCGCGCGAGGCCAGTATCAGGTGCAGCTCCTTGGTGTGCTCCTTCTGGTACGAGGTGAGCGCGTCGCCCTTCTCGTCGCGCACCACGAAGCGCAGCTTTTCCCGCTCGCCGGCGGTCAGCCGCGGGGTGCGCAGATCGAGGCGGTACCCGCGCTCGGCGCTCGCGAGCCCGCCGGGCGGCTCCTCCCCGCCGCCGTCGGCCGCCTTCGAGCCGTGCTCCTCATGCGCGCCGTGATTGCTCGCCTCCGGTGCGGAGATCGGGTCGATTGCCGCGCCGACGCCGTACGTACCCGAGAAGGCGGCGGCCAGCGCGGCGGTGAAGAGGGCGATCTTTCCTGCGGTGTTCATGGCGGTCCCCTGTCCCTGGCAGTCCCCTGCGCGCGGCCTCCGGCGGGCCGATAAGGAGAGAATACCCCCAGGGGGTATCAAGTCAAGCGCGGACAGCACTCGGCTCTGACCGTGGACAGCTCGCCGATGAGTTCGCGCAGCGCCTTGTCGTTGGGGGAGCGGCCGGCTTCGGCCCGCAGCAGCGCGGCGGTGATGGCGGCGGCTCCCCCTGGACCGGGCCCCGGAGGGCTACAAGGCCATGGACGAGCGCCGCGCCACCAAGGTCCTCCGCACCCTCTGACCGCCCCGCCGCACCCTGTCCGCGAAAAGTTCACACGGTGGCGGCCGCCGCTTCGGCTTCCACGAACTCCTTGGTGTGCTGGAGGGCACGCCGCGTGCCGCCGAGGATGATTTCGGCCATGCCGTCGTCGTCCACCGGCGCGTCGTCGGTCATCTCGAAGTCCTGGACGGAGCGGATGGAGGAGCGGCCGCCCGGCTCCTCGCGGTAGACCCACAGGGCGACGGAGTAGCGGAAGTGGGGGTTGCCCCAGCGGCGGGCGTAGGCGGTGTGCCGTTCCGGGTCGAGGATCCGCTCGACGAAGTAGGACCACTCGCGGCCCCCCGCGTCGGGCGGTGTGACGATCCGCAGGGTGCGCGCGTTGCGTGCCGGGTCCTCGGCCACCAGCTCATGGCCCTTGCCGTCCGGGGAATGCCTGCGGTCGTTCTCCTGGGTGTTGGCGAGCCGCCAGGTCAGCTCCAGCGGTGCCCCGATGAGGACGTGCGTGTCGATGTGGCCGGCCATGCCGTGGTTCCTTCCGGGTGTTCCAGCAGTACGGGATACGGGTGGTACTCGGGTTGTGCTCATGAGGGTTCGGCTCCGCGCCGGCACAGCTCTTGCCGGCTCAGCTCCCGCTCCAGCAGCGCGCGGACTCCGAGATCACGGTCCGCCGCCGTGCCGAAGGGGACGGCGGCCCCGGCGGCCAGGACGACGAGGACCCGGCCACCGTCCGCCGCCGCCCGCCAGCAGCCCTGCCAGCCGCACATGCCGAGGGTGCGGGCCCGGCGGGCTGCCGCGCCCGTCAGCTCGACGTGCAACCCGGCGGTCCCGCCGGGGCCGGGGCCAGGTCCGGGGCCGGGACCGGGTTCGGGCTGGGCTTCGGATCCGGGTTCGGGCTCGGCTTCTTCGGGCTCGGCTTCGATGTCCGTCCATGCCACGCCCGCCAGCCCGGTACCCAGCGCCTTGCCGCAGGCTTCCTTGGCGCCGAAGCTGATGCCCAGCCGCAGCGCCGGGTCGTCGGCGCTGCGTACCGCGGCCAGTTCGCGCCGGGTGAAGACGCTGCGGAGCTCGCGGTCGCCGAAGCGGGCGAGCAGCCGGGCCATCCGCCGCAGGTCGGCGATGTCGAGGCCGATGCCCAGCAGTTGGCCAGGCAATTGCCCCGGCTGTCGGCCGGGCAGCTGAACGGCGCCGGTACCGGCGGCAGCCCGGTCAGGCGGCAGCGGGCTGCGCCTTGTCGACCAGTTCGCACACATCGGAGACGGTGAGGTCATCGGCCAGCTCCAGCTTGACTTCCTTACCGGTGCTGCGCTGGATCTCCAGCGAGACCTCGACGAGTTCGGTCGAGTCCAGCTCCAGGTCGCCGCGCAGCTTCGCCGTCGCGACGACGGTCTGCTCGGGGATGCCGAGGGTGGCAAGGGCCTTGCGTACGGTGTCGAGTGCGTCAGTTGCCATGTGCGGTTTCTCCTTTGCGGGTGGTTGTCGGTCGGTGTGCGGTGCAGTGCGGTGCGCTGCCGGCCGGGCCGGCTTCAGTCCGCGGCGCCCACGAGGGCGGCGACGTTGGTGCCCTCGCGGGAGCGGCCGTTGACGAGGGCGAGACCGACCCGTGCGGAGCGGGCGCTGGTCACCAGGTCGACGCCGAGCGCGGGGTCCGCTTCCTCGGTCCCGGGCGTGGGGGGCAGGGTGGCGTCCCGCGCGGCCAGCAGGGCGCAGGCCACCTCGGTGGCCACATTCGCCCCGTACTGGTGGCCGTAGCCGGACTTGGGGACGGTGACGGGTATCCGGAGGGTGCCGAACACCGTGCGCAGGGCCTCGGCTTCGGTGGCGTCGCCCGGGACCGAGCCGCTGCCCTCCGCGAAGACGACATCCGTCTCGCCGGGGTGGCGGCCGGCTGCGGTGAGGGCCGCTGTCATGGCGTCGGAGAGGCCCGTGTGGTCGTCGGGTGCGGCGGTGCGCTGCTCGACGGCGAGCAGTTCACCGAGGATGCGGGCGCCGCGCTGCCGTGCGTGCTCGTACTCCTCCATCACGAGCACGGTGCCGCCCTCGCCCAGCACCAGCCCGTCCCGGCCGGCGGAGAAAGGGGCGTAGGCGGTTTCCGGATCCTGGCTGCGGGTCAGCTCGCCGGTCGTCACATGGGCGGCGAGGCCGAGCCGGGTGACGGGGGCTTCCGCGCCGCCCGCGAGCACGATGTCGTTGTGCCCCCACTGGATACTGCGCAGCGCATAGCGCAGCGCGGCGCCACCGCTGGCGCGGTCGCAGGCCACGCTCTTGCTGTAGCCGCGGATGCCGTAGCGGATGCTGACGAAGCCCTGGGCCGCGGTCGGGAACCAGGCGGTGGCCTGCCAGGGGTTGATCATGGCCGGGCTCTGCTCGTAGTACTCGCGGAAGCCCCGCTCGCACAGGTCCCAGCCGCCGCTGTTGTTGCCGAAGCAGATGCCCGTACGGAACCGGTCGTGCCGTTCGAGGTCGAGGCCGGCGTCGTGCAGCGCTTCGTCCGCCGCGGCCATGGCGTAGTGCGCGAACACATCGCTCTTGACGGCGAGTCGGCGGGGGATGTTGTGGTTGGTGGGGCGGAAGCCGTCGATCTCGGCCGCGAGCCGCACGGGCAGACCCGACGCCTCGCACCGGGTGACCGGGCCCACGGCGCTCTCCCTGCCCTGCACGGCCTTCCAGAACGTCTCGGCGTCCCGGCCCAGGGGGTTGACGACCCCGATCCCGGTGACGACCGCACGCCTGGGCCGGTCGCGGTTGCTGTCGATTGCGGTGGACGTGGGCACGTGGTCGCTCCTCGTGTGCTGGTCGGTGGGTCCGGTGGGCGCGGTCACCGGCGCTGCGGCGGCCCGAGCGGCAGCGGGGTGCCCGCGGCCTCGGCCATGGCCACGCGGAGGTTCACCAGGGTGCGGTCGGGCTCGTGCCACTCGGCGAGCTCGCCGGGGTCCGTCTCGTGCCAGGCGTCCTCGGGCGACGCTCCTGCCGCGACGGCGCGTTCGGCAACGTCGCTCACGTGCGCGAAGTAGTCCCGCAGCGTGCGCAGCGTCGCGGCGGTGGTTGGCGGGCCGTGTCCGGGTACGACCGTTCCGGGGCCGAGGGCCAGCAGCTCGTCCAGCGCCTCGGCCCAGCCGGCGATCCGGCCGTGCCGGGCCAGCGGAACGACGCCGTTGAAGCACAGATCGCCCGCGATCAGCACCCGCGACTGCGGCACCCAGACGGCGAGATCGGCCGGGCTGTGCGCGTGCGCGAACGCCAGCGGACGTGCCGAACGGGGCAGTATCAGCTCCCCGGGGTCGCCGCGCAGCGGCTGCGGGACGCGCAGCCCGGCCGCCAGGAGCCGGTCGCCGTGCTCGGGGAAGAGGCCGGGCAGCCAGCTGAGGTCGGCGGACATCTTTCCGACGATCTCGGCGGTCGCGGGCAGCGCCATGACCGGCACGTCGGGGAAGGCGCTGTTGCCGCCCACGTGGTCGAGATGGTGGTGGGTGTTGAGCACCAGTCCGGGCGTGAGCCCGCGGGCTGCCAGCTGCTCGGTCACGGCGTGTGCCATGTCGGGGACGAGCATCGTGTCGACGACGACTGCCGTACCGCCCTGGGCCAGCACCGTCGAGTTGGACAGGCCCCAGGTGCCGTCGCCGTTCAGCATGGTGAAGACGCCGTCGGCGACCTCGCACACGGCCGCGCGTCCCTCGCCCGCCCGCCGCGCCGCCGGGTCTCCCGCTGTGATGCGCTCTGTGGCTCCCTCAGGCATGGGCGACGGCCGCCTCGATGACTGCCTTGTGCCGGGCGAGCTGGTGCCGGGAGTTGGTGTTGATGCGCTCGGCCATCTGCGCGTCGGTGAACGGCGCCTCGGGCAGCACCTCGAAGTCCTGCACCCAGCGCAGCCGGGTGCCACCGCCCTCGGTCTCCTCGAACGACTGGAAGATGTGCATGTACAGGAACGGGCCCGTCTCCAGCCGCCGCGCATGGACGGTGCGCCGCTCGGCGTCCATCAGCCGCTCCGAGACCCAGCTGCGCCGGACACCCTGGGCGTCGGGAACGGTCGTGAGCCGGAAGACGACACGGTCCGGCGCCTCCTCGAGGATCTCGGCCTCGGCGTACTCGCTGTCGAAGAGCTCCGGCCAGCTGCGTACGTCGTTCGCGGTCCGCCACACCTCGGGGAGCGGCGCATCGATGGTGATCTCGTTGTCGGTGTGCTTGGCCATGGTGTGCTCCTCAGGAGTTGCTCGTCAGGCCGGGCAGGGCGATCGGGGCGCCCGGGTTCGCAGGGGCCGCTGGTGCCGCCGGTGTCCCTGGTGCCGTCGTGACCATCGGGTCGGAGGGCGGCTCGGCGGCGAGCCGGGTCAGTGCGGCGCGGTCCGGCTTGCCGACGGCGGTCTGCGGCAGCGCGTCCACCACCCGGAGCAGCTCGGGCAGCCCGTACGCCGGCAGCCCCAACCCCCGCAGATGGCGGCGCAGTTCATGGAGGGTGACGCCCTCCGGATCCGCTCCGGCGGCCGGTACGACGAAGACGCAGACGGTCTCGCCCAGGAAGTCGTGCGGGGCCGGGACGGCAGCACAGTCGGCGACCGCCGGGTGGGCGGCCAGCCGGCCCTCGATCTCGGCGGCGGCGATCTTCTCCCCGCCCCGGTTGATGAAGTCCTTGCGCCGCCCCGTCACCACGAAGTTGCCCGAGGGGTGCAGCCGGACGATGTCGCCGGTGCGGAACCAGCCGTCCTCGGTGAAGGCCGCCGCGTTGACCTCGGGCTCCGCCAGATAGCCGCGGATCGTGTACGGGCCGCGTACTTGGAGCTCACCGCCCTCCTCGGCAGGAACAGGCCGGCCGTCAGGACCGACGGTCCGCCACTCGTCGCCGGGTGAGGCGGGGCGGCCCTGGGTGGCGGCCACCACGTCGTCGGGGTCGTCGAGCCGGGTGAAGTTCAGCAGCCCCTCAGCCATGCCGAACACCTGCTGGACGTGGCAGCCCAGCCGGTCGATCAGCCGCCTGGCATCCGCCTCGTGCAGCTTGGCGCCCCCGACTTGGAGCACCTCCAGGGAGGAGGAGCCGGCGCCGTCCCTCGCGGTGAGGGACTTGGCGAGTCCGGGCACCAGCGCCGTGACGGTGACCTGCTGGGAGGCCACGGCCGCCGCCACCGCGCTCGGCGCCGCCTCGCCCAGCACGACCGTGCCGCCGGACGCCAGGGTCCCCAGGACACCGGGGCAGCCGAGCGTGAAGTTGTGGGTGACGGGGAGCGCCGCCAGGTAGCGGGTGTGCGGGCCGAGGCCGGCCAGGCGTGCGCTGATCTCCACGTTGTGCACGTAGTCCCGGTGGGTACGCGGGATCACCTTGGGCGGCCCCGTCGATCCGCCCGAGAGCAGACAGAAGGCCAGGTCCGCGCTGCACCAGGTCCGGGCAGGGACGGCCTGCACAGGGGCTGCCTCCCCCGCGAGCAGCCCGGAGAGGTCGTACGCGCCCTCGGGCAGCGCACCGGCACGGCCGGAGCCGTTCGCCGTGCGGCCGCCGGTGGCCGCGGTGAGGAACGCCCCGAAGAACGCACTGTCCGCGCCCAGCTTCTCGTCCCGCAGCTCGGTGAACGTCCGGGCGCTGCGGCCGTTCAACTGGTCGACGAGGAGCGCCCCGCGGGCCTCGGTCCCGGCCGCCACGTGCCGCAGCTCGTCCTCTCCCACGGCCGGTGGCACCAGCACCGGGACCACACCGGCCCGCAGGAGGCCGAGTAGGGCGACGACGACCTCGACCGTGTTGGGCAGCCGCACCACGACCGCGTCGCGCGGGCGCAGGCCCGCGGCGGTGAAGGCCGCCGCCGCGGTGTCCGTCTCGGCTGCGAGCTGCCCGTAGGTCAGCGTGCGGGACGGGCCGATCAGCGCGGCCCGTCCGGGGGTCAGGGAGGCGTGCCGGAGGGCGATGTCGTCCAGCAGGTCGTCGCGCCAGTAGCCGCGGTCGGTGTATGCGCGCTCCAGGTGCTCAGGCACGGCTTCAGCTCGCATGGGCGGCCTCCACATGGGGTGCGCGGGTGCCGGCGGGAATCGGGCGGAGCCGCTGGGCGAGTGCCGCGTGCACGCGCGCCGGGTTCTCGAGCAGGGCGTAGTGGTCCGCGTCCGGAAGGACGACCGACGCCGCGTGGGGCGGGAGTTGGGCGAGGGCGCGGCTGCGGCGCGGGGAGACCACCCGGTCGCAGGCGGCGATGACGGAGAGCACCGGCACCGGCAGCCCCGCCAGCCGCTCGGTGAGGTCGAGGTTCCGAACGCCCCACACCTCGGCGTCGGCGCGCGGCAGCCGGAGCTTGCGGAAGCCGTCCACCAGCAGGCGCCGTGCGGCTGCCTGCGGGTCGGGGTGGCGCAGGGCACCGGCCAGGAACGTCTCGTCGACCGCGCCCTCGGTCACCTGTGCTGCGAGGGTGGGGTGCAGCCGTACCCGTGCGGCCGATCCGACGACTGCCACCTGGCGTACCCGGCCGGGGTGCGCGGCGGCCAGGTCGAGGGCGAGCAGCCCGCCGAGCGAGTGGCCGGCCAGGGCGAACTCGCGTGCGCCGGTGGCCCGTTCCACGACGTCGAGCAGGTAGCTGTGCACGAGTTCGCGTGGCGTGTCCACGGGCAGCGAGTTGTCGCCGTGTCCCGGCAGGTCGACAGCCAGGCCCCGGACCCCGGGCCCGAGACGGCGCAGCACGGGCTCCCAGTGGGCTGCGGTGCCGCCGAATCCGTGCAGGAAGAGCGTGACAGGTCCGGCATCCCCACCGCCGCCTCCACGGAGGACGCGGGCGCCGCCCGCCGTATCCGTGTCCGGCACAGCCGTGCCCGGCGTATCCGTACCCGGCGAGTCCTCGCTCCCGGCCGGGACGTCCACCGTGCCCTTCCCCAGGCTGCGCCACCAGCCGCGGTCCGGTTCGCCCACGCGGCGCAGTACGGCGCAGGAGTGGATGCCGCCGAAGCCGCTGGCGCTGACCAGTGCGGTGCGGGTGTCGTGCACGCGGGCCCGGCCCGGCACGTAGTCGAGGTCGCAGTCGGGGTCGGGGCTCTCGTAGTGCACGGTGGGCGGTACGACGCTGTGGCGCAGGGCGCCCATGGCGGCGATGGCGCCGACCATGCTCGCGGAGGAGAGCGAGTGGCCGATCATGGACTTGGTGGAGCTGACCGGGGTGCGCCGGGCGTGGTCCTCTCCGAGTGCGCGCTTGAGCGCCTGGGTTTCGAACACGTCGTTCTGCGGTGTGGAGCTGCCGTGTGCATTGACGTAGTCGATCTCCGAGCCCTCGATCCCGGCGTCCCGCAGGGCCCCTTCGATGACGACGGTCATCGACTCGCCGTCCGCCGCCAGGTCGCTCATGTGGTAGGCGTTGTTGGAGCTGGCGAAGCCCAGCACCTCGGCGTGGATACGGGCGCCGCGCGCCACCGCGTGGCCGTAGTCCTCCAGCACGAGCGATGCCGCGCCCTCGCCCAGGACGAACCCGGCGCGTGTGGCGTCGAACGGGCGGGAGGCCGTCTCGGGCGGGCCCTCGGCGACGGACAGCGAGCCGATCACGTCCAGCGTGGAGTAGGCCAGCCCGGACAGCGGCGCCTCGCCGGCGCCCGCCACCACGATGTCGAGTTCGCCCTGCCTGATCTGCTCGAAAGCCAGCCCGAGCGCGTCGAGCCCCGCGGTGCAGCCGGTGGTCAGCGTTCCGCTGGGGCCGCGCAGCCCGAAGCGGCGGGCGAGCCAGCTCGGCGGGTAGTTGAGGAACACCGCGTCGTAGAAGCGGTGTTCCTCGGGGAAGGCACGCAGCGGCCTTGTGCCGTTGTCGCTCTGCTCCTCGTAGGCCACCTGGAACTCGGGGGTGCCGCCGATGGCCGAGGACAGCACCGTGCCGGCCCGCTCGGGTGCGAAACCGCCCTCCTGAAGGCGTGCGTCCTGGCAGGCCAGCAGTCCGGCCGTGACGGTCAGCTGCACGAAGCGGCTGAGACCGGAGAGTTCGGCGGCGTCCTGCGGTGTGTGGTGGCGGCGCAGGTCGAAGTCCTCGATCGGCGCCACCGCACGGCTCTTGAGGCCGAGCGCCTCCAGCAGCGGCTCGTGCTTCAGCCAGGAGCGGCCGGCCGCGTTGTTGCGCCAGAACTCCTCCGGGCTCGATCCGCTGGGCGCGAGAATTCCGATACCGGTGACGGCGACCCTGCGCATCACGCACCACCCGCCTTCGCGAGGTGGCCGGCGCGCACCGGGACCGGGCGCTCGGCCCTGTCGTCCCGCTGCGCAGGGGCTGGGCCGGGAACCAGATGGCGGGCGATGGATTCCAGCTTCTCGCAGGTCTCCTCGTACTCCCTCTCCGGCGTGGAGCCCGCGACGATTCCCGCGCCGGCACGCAGCCAGCAGCGGCCCGCGGAGCGGTAGACGGAGCGCAGCACCAGTGCCGCGTCCATCTCGCCCTCGCTGTCGACGGTCAGTACGGCGCCCCCGTACAGTCCGCGCCGCCCGGTCTCCAGGCGCCGCATGCAGTCGTAGGCGGCGCGCTTGGGGACTCCGGAGGCGGTGACGGCTGGGAAGGCGGCTGCCAGCGCCTGCCAGGCCGTGCGGCCCGGGGCCAGTTCGCCGCTGACGCTGGAGGCGAGGTGCTGGACGCTGCCCCGCTCGCGTACGGACATGTAGTCGGTGACGTGGACGGAGCCGGGCCTGCAGACGGTGTCCAGCTCGTCCACGGAGGTCTTCACGGAGATGGCGTGCTCGTAGATCTCCTTCTCGGAGGCGTACAGCTCCTCGCGCAGCCGCAGTGTCTCCTCGCGGTCGGGTGAGCGGCGCCGGGTGCCGGCCAGCGGCTGCGTCGTCACCCGGGAGCCCTCGACCTCCAGGACCGTCTCCGGGCTGAAGCCTGTGGCGGCGACACCGCCCAGGTCGAGGAGGAAGGAGCGGGCCGGGGTGTTGTGCACCCTGCCGCGGGCGTAGGTGGCGGCCAGGTCGACGGGGAAGTCGACGGGCACCGTGCGGGAGAGGATGACCTTCTGCAGCAGTCCGGCCCGGATGTCGTCGACGGCCAGCCGTACGGCAGCACGGTAGGTCTGCGAGTGCGGGTCGCCGGGTGCGTCCAGGCCCTGCGGCACGGATATGCCGGCCGGCGCCGGATCGACCTCCGCCGCTGCCGCCGGTGCCGGTGCCGGTGCAGGTGCCGGGCCTCCGGGGCGCTCGGCGGCCCACTCGGCGAGCAGCGCGCAGACGGTGTCGAGCGACTGCTGGGACAGCGCGCGCACCCGGGCACGCCCCTCCTCCAGCACCACCTCGGTCGCCGGTACGGCCAGGTGCGCCAGCGGCTCGTCGCCGACGGGAAGTCCCGCCAGCGCACAGCCGAGTTCGAAGGCCGCCCAGCCGTACGCACGCCAGGACCGGACGGGAAACGCCCGCAGACAGGCGTCGAGCTGCCGCAGCGGGTCGACCGCCTCCTCGTCGGCGACGAGGGCGCCGTCGTACCAGGCCCGCACACGGCCGCCCTGCAGCCGGACCTCACCGAGGAGGTCGCCGCAGACCGAGTACCGGCCGTTCCGCTCGAAGACGACATGGCCACCCTCCGGCCACAGCGACTCCACCAGCCGCGTCGCACTGCGCAGAGGCGGTAGGGAGAGGGACAGCTCGCGCTCCAGATATCGGCGCCGTTGCGGCATGTCGGGTTCTCCTCGCTCGGGACGTTCTGCACTGCCTGATGGCTGACTGATCTGCACTCAAGGCTCGAGGACTGCCCGCGGCGCGGGTACCTGCGAAGACCGCAGGCGTCAGAGGCGGTCCCGCATGGGCGGTGCGGATCTGCCGCAGTGGATGCTCGCGGATTCCCGTGCGGGTCGGTTTGCGCGGCGGTGGGCGAGGAATTAAGGTACCGTTAGTTTCGAAACCTCAGGTACCGTAATCGCTGGAATCGGTGCCGCGGTGACCACCACGGCAGCAGCGGCGCGACGGAAGGAGGAGCCATGACCCCGGGAGCAGTCGGCCGGCCACGCGACGCGGCCCGCGAGGAAGCCCTGCTGGACGCCGTGATCGAACTGCTGGACGAGGTCGGTTACGACGGGCTGACCATCGCGGCGGTGGCCCAGCGCGCCCACGCCAGCAAGGCGACCGTCTACCGGCGCTGGCCCTCCAAGGAGGACCTGCTGTGCGCCGCGCTGCTCCACGTCACCCGCGACGCCGTGCCGGTGCCCGACACCGGCAGCCTCGCCTCCGACCTGCGCGAGATGCTGCTGCACAGCGCCCGCGCCATGGCCGAGCACCGGCCCCGGATCGCCGCGATCATGGCCGCCGTCGTCACCCGCCGCGACCTGGCTGCCACCTTCGACCAGGTCTTTCTGGAGGGGCGCCGCGCCGCTGCCCGGAGCATCTACGAACGCGCGCTCGGCAGGGGCGAGTTCGCCCAGGGGCCCGACATCGCCCTGCTGATCGAGGCGGCACCGGCGCTGCTGCTCCAGCGAGCCCTCTACCAGCCGGACGAGCCGCTCGACGCGGCCTTCGTCGACCGGATCGTCGGCGGTCTCGTCCTCCCGGCGCTCGGCGCCTCCCCGCCCCAGCACGCAGCCCAGCACACCGCTCAGTCCACAGAGGGGACCTCATGACCACCGTCGCGGAACGGGACGAGCCCGGGACCGCACCGCACCTGTCAGCCGCCACCCGACGCGGGGACCGGCACCCCTATCTCGTCGTCTGCGTCGTCCTGGTCGCCGCGGTGGTGCAGATGGTCGACGTCAGCATCATCAACGTCGCCGTCCCCGCGCTCCAGAGCGACCTGAAAGCCTCCACCTCCAGCACTCAGCTGGTCGTCGCCGGCTATCAACTGGCCTTCGCCTGCGTGCTGATCGTCTCCGGGCGGCTCGGTGACCTCATCGGCAGCCGGCGCATCTTCCTGCTGGGCATGGTCCTGTTCACCGCTGCCAGCGCGGCGTGCGGTGCGGCCACCTCACCCGGCGCGCTGGTCGCCTTCCGTATCGTCCAGGGGCTCGCCAGCGGGCTGATGTATCCGCAGGCGTACTCGGTTGTGCAGCTGCGCATCCCGGAGGAGAAGCGGCGGCAGGCGTTCGGGATGGTCGCGGCCTCGCTGGGCCTCGCGACCATTCTCGGGCCGCTCATCGGCGGGCTGTTCATCAGCTGGGACGTCGCCGGTCTCGGCTGGCGTGCCATCTTCTACGTCAATGTGCCGATCGGGCTGGCGGCCGTCACCGGGGCACTGCTGCTCCTGGACAACCGCAGGCCGCCACGCACCCGGCGGATGGACATCTCTTCGGCGCCACTGGTCGTGACCGGAATGTTCCTGCTGCTCTTCCCGCTGGTACGGGGGCGCGAACTGGGCTGGCCCGGCTGGCTGCTGTGGATGGCGGCCGCGGGCTGCGCGCTGCTGGCCGCCTTCGTGCTGCGCCAGCACAGCGCCGAGCGCGCCGGGAAGCTGCCGCTGCTCCAGCTCGGCCTCTTCCGGGACCGCGCTTTCACGGTCGGGCTGCTCGTCATCATCGTCTTCTTCGCCGGACTGCCGGTGTACGCACTGGTGTTCACGCTGTATCTGCAGATCGGATACGGCGCCAGTGCGCTGACCGCCGGGGTGGCCACGCTCCCCTTCGCCCTGGGCACCGTGGTCGCCTCGGCACTCTCGGAGAAGGTCTCGGACCGGCTGGGCCGCTTTGCGCTGTGCGTGCCGAGCCTGGTGATGGCCTTCGGCATGGGCGCGCTGGCCTGGCAGGTGGACCGCGCCGGGGCCGAGCTGCACGCCTGGAGCTACGCCCCGATGCTGCTGGTGATCGGGTTCGGGCTCGGGCTGTTCGCACCGGTGGCGGTCGACCGGGTACTGGCGGGCATCCACGGCCGGGACGCGGGTTCGGCCTCGGGCGCGCTGGCCACCTCGCAGCAGGTCGGCGGGGCCTTCGGAGTCGCGCTGATCGGCATGGCGTTCTTCACCCTCGTCGGCAACGGCGCACTGCCAGCGGCCGACGCAGCGCTACGCCAGGCGCGGCCCGCACTCACCGCGCAGGGGCTGCCCGACCGCGCCGTCGACCAGCTCTCCGAGGGCTTCCGCACCTGCTTCCATGACCGCCTCACCGCGGCCGACTCGCATACGCGGCCGGAGAGCTGCCGGTCGGCGCAGCAGCAGAAGGCGAGAGGCGGCGGCGCCGCATCCGGCGGGCACGGTGGGAGCGCCGGGCACGCCGGGGGAGCCGGCAACGCCGACAAGGTCCGCGCGGAACTGACCGGCCACGTGGCACCGCGGGCCCTCTCGGACGCCTATGGGCGCGGGCTGCGCGGGACGCTGCTGATCGAGGTGGGCGTCTATCTCGTCGCGGCGCTCCTCGCGCTGCTGCTCCCGCGCGCCCGGCGCACGGAATAGAACAGCCCGCTGAATGCACCGGCGCACAAATTAGCTCCCCCGTAGCCGCCCGGCGACATTACCGGTACCGGACGGCACAACTCCGGCCAGATGCAACGGTCCTGTCACAGCTTCACACTGCAACGATCCGCAACGACCCTGTTCCGGCCCGAGGTTCCTGCGAAGTGACTGCGGGTTTCGGTGAGGTTTCCGGACGGCTTCTGTCGAATTCGCGGGCTGCGCAGGGCCGTTGCGTCCGCGCCGGGGTGACGCTCCCGCCGGCGCCGGGCCGAGCGTGACATCCCTGCAGCGCTGTGCCACCATCGAAGCACTGGGGATCAAACGCGATCAGGTGCACGGGGGATAAAGGCACATGAGCGTTCTTACTACAAGTACGACAAGTGCAAGCGTTATCGGCACGCAGTGCTGCGACATCGTCATCGCTGACGACCACCGCTTGTTCCGGCAGGGCGTCCGGCTCCTGCTGGATGATTCAGAGTTCAACGTCGTCGCGGAATCCGGGAATTACCCGGAAACGCTCAACTGCGTCCGCGTCCACCGTCCGGACATTCTCATTCTCGACCTGAATCTGCGGGAAGAGTGGGTCATTCCCAAAATTCCGCAGCTGCTCGCGGAGTCACCACGGACCAAGGTCCTGGTGCTCACCATGCACAACGACCCGGCGTATGCGCACGAGGCGCTCGGTGCCGGCGCCAAGGGGTACGTGTGCAAGGAGGCCACCTCCGAGGAACTGGCCTCGGCCACCAGGGCGCTGCGCGCCGGGGGCATCTATCTGGACGCGACGGTCAGCGCGGGCTTCTCGGCCCCGGCCGGCACCCAGGACCAGGGCCGCCTCACGCCCCGCGAACGCGAGGTGCTCGCGGACATCGCCGCGGGCTACACCAACCAGGAGATCGCCCGCCGGCTCTACGTCAGCCTGCGCACAGTGGAGTCCCTGCGCGCTTCCCTCCGCCGGAAGCTCGACCTGCACACCCGCGCCGAACTCAGCGAATACGCCAGGAACCATCACCTGCTGAACTGACTCCGGCGACGGGCGACGGGCGACGGGCGACGGGCGACGGGCGACGGGCGACGGGCGACGGGCGACGGGCGACGGGCGACGGGCGACGGGCGACGGATGGCGGGGGCGGACGGCGGCCGGAATACGGGCGAAAAGTCCAGGGAATTCGGCGGATCGGCCGGAATCAGGTGAACCAGGCGGAGACGCAGAATCGAGCTGGCTCGAGCGGAGCCCGAGCGGAGCCCGAGCCGAGCTCGATCGGGCCCAAGCGGAGCCCCTTCGGGGCCGAACGAGGAACAAGCGGGGATCAATCGGGGGGAACGGAACAATGGCTACACCCGGCCGCGTCGTACGCGTAGTTCTTGCCGCAATCGTGGTCGGCTGCGGAACATTACTCCTTGCCCAGGACCTGATCTCGCCCTGGCTGTACTCATGGCTGTTCATCAGCGCCTTCATCGGCATCGCCACGCTGTTCGGACCGCTGCGCACCGGCATCGCCCAGCGCCTCTTCGACACCGTGATCGCCGTGGGCGCCGCCAGCGTCGGGCTGCTGACGAAGCCCGAAGCGCTCTTCTCGGCCCGCGGTCATCTGTCCCTGCTGCTGTGCATCGGGGTGTCGTTCGTGGCCGGCACCCTCTACCGGCACGGGAGAATCGGCCAGGTCTGGCACGCGGCGCACACCCAGGGCGTCGAGCACGCCCGCGCCGGCATTGCCAGGCATCTCCACGACGGAACGCTCCAGACACTCGTCGCCGCGCACATGGGCCTGCGCAACGCGCTCAGGTCCCGGGACGAGAGCAAGCTGCGGGAGGCGTCGTCGCTGGCGGCGCAGTCGCTCGACGAGCAGATCCACACCCTCCGGGACCTCAGCCACGATCTGATGCCCAGCCGGCTGGACAAGGAGGGCCTGGCCGCGGCGGTCGAGCACCTCGCGGACCAGGTCAGCCGCAGCTGGGGCCGGCCGGTCACGGTGGTGGTCGCCGGAGCACATGACACGCGTGCGGCGCCGGTCGCCGAGCTCACCGCCTACCGGGTGATCCAGGAAGCGCTGAACAACACGGTGCGGCACAGCGGTGCCGGCCGCGCCTGTGTCCGGCTCCGGCTCCACCGCTACTGCCTGCTGGCCGAGGTCCAGGACGACGGCGAGGGTTTCGACACCGACGCACCGCCGCAGCAGGGCATCGGTCTGTCGGGGATGCGGGAGCGGGTCATGCAGTGCGAAGGCAGCATCACCGTCCGCTCCCGTACCGCCGACGCCGCACTCACCGCCCGCACGGGCGCCGACGAGACGGGCACGCCACCCGGCAGCCGGCACGGCACCACCGTACGGTTCCTGCTGCCTGCCCGGCCGGGCGGACAGCGCCCGGCCGGCCAGGCAGCGTCGGCGCCTTCATCGCCGTCGTCATCGGTAACTGCTCCGGCCTCGCCACCGGCGCCGACGGTGCAGCAAAGGTGGTGAAGCAGGGCGCAGGGGCGTGAGTCAGGGAGCTACCAGCGCACCCACAGCTCCCGCAGCCCCCGGACGACCATTCCCGTCTTCCACGCCTCCTCCCCGACAGGCTTGTCCAGGCACAGCCCGGGCAGGACGTCGAGCAGTCCGCGCAGCCCCTCCTGGAACTCCACCCGGGCGAGCTGGGCGCCGACACACCGGTGCGGTCCGTGCCCGAAGGCCAGGTGCGGACTGCCCCGGGGGAAGGAGCGGTCGAAGGAGAGCACGTGGGGGTCGGCGAAGACCTCCTCGTCCCAGTTGGCGGAGCCGAGCACCGGGACGACCGTCTCGCCCTTGCGCACCAGGGTGCCGCCCAGCTCCACGTCCTCTTTCGCCACCCTGGTGAAGCCGCCGGTCACCAGCGATGGCACGTAACGCAGCAGCTCCTCGACGGCGGCCGGGACGCGCTCGGGGTCCTCGCGCAGCTCCTGCCACAGTCGGGGCTGCCGCAGCAGCGCGTAGCCGAAGTTGGCCAGCTGGCCCGCCGTCGTCTCGTAGCCGGCCACCAGAAGCCCTCCCGTGAAGACCACCAACTCCTGCTCGCTGAGCCGGTCGCCCTCGTCCCGTGCCCGTACCAGGGCGGTGAGCAGATCGTCGCCCGGCTGCTCGCGGCGCTGCGCGGCCTGCCCGGCCAGGAACCGGGACAGCGCCTCGCGCGCGGCGCCGATCTCCTCCCGGGTGAGGGCCGTGGTGGACAGCAGCGCATCGCACCAGGTGCGGAACCGGCCGCGGTCCTCATCCGGGATGCCGAGCAGTTCGCAGATGACAGTCACCGGCAGCGGCAGCGCGAAGTGGTGCACCAGGTCGGCGGGGCCGCCCGGGGCGTGCTCGGTGCTCATCCGCTCCAGCAGCACCCGCACGTGCCGGCGCACCTGGGGCCGCAGTTGCTCGGCCCGCCGGGCGGTGAACGCCTGGGCGACCAGCCGGCGCAGTCTGCTGTGCTCCGGCGGGTCGGAGACGAAGATCCCCACCAGAGGCGGCGGTACGGGCTCGAACCGCGCCGCGCCCGGGGCACAGGCCGCCGCCCTGCTGAACCTCGGGTCGGCCAGCACCGTTCTGACCTCCGCGTGGCGCGTCACCAGCCACGCCTCGCCGCCGAACGGCAGCGTCACCCGGGAGACGGGCTCGCCGGCCCGCAGCGTGGCGAACTCCGGGTCCGGTTCGAGGCGGTCGGCGGCGCGGAAGGGATAGGCGGGGGCGCTCTCTGCCCCGGAGTACGGGCAGGAGTCCGTCATTCCGCTCCTTTCTCCCGCGAAGCCTCGCCTGGCACTGCGGCTTCGCCGGACTCTGCCGCCTCACCGGCCATCGCCGTGAACAGGGCGAAGCTGCCCCGGGTGCGGACGGTGACCTGGTCGAAGTTCCGCTCCAGCTCCGCCTGCAGGTCCTCCAGGCTGTCGCCGGTGTTCTGCAGGATGCCGCGCGCGTTGTGATTACGGAGCACAGCACGCGCTGCCCGGCTCTGTCGCACACCGTGCGCCAGGATGGTGCTGCCGAAGACGGTGCCGCCGGGGCGCACCGCGCGGGCCACGTTCGCCAGCGCCGGCCCCTTCTCCCTCAGACTGCTGCCCGGCAGACAGTGCAGGACCATGTTCAGCCCCGCCGAGTCGTAGGTGCGCTCCGGCACCGGCAGCGGTTCCAGCACATTGGCACGCCGTGCCTCGGGCTCCAGCCGTGCCAGCCGGCGCGAGGCGTACTCGAGGGTGTTGGGGTTCAGATCGAGCAGGGTCAGCCGCGGTGCGGCCGGGCCGGGAAAGCGGCACCGGTCCAGGAAGTACCCGGTGCCGACCCCCACCTCCAGGTGGCGGCCTGTCACATGCCGCCGGTAGAGGCCGAGCATCTCGCGCCGCGGGCAGCGCCAGACCAGGCTGTTGGTGGCCAGCAGCACGAGCGGATCGTAGATCCGCAGCACCCGGTCCGAGTACACCTCCTGACCGAGGAGCGCCTGCTGCTCGTCCTCGCACACGGACGACCGGCCCTCGCGGCTCGCGGACGCATCGTCGCGGCGTGCGGACACGGCGCTCACGCCGGCTTGCGCGCGACGACCAGCGTGTCCGTGGCCGCCAGCGGGCGCTCGGTGACGGTCTCGAAGCCGGCCTTCTCCAGCCAGGAGCGGCAGTCGGCGACGGTGTACTCGCTGCCGATCGGGGACACCAGGGCCATACCGAGGCTGCCCAGCAGGCTCAGCGGCTTCTCGCACCGCGCGTCGTCGATCATGCGGTCGAAGACGAACAGCGTGCCGCCCGGCCGCAGACCGGCGAAGGCACGGTTGGCGAGGTCCTGGCGCTGCTCGAGGTTCCGGCCGTGCAGGATGTGCCCGAAGACGTAGACATCGGCGTCCGGCAGGGCGTCGGTGACGAAGTCGCCACCGCGCAGGGTGACCCGGCCCGCGACGTCACTCTTCTCGACCCGCTCGGTGAACAGCGGCTCGATCTGCGGCAGATCCAAGCAGACGGCGGTCAGTCCGGGGTGCTGCTCGGTCAGCCGCACCGACAGATCGCCGCGGGCGCCGCCGACGTCGACCAGCTTGCGGTAGCCGCTCCAGTCGACCGCCGAGGAGAGGGTCTCGGCAATCTCGTCGTTGAAGGTGTCCATGGCATCCATGAACTTTCGTGCGGCCTCCGGGCGCTGGTACAGGCCCTCGAAGAAGTTGCCGCCCGGCGGGATCTGCGGCTCGCCGGTACGCAGCAGATCGGTGAGCTTCATCCACAGCGGATACAGCGAGGCCCCGCCCATCGCGGCGAAGCCGCCCACAAAGCGGCCGCGGCCGCGCACCAGAAAGCGGTCGGCGAGCGCGCTGTTCGCATACCCGTCCGCGCTGCGCTCCAGCAGCCCGAGTGCGACCAGCGCGTCGAGAAAGTCGCCGGACACCCGGCTGTGCAGGCCGGCCTCGCGCTCGATGGCCGTGCGGTCGGCCGGCCCTTCGGCGGCGAGCACGGAGAAGAGATCCAGCTCCAGGGCGCTCATCAGTACCCGGGAGCGGTAGAAGGCCATGGCCATCTCGATGAGCGGAAGAGCGTCCGCGCTGCGGTCCGCCGAAACCGAGTTTTCCGTGGTCGGGTCCAGGGTCGGGATTTCCGAGGTTTCCCGGCTGATTTCACTCAAGGTCTTCTCCGTGGATGTCGCGGCGGAATGGCACGTCGGTCACGGAAACTCTCTTGAGGGCTGCCGGGAGCGGTCAAGGCGCCGGCGGCCGCCGCGCGGAAGGAGCACCGGCGGTGTACGGGCTTCCCGCCCGGCGCTGCGGCATTCCCGCAGCGCGGTACGGCCATACGACCTGGCCAGGGAACATCCGCCGAGGTTTGCTCGATTCCCGTACTCGAAACCTGCACTCGGAACCTGCATTCCGAAACCCGTACTCGATTTCCGTAGCGGAAACCGGCGCAAGGAGCCTTCTGTGACGACTGTGAATGCGACCACCGCCAAAAACCTGTGGGACGCGGTGTGGAATGCCGTGGAATCCGGTTCCCTGGAGGACCTCGACCACCTCTTCGCCGACGACGCTCTCTTCCGTACCTCCAGCGCGGAAGGAAAGGGGAGGGAGTACGCGACAGGCGTTTTGGGGCGCCACCGTGCCGCCTATCCGGACCTGCGCCGGGAGGTGCTGGATGTCGTGGAGTCCGCGGACGGAACGGCCGTCTGTGTCGAGGTGCTCTTCTCCGGCACCCACCAGGGCACTCTGGTCCACCCGCAGGGCGGGCGGATCGAGCCGACCGGACGGCAGTTGCGGTGGCGTGCCGTGGACAAGGTGCGCGTCGAGAACGGCAGGATCCGCGAGTGGAGCGCCCTCTTCGACCGGCTGTCGATGCTGGAACAAGTCGGCTGACCGCGGCACGGGAACGGGCTTACCAGGGCACCGGGCCGGACGATAAACTGGGAGCCGGGAATCGACACGGCGGGCGAAAACACGGTCCGGTTGGTAGTCCGGGCGCCGCGCAGCAGGCCAACGGCTGACGGTCAGTAACCTCCCTCCCAGGGTGTCCGGCTCGTCGTGCTTCCTCCCCGCGCCTCGCGGCGCGGGGGCGCACCACAACCATGGGAGGACGCTATGCCGAGCACGTTCACCGTGTTCTTCGAGGATCCTTTCTGGGTCGGTGTCCTGGAGGTCACCGAGCCGGACGGGGTCCGCGCAGCACGCCATGTCTTCGGCGCCGAGCCGACCAATCCCGAGCTGCTCGACTTCGCCGCCCGCGACTTCGGCGGACTGCTGGAACAAGCGCTCTCCTCACCCGTCGTACCACCCGACGCCACGGAGCGCCCCCGCGTCACCAACCCCAAGCGGCTGGCCCGCGCCGCGGCCAGGGAGCAGTCCAAACGCCCGCTGAGCACCGCCGCTCAGGAGGCGCTGACGCGCGGTTTCGAGGAGTCCAAGGCCGAGAGCCGCGCCGCGGCGAAACGGCGCCGCGCGGCGGAGGACGCGCACCGGCGGGCGCAGGCGCGGGCGAAGGCGAAACAGCGGCACCGCGGCCGCTAGCCGCCGGCCGCTTCCGGGAGTTCGCCGAACGTGGGTTGCTTTAGTGCAGCCCCCGAGCATTGTGCAGCCCCGATCGGTGGCAGCGCGCTCAGCGCTCGACTCCCGGTGGTTCCCGGGTTCCGACGGCGGAAACGCTGAGCTTTTTCAGAGCGGCCACTGATCGAGTGACGGCTGGGACGCACGCTGGTTGCCACATGGGCAGGCTTGCTGTCGCGGTGGCCGAGGCTGCATGCGTTGGACTTGACCAGCTGAACACCGATGCCACCGAAGCTGGTTGAGGCGGCCAGGGGGTGTCAGCGTCTGGTGGCAGGATCACCTGCACGGTTTTCGTGCGCACTACTCCGCCGCGGCTCGTGGACGTGACCGAGCCATGCTCAAGACCTGTGGATCGGCCTCGGGTTGGACGCGAAGGGCGTACCTTCCCGAGTGATCCTGTGAAGGTCATCGACCTGTGAAGGTCATCGAGTAGGCCCGCGTGGCTGCGCAGGGTCGGGAAAGTACGCCCGTGCTCAGCGTAGTCAACGACGACGGCACCACGCCCGAGGGTTCGCTCATCGACGAGATCGTCCGCGAGGGTGACCGGCGGATGCTGGCGCCCGCCTTGGAGGCCGAGGTCGATCAGTACATAGCCGAGCTCGCCGGCGAGACCGACGAGGCCGGCCGCCGTCTGGTGGTGCGCAACGGCTACCACCGGCCGCGGACGGTGGCCACCGGCGCCGGGCCGGTCGAGGTCACCGCTCCGCGGGTGAACGACAAGCGGGTGGATGAGGTCAGTGGGGAGCGCAAGCGGTTCAGCTCCAAGATCCTGCCGCCGTGGTGCCGGAAGTCCCCGAAGATCGCCGAGGTGCTGCCCGCGTTGTACCTGCACGGCCTGTCGTCCGGCGACTTCGTGCCCGCCCTGGAGCAGTTCCTGGGCTCGGCCGCCGGCTCTCGCCGGCCACCGTCACCCGGCTGACCAAACAGTGGAGTGACGACCACGCCGCCTTCTGCCGCCGGGATCTGTCCGAGCGCGACTACGTGTATATGTGGGCCGACGGGGTGCACCCCTAGGTCCGCCTCGGCTCCGCCCACGCCTGTCTGCTGGTGCTCATCGGCGTGCGCGTCGACGGCTCCAAGGAGCTGATCGCCATCGACGAGGGGCTGCGGGAGTCGTCGGAGTCGTGGGCCGATGTGCTGCGCGACTGCCGCCGCCGGCGCATGCGCGATCCCGAGCTGGTCGTCGGTGACGGGGCGATGGGGCTGTGGCGGGCGCTGGCGGAGGTCTTCTCCACCGCCCGGCACCAGGGCTGCTGGGTGCACAAGGCCCGAAACGTTACGAACGCGCTTCCGAAATCTGCGCAGTCCGGCGCGACGCGGGCGATGCAGGAGATCTACAACGCCGAAGACCGCGCGCACGCCGAGAAGGCGATCGAGGCATTCGCCAAGACCTACGGGGCGAAGTGGCCGAAGGCGGTCGCGAAGATCGTCGATGACGCCGAAGAACTGCTGGCCTTCTACGACTTCCCGGCAGAGCACTGGGTCCGCCTCAGGACGACCAGCCCCATCGAATCCACCTTCTCGACGGTGAGGCTCCGGACCCGCGTCACCCGCGGCGCGGGCAGCCCGGTTGCGGCGCTGGCGATGGCGTTCAAGCTCATCGAGTCCGCCCAGGAGCGGTGGCGGGCGGTCACCGGAGCGCACTTGGTGGCGCTGGTGCGAGCCGGAGCCAGGTTCGACAACGGCGTTCTCGTCAAGCGCCCGGAGACCCCCGCTGCATGATCACAAGCCGCTGACTCGTGGGAAGGCCACCGCATCCTGGGACTGGGTGCAGGGGGCATCGCACGGCCGGCTCACGGCCTGTGTGCCACACGCTTGAGGTGGGGCGCCTCGGTCACCATGGGACCGGTCCGGTGTCGCGACGGTAAGAGCCCGACTCGGCGCTGTCGCCGAGGGTGGCCAGCTCGCAGATGACCCGGGCGCCGTCGGCCGCGGTCCGCTCGACACCGGGGATACCCCGGGTGAAGTCGGTTCGACAGGGGCCCGGATCAGCGGCGTTGACGAGGATCCCATCGCCACGGAGTGCCTTCGCGTACTGCAGGGTCACCTGATTCAAAGCGGTCTTGGAGGTGGGGTAGGCCAGGAGCCCGGGCATGTCGGCGAAGTAGTGGCCGGGGTCGCTCATCCGGGTCAGCGATCCGACGCTGGAGGACACGTTCACGATGCGGCCGCGTGCCGAGCGGCGAAGTAGCGGGATCATCGCCTCGGTCACTGCGATCACCCCGAACACGTTGGTTGTGAAGACCGCACGGACCACGTCCAGGTCGACGTGGCCGGCGACCTGGGCCGACTGGTCGCCGGCGATGCCGGCGTTATTCACCAGGACATCCAGACGCCCGTACTCGTGGTCCACCCACTCGGCAGCAGTGGCGATCGAGGCGGCGTCGTCGACGTCGAGTCTCACGGGCACGACTTCCGCACCTCGAGCACGCAACGAACGGAGGGTCTCGTCCGTGCTGTCGGGGTTTCGGGCCCCGAGCAGTACGTGCATCCCCAGGTCGGCCAGGCCGTTGACGACTTCCAGCCCGATCCCCCGCGCCCCTCCAGTGACGAGGGCAAGGGTCTTGTTGGCAGGCATCCCACACCTCCTACTTGGATGATTCTTCCAAGTAGGAGGCTAGCAGCAGAAGTGGAGTAGGGTTCCAGTTATGCCCATGCCTCGGCGAGCGGACGGACGGCGGCGACGCGAGTCGCTGCTCGATGCGGCCCTGGACGTGTTCGCCGAAGGCGGCATTCTCGGTGTCGGCATCGAGCAGATCCGCAGACGTGCGGGCGCGAGTCCCTCGAGCGTCTACCACCACTTCCGCGACATCGGCGACCTGACCGCAGCCCTCTTGCTGAGGACCTTCGAGCGAGTCACCGAACACATGCAAGAACGCATCCGTGGCGCAAGCACCGCCGAGGAGACGGTGCGGACCCTGGTCGATTCGTTTCTCGAGTGGGCTCTCGGGCACCCCGACGAGGCCCGGTTCATGTATCAGGCGATGGCCCTGGAGCTAAGCGGGGAGCAGCATCGCAAGATCCTCGAGGCCAAGGCCGGACTCCAGGAGCCGATCTTTGCCCGCCTGCGGGCACTCTCACAAGCCGGCGAGCTGCCGGCGTGGCCACCGGGACACCTCAACTCGATACTGCTGGGAGCAGCCCACGACGCCTGCCGGCACTACTTGACCGGCGCTGAGATGGACCCAGCCTGGATGCGCGCCACGCTCCCCGGTGCCGCCTGGCGATCACTACAACCGGGCGAGCAGCACGGCCGCACGGAAAGCCCTCAGTCAACTGCAAACCAGGGAGAAGACGCTCACACCACCTGAGATCGCGATCCACACGTCTTGACTATGCCTCGACGTGACCGCGGTCTTTCCTGAGCTGGCGCCGTTGGCGCGTCCTGCGATCCGGCTGCACCCTCGTCCCGGGTCGCCTTCGGTCGGGGAGAGCTCGGTCGGGGGGCCGTTGCTGCGGCCGGCTGAGGAGCCGTGGCCGCATTGCGAAGCTTCGCACCTGCACCGTGACAGTGGGGTCCGCCAGTCGCCGGCCCAAGTGCGACTCATGAGGCGCATGCGGGCCCGCTGGCACGGTGATCACGGTGGTCCTGGGACAACGCCCGAGGAGGAGACGATCAAGAAGTGGAATGCCGCGATGCTTGCGGAACGACTTGACGCGGGCCCTCCGCTGCCCGCGGACTGCCCGGTCCCCATGCTGCCCGTGGCCCAGCTGTATCTACGCGACATACCCCTGCTGTGGCCGCCCGGACAGGCCGATCTGCTCAGATGGCAGACAGCCGGCGCCAACGTGGACAGCTCCTACGCGGACTGTCCGCAGGACTTCTATGGCATCCATCTGGCAGACGCGCCCGGATGGAAGGTCGGCGGCCGGCCTTCATGGGGCCGCACCGACCCCACCCGCACCGACCCCAACCCCCGATACCGCTCTGTTTGTGATGCGCAGATGGTCCCGCTGCTGACCATCGCCTCCTTCGAATGGGACGGCGGCGAGGGACACAGCTGGGCACCTTATGAAGACCAGGATGCCGCCAACGCCGCCAACATCGTCGGCCATTGCTGTGGCCAGAGCCCCTCGCAGCCGGCCAAGGTCGAAGTCGGCAGCACCGACAAGATGCAGATCTACGTTTGTCCGACCTCTCCCGAGCATCCACACACTGACTTGATCCAATGAGCCATCGCTCCTGTCACACACCCTCCGCAGCCGATGGCCAGAAGTGCCGCCGCGTCCAGGGTGTGACAAGCCGTCTGCCTCTCACTGATGCCAGCCGGACTGCTTCGACCAGTCCCCATCACCACGTCACCGGCTATGCCGGTGACAACTACCGAGCCTTGGCACACCGGCAGCGGGCTCGCGACGCACGAGGCTCGTGTGTCATTGGGGGAGGTCTTCGAAGTCTCAACCCGCGGCACAGGAGCCGCACTCGACCTGCCTCACGTGCTGGTTGCCTTAGAGATCGTCTCAACTGGCTTGATCACTAGGGTGACGGTCGTGATGGCGATGGCGGAGCCTCTGGTGCCGGACGGATTGTGGGAGTTGTTCCAACGGGTGGTACCCGCCCCTCCGGTACGGCCGCAAGGCGGAGGCCGACGCAGGTATGGGGACCGACAGGTGCTGGCGGCCATTTTGTTCGTGGCCACGACGGGCTGTACGTGGCGCCAACTGCCGTCGGGCTTCGGCCCGTCCGGGCAGACCGCACACCGGCGTTTCACCGAGTGGCGCCGGGCGCGGGTCTGGGGGAAGCTCCACCGCCTGGTGCTGGACGAACTCGGTGCCCGAGGAGAATTGGACTGGTCCCGGTGCGCGATCGACTCGGTGAACATGCGGGCGGTGAAAGGGGGGACCTGACGGGTCCGAATCCCGTAGATCGCGGCAAGAAGGGCTCGAAGATCCACTTGATCAGCGAGCGGACCGGTCTGCCTCTCTCCATTGGCATCTCTGCTGCGAACACCCATGACAGCCAAGGGCTGGAACCCTTGCTGCGGGGTATTCCGTCGATCCGCTCCCGACGCGGATCGCGCCGACGACGGCCCGACAAGCTCCACGCCGACAAGGGGTACGACTATGACCGCCTTCGCAGGTGGCTCCGTTCCCGGAACATCACGCCGCGTATCGCCCGCAAGGGCATCGAGTCCTCCCAGCGGCCGGGCCGTCATCGCTGGGACCGTGGAACGGACGGTGGCGTGGCTGGCCGGCTGCCGGCGCCTGCACCGCCGCTACGAGCGCAAGGCTGAAAACTTCCTAGCCTTCGCCGGGATCGCGGCCACCTTGATCTGCTACCGCAGGCTCACCCAGTGAGCCGGTCTTTCAAGGGGCGTCGTCGGACGACTGCTGTTCCTGCGTCCAGGTCGATACCCATCTGTGGTGGAGCGCCGTCGAGCGTGTCATCTCGCAGGACAAGTTCCTCCTGGCGGCGCTCGAGCTGCACGCGTTTGTTGGCGTTCAAGAACGCATGCAGCTCATCAGTGACTGCGGCGCCAGCACCTACCCCGCTTTGGGGCGTCCGGGCTCTCAGGAGGCGGCACAGCCACTTGGGATGGCCGACTCGCACCAGTACGTGCCGGATCGACGCCAGCGTGAAGGGGACAAGCACTAACACCGTCATGGCGAGCAGCCCCACCATCATCATGCTGTTTCAACGCCCCAACGCCGCACACGGTTCCAAAATGGACCAGCATCAATTGAGCTGACCTCTTAGGCGTACCTGCGCAAGCATGACATCCTCGCACAGATCGCCGTCGGCTTCGGTGAAGTCCTGCGTGAAGCCGACCCGGACTTCATCCTGCTGGACGGCACCCTCGCCGACCGCGCCCACCTCGGCGCCGGACGGTGGGTCACCACACCGGTCAGACGCCCATCCGGTCGCGACCTGTCACCAACCCGGCGCACCGCCAATCGCGCGCTCTCGGCAGGACGGGCACCGGTCGAGCGGGGCGGGGCCCGACTGAAGTCCTGGCGGATCTTCCACCACGCGCGCTGTAGCGGCACGTATGCGTTCGATCATGCCGGAGGCCGGCGACCGGGGACGGAGCGCCATCGACGCGCTTCTCGACGGCCGGGGGAGCGGGGACGTTCGGCCATGCGGTTTCAAGGTCCGGGCGGAGACCGCGCAGCCGGCGCACGTCCTCGTCCGGTAGCGTCGTTGCCGCAAGGGGCGTCACGGGCGAAGATTCCAAGATCGGGGCGCTCGGCCTGGTCCTCGATGCCGCCGTCTCTGGACAACCCACTACCTCCTCAATGACCTGCCCGGCACCTGAGGGCCCGCGCCCATTGCGTGACCCGGCGACCGCCCACCTCGACGAGGACGAATCGACGAGGACGACGAGGGCACCGGCGAATGACGCGGCGTTACGGCGCGTATCGGGTCGTGCTCAATGAGCATCGCAGCTTCCGGGGCGGATGCCGTCTGGGATGCGGGGCCCGGCGATCTGCGGCTGCGCCGTGTGGACCTCCGGCTGCGTGCCCGCCGGCTTCATGATGCTCGGCGGCAAGTCCCGCAAGCCGCAGAAGCAGGCTGATCCTTTCGGTCTTCCCTTTGAGGGCATCCGCCATGACCGAGGTCGCGGTGGGTGCCTGGACGCGTTCTTCAGGGCTCGGGTGCGGTGAGATACCGCTGGACCGTGGGTCCGAGCCAGTCCACGATCTCCTCGCGGCCGAGCGCCACGCTCGCCGGAAACCGCAGCACGTAGCGCGTCAGCGCGAGCCCCAGCACGGTCGAGACGCACAGTGCAGCCCGCGCCTGCGCCTGCTCCGGCTCGTGGCCCAGTCGGCGGGCCAGCGGGATCATCTGCTCGCGCAGCACGCTCTGCATGCGATCGGCAGCGGCCGGGTCGGTGGCGCCGACCCGCATCAGCACGGCGAGCTCCCCGTTCTCCTCCCACAGAGTGAGGAAGTGGCGCACCAGCGTACGGCCGATCTCCTCGCGCGGTTCGAGGGACAGGCCCGGCAACCCGGGATCGATCGCGACGGCCTCCGCGAACAGGCCCGCCTTGTTGCCGTAGTAGCGCATCACCATCGACGGGTCGATCTTCGCGTCACGCGCGATGGCCCGGATGGTCGCCTTCTCGTAGCCGTCCGCCACGAACCGCTCGCGGGCCGCGGCGAGGATCGCGGCGCGGGTGGCGTCGGAACGCCGTGCGGCCTGCTGGTCCTCCGTGGTGCCGGTCATGCCAACAACGTAGACCAACAGGTGTTGACAGTCCAGAGCTGCGGCTCTACGTTTGCCAACAACGTTGGCCAACGATGTTGACCAACAAGCGTTGGCAAGTTCGTGGTAGCTGGAGGCATTGGTGTCACCAGCGATGCCCTCGTGTGACCGTCAGATCCCCTCGTTCCACAGACAGCGAGCGTCGTGAGCGTCGCCGGACCCAGTACGGCGGTGGGCCGGCCTCAGTGCCGCGGGGCAACCGACAGCGAGAGGAAGTACCGGAAATGGCCAAGTTGCAGAGTCTCGACCCGAATACGCCGATGTTCGCGCAGTTCGAGGAGAAGACCGGACCCATCGTCCTGGCCAACACCTTCGTCGTCCCGAAGGAGAGAACTGAAGCGTTCCTGGCCCGCTTTGGAGGCAGGCGGAGTTCATGAAGGCTCAGCCGGGATTCGTCTCCCTGCAGATGCACAAGGGAACGGCGGACAGCCGGCTTCTGATGAACGTCGCGGTCTGGGAGTCGACCGAGGCGCTCCCCACGGCGTTCGGCAGTCCGGAGTTCCAGCGCATGGCGGCCGAGTTCAGCGACGACATCGTGTCGTACCCGCACATATTCGAGCAGATCAACGTATGACACGGCAGCTGCAGCCAGAGAGGGCGGCCGGAGAAGCCCTGCCCTCC
The DNA here is from genome assembly GCF_017676365.1 of Streptomyces oryzae. GTDB lineage: Bacteria > Actinomycetota > Actinomycetes > Streptomycetales > Streptomycetaceae > Streptomyces > Streptomyces oryzae. The sequence goes on from NZ_JADKMA010000016.1 coordinate 52,352, forward strand.
CCCCCCCCCGGGGAAGTCACGCATCCATGCACCATGCCGGGTCGCCAAGGCCGGGCTCGAAGCCGGCCGCGCCTTGCGCCCCACCACGCGTGGCCCGGTCCCTGAAGGAGGAGTCACCATGCCCGTGGAACTGAATCACACCATCGTCCCCGCCCGTGACCCGCAAGCCTCGGCGCAGTTCCTGGCCGGCATCCTCGGCCTGAGTGTCGATCCGCCGGTGGCACACTTCACGCCGGTCACGCTGGCCAACCAGGTCAGTCTGGACTACGACCAGCTGGACGACTTCGAGCCACACCACTACGCGTTCATAGTCAGCGAGCAGGAGTTCGACGCCGCCCTCGCCCGCATCCAGCGCGGCGGGATCACCCACTACGGCGATCCTGCATGCCAAGAGATCGGGCAGATCTATCGCAGCAAGCACACCATGGGCCGCAGGGGCGCCTACTTCCGCGACCCCGACGGACATCTCATGGAAATCCTCACCCCGGGCGGCGCCGGGTCGTGAGGCCGATAGCGGCCCAGCGGATCACGGCTTCACTCATGGCGGCGGGATCGCGGCACAACCGGCATCGGCGAAGACGAACCGGCAGGCCGGCGCGGTCAGAGACCGCGTAAGGCGATCTTGCCCCCACCCGCGCCGGTCCGCGTCATCTGGCACGTCATCGACCGCCCCCGCTATGCCCGCCGCATCCGCCGCTGAACCCCTGCCCCACCCCAGCTGAACGTCAAAGGAGAAGAACCATGTCGCTGAAGAACGTCAACACCGTCCTGGCCACCGTCTGCGCCGTGTTCGTCCTCTACCTCGGGTTGTCCTTCATCCTGGCCCCGGAGGCCTCCACTCGGGGCGTTGGCCTGCCGACCTGGCCCGCCGGGAACGGCGACGGTTTCCTCATCATGAAGGGCACCCGCGAATTCGCGATGGGCCTGGTCATCGGCATCCTCCTGCTGACGGGCCACCGCCGCGCCCTGGGCTGGGTCCTGCTGATGGAGGCCGTCGCCCCGTTGGGCGACATGATCAACGTCTTGACCCACCATGGCCCCCTCGCCGCCGCGTTCGGCATCCACGGCCTGACCTCGGCGCTGATCGCGATCACCGGCCTGCTGACCCTCCGGGAGACCAGTAAGGCTCACAAGGCCACCGCCCCGGCGCCCGCCGCACAGCCCGCCTGACAGCTGCATGCCCCCAAGGGGTGGCCCGGCCACATGGCCGGACCACCCCCATCCGTCAGCGACCGCCGAGAAGGGTCAGACAGACGATCTTCTTCCAGCCGGCGGCGGCATGACAGCTGGCGCGGCCTGCTGCGCCGCAGCGGCCACGGCCACCTGAACTGGCTGGTATTGGGCACGGGCGCCGCGGTCACCACCATGCCGCTCATCACCCGCGCCACCACGGAAACGAGATTCGACCCGGTTGAGTCGAACCGGCCCCGCACTCGCTCTCACTCAACGGGTGGGTTTGCCGGCACTTCTGAGAATTGTTCGTGACAGCATCCGGTGCTATGACGGGCCCTCAAGGGCCTTCCCCGAGCGACTGTGACGGAGCGCTCTGGTTGGCCACTGAGCACGATAGCTGTCCATGCTGAGCATCACAGTTGGCCATGGACCCTGACCCGCGTGGATGCTCGTTTCGTGCCCGCCGACGTGAGTGTGATCTCCTCGCGGTGAGGTCTCGCTCCATGGGGTGGGGGTGAACCTTCCCCGCGGACTCCGGGGCATCCGTACCGGATCAGCATCAGCCCGCCGTCCCGCGGGGAATCCGGGCCCGGCGGGTCCTGATGTCGCGGGAGCAGAACACCGCGAGGGCCAGCACCGCCACTGGCCCGATCAGTCCGAGCGGCAAGTCGAGGAAGAGCGGGACCGCGGTGAAGAGGGCGAAGAGTGCTGCTGCCGTGAAGCCCACCCAGCGGATAAGGGCGCTCGAACGGGGCGTGAGCGCAGCCGCCAGCACCAGGGCGCCCACCAGGAGGAGGGTGTAGAAGCCCGCGGCGAGAGAGCTGCCCACGGTCCAGTAGCCGTGGCCGTAATAGCTGTCGGCGAAGGCGACCCGCACCGCCACGCCGTAGAGGACGAGCAGGACGGCCGGGAGGACGAACCGCTCCAGCGCCGTCAGGAACGCGCGCCAATCAGGCGGCTGCGCCAGGGGCTGGGCCGGGGGCTGCGCCGGTGGGTTCGCGTGCGCGCCGTCGGGGACGGTGCGCGCTGTCCTGGGCCGCGTTGGGCCGGGGCGGGTGCGGGTGCGGTGGTGGTACGGCAAGGTGTCCGGCTCGGGCGCCCGGCCGAGCCGCCACAGCGCCTGCGCGAGACCGGCGGCAGCCGCGTACCGCTGGCCGGGGTCCTTGCACAGCAGCGTCAGGACGAGATCGTCCCAGGCGGCGGGGATGCCGGGGAGCACCGTGCTGGGGGCAGGCGGTTCCTGGGTGAGGTGCGCGGAGAGATAACCGACGGTGTCGGGGGCCTGGAACGGCAGCCGCCCCGTGATCAGTTCGAAGAGCAGACAGCCCAGGGCGTACAGGTCGCTGCGCGGCTCCGGAAGGCCGCGCGCCTGTTCGGGCGCCATATACGGGGGCGTGCCCACGATGAAGCCGGTCCGCGTGAGACGGTCCCCGGTCATGCCGGGGTCGGCTGCCCGCGCGACGCCGAAGTCGAGCACCTTCACGTTCCCGGCGGGCGTGATGAGGATGTTGGAGGGCTTGATGTCCCGGTGCGTGATTCCGGCCGCGTGTGCCTCCGCCAGCGCCTCGGCTATCTGTGCGCCCCAGCGGGCCGCGTCGGACAGCGCGAGGGCGCCTCGCCGCAGCTTGGTGTCCAGGCCCTCACCGCGGACGAACTCCATCACCAGGAACGGGACCCTGTTGTCCGCGGGGCCGGTCTCGCCGAGATCGTGAATGGTGACGATATGGGCGTGCTGGAGCCGAGCGGTGATCCGTGCCTCGCGCAGGAACCGGGCCCGTGCCTCGTCACCGCGCCGCCCCCCGCCGGCGAGCAGCGAAATCACCTTGACGGCGACACGCCGGTGCAGCGTCTCATCCTGCGCCTCCCATACGTGCCCCATCCCTCCCTCACCGACCTGCCGCACCAACCGGTAGCGTTCACCAAGGAGTTGGCCCCGCACGGTGCTCCTCTCCGGTCTCAGCCATGTCCGCTCTCCGGCCGGCGGACCGGCACATGGCAATCATGCCGCGTCACCCCGGGCGGCACGTGCGATACCGGGGAACCTTACGGTTTGTGGGTCACCCAGAGCAGTTCAGCCGGCCAGCGGTGTGCCCAGTCGGGTGGGTCGGTTTCGTCGTAGCACGCTTCGAACCATGGGCTGGCGACGTTGAACACCAGGCGCCCGCCTCGGCCCAAGACGCGTGCGGCCTGCGGGACGGCCAGGCGCGGGGGCGCCCAGCTGAGCCCACCGAAGTCGCAGAACACCAGGTCGAAGCTGTCGGCGGCGAAGGGAAGTTGTTCGGCGGCGCCTTGCACTATCGGGTAGCGGGCCGATCCCATCGCGCAGGCCGCTGCGGCGAGTTGGGCTTCGGACAGGTCGAGCCCGACCACCGTGGCGCCCTCGGCGGCGAGCGCCCTGGACCACTGGCCGGCGCCGCAGCCGAGTTCGAGGACGCGCTTTCCGGTGACGTCGCCCAGGGCGTGCAGGTGCGCGTCGGGGATGGAGTACATGCCCCACAGCCGGGGTGTGGCGCCGATTTGCGGGTCGTGCTCGTGCTGGTAGGCGCTGCTGATCCGGTTCCAGAACCGCCGGTTGGCGGGGATGCTGTCCACGTGCCGACTCCAGCATTGCCTGCCGGGTCGGTCAACACGATGAGGGCACCGGCCGGCCCTCGCCTCGGTCCGGTCCTGGCTCGGCGCCGGACGGGCGGTCCGTCCCCGCGAGCGAGCTGTTCCCGGTCTCGTTCCATGCAGCGGCGCTCTCCCGCTTGATCGTGGGAATGTCGCAGCTGGTCGAGACCGGGAGGGCTCCGCGCCCCGCTCCTGCTGCTCGGGGCATGTCGCGTGTGATCGGCGAAGTCTCGATGAGTCTCCGTCGTACGGACGGAAAGATCCACTGAGACCTGGTCTGGTCGACGACGGGCATCGACGTCTTTGAGCCCTCGATACCTTGGCGTACGTTTCGCTGGAGAGAGGGCCAGAAGCATTATTCCGGCCTGTTTTGGAGCCGGCGAGCTTCAGTGAAGATCCGACTGGTCCTCGGTCAGTCGATGCCTTCGACGATGCGGAAGTCGCGCTCGACGCCGTCGGAGAGAGTGGCCAGGGCGTCCTGGTAGGCCGCACTCTCGCGTGCCGCGACGGCCTGCTCGAAGCTGTCGAACTCGATCAGGATGGTGCGCTCGGCGATTCCGGCGTCATGCGCCACGACCCGACCGCCACGGACGAGGACCCGGCCGCCCCCGGCCTCGACGGCCAGGCGGGCCAGCTTGTCGTAAGCAGCCAGCTTCTCAGGGTCCGAAATGGTGCGGTAGACACTGACCCAGTAGCCCTTGGGCATGGAACCTCCAGCGTGGGAATGAGCGCATCTGACTTACGGGCTTACGGGTTGGTCCCGGACAGGCGCCGACGGGCGAGAGCGAGGCTTGTCAGCGTCGTGAGCGCCATGGCGCCGACGCCGGCGAGCGCCGCGGTGGTGTAGGCGCTGTCGTCGGGGAAGAGGTGGCCGGGACCGGTGCCCGCGGCGAGGATCAGGCCGCCGATGGCGCTGCCCAGGGAGTACCCGACGCTGCGGACGACGTAGTTGAAGCTCATGGCGCTCGACGTCTCGCTCTTGGGGGTGACGGCCAGGATGACGCCGGGCATCGCGGCCGAGAAGCCACCGACGCCGAAGCCGAGCACGCCCATCGCCGCGAACAGTTCGGCCAGGTCCGACCGGGCCACCGCGAACAGGGCGAACCCGCCGCCGACCACGACGGCGCTGCCGGCCAGGAGCAGGGGGTCGGCGATCCGCTTCCGGACCCGCGGCGTGAGCTTGCCCGCGACGAACCCCAGCACCGAGAACGGGATGAGGACCAGCCCGGCGACGAAGGTCGTCAGCCCGAAGCCATAGCCGGCGCCGTGCGGCGTCTGCGCGTACCGGGTGATGAGCGTGAGCAGGAGGTACATGCCGATCCCGCCGACGAACATGGCGAGGTTCGCCCCGGCGACCGCCGGGTGCCGTACCGCCCGCACATCGACCAGGGGCGTCGTGCTGCGCAGTTCGATGACGGCCCAGACGCAGAGCAGCACCACCGCGACGACGGCGAGGCCCGCCGCCACGGCGAGGTGCCGGCTCCACAGATTCCGTTCGCCGGCGAGGAACAGCACCAGGAGCAGCGCAGCGGCCAGGACGACCGCGCCTGCCACGTCCACGTGGGCGGAGCGGCCTTCGGGGGCTTCGGGTATGGAGCGCCACACGGTCAGGAGGGCGGCGGCGGTGACGACCAGGCCGAGGCCGTAGGCGGCCCGTACCCCGCCGAGCTCGGCGAGCAGTGCGGCCAGCGGGTAGCCGACGCCGGCCCCGATGATCGAGACCACCGAGATCAGGGCGATCACGGCCGCGCTGCGCTCCTCGGGGAGGTGGTCCCGGGCCACGCCCATCATCAGCGCCGTCAGCCCGAGCCCGACGCCCTGGGCCGCCCTGCCGGCCAGCAGCCAAGCGAACGGCAGCGGCAGCACGGTGAGCGCGCTGCCGGCGACGACGACCGCCAGCGTGGCGAGGATCGTGGCCCGCCGGTGCGGGCCGGCTCCGAGCCGGCCCAGGACCGGCGTGGCGACGGCGCCGCTGAGCAGCGCGACGGTCAGCGTCCACTGCGCACTGCCGAGCGAGACGTGGAACGAGGTCGCCACGCTGGTGATGAGCGGCGCCCCGAGGCTGCCGACCGCCGCCACGACCAGAGCGATGAACATCAGCGCGTGGACCAGCAGCCGCGCCTCGGAACGCGCCACCGGGAACGCCTTCACCACGCCCCCGCCGACCGGCTGCCCGGTCACTGCTTCGGCCCTTCGCGGTCCTGGCTTTCGAGCTCTGCCAGATGCTTCAGCGCTGGAAGGGCCGCCACCAGCGCCTCGACCTCGTCGCCGGTGAGCTCACCGATCAACCGCTCGAACGCATGGACGCCCGCCTTGCGCCGCGTCCGGACATAGGAGGCGCCGGACTCGGTCAGGCACACCAGCGTGACCCGCTTGTCGGACGCGTCGCCCCGCCGCTCGACCAGGCCGGACTCCTCCATCCCCCGGACCAGGGCGGTCATCGCGGGCTGGGTGACGCCCTCGACCGCGGCCAGATCGGTGATGCGCCGCGGGCCGGTCCGGTCCAGCGTCGCCAGGGTGGCGGCGGACGTCAGGCTCATGTCCCGGGGCAGGCGTCTCACGGCCCTGGTGGCCAGACCGTAGAGGGCTGTCCCGATGGCGGCGGACGCGCCAGGAGCGGTGTCTTGACGACTCATGGCCAAAGCATAACATTTTTATATTCACCGTTTATGGAAATGAGTCGCCCGCGCCTCAGCCTGGGCTGTTCCTACGCCGAGGCTGACTTCGACCCGCTCAATTCGTCACTACGTCAGGTCACCTCAGGCGGGCGCGAGTTGCCGCACGGAGGCCATCGATGTCGGTGGGCCCCGCCATGATGTACGGGTGACGGATTCAGGTGGGGACTCGCTGGACCAGGACGAGCTCGTGATCCTTGTGCACGGCACCTTCGCCGGCGACAAGGACGGCAACGATGAGGGGTCGCGCTGGTGGCAGCGCGGCAGCGACACATGGAGGTGGCTGGAGAACAACCTCCCGGCAGGGGTGCGCCTTCCACACAGCGGCAGGCTGTTCCACTGGAGCGGTGCGAACACCCAGTCGGCGCGGCTGTCCGCCTCCATGGAACTGTTGGCGCTCCTCGTCGAACTGGAACGGAAAGGCCGCGCGTATCACCTGGTCGGGCACAGCCACGGTGGCTCGGTCATCTGGGAAGCCCTCCTGACCAGCCACGTCCTGCAGCGCGGGGGAACGCTGGCCGCCCACCTGTACTACCCCTTGGTGCGGCGAGGTGTCGTCACCGGTGACGTATCCAGTACCGATGTGACGGGGGACCGCTTCCTCGCCCAGAGATACCGGGAAGTGAGCCAGGAGCTGGAGCTCGGCCGCCTGCGGAGCTGGACGACGATTGGAACCCCCTTCCTGTGCCATCTGCCGCAGGGCGGTCTGCTGGCAACAGGGTGGCGTGAGGGGAAGTTCTCCTTGGCGGGCGCGGTGAGTCCCCGGGATGTCAAAGCCCCGCGATGGACGATGCTGGTCGCTGGCGTCTACATGCTGCTGGTGTTCTTCCCGAGCATGGTGTTGTCGCTCGCCTTCTCGTGGTTCGAGCTCTCGTGGATCATCCGCATGGTATGGCTGCTCCTGGCAGCCGCGGGGCTGAAGTACACATTCAGGGTCGCTGCTCGGGGAGAAGTCGCCCACGCGCTGATGATCCGTGCCAGGCTCGCCCGGTCCGCTTTCGCACGCTTCCACTCACGGTGGCTGGGCCTGTACGCGGCAACGGACGAAGCGATCAGCGGGCTCCGCACGCTGTGCCCGCCCGACGCCCCCGGCTACTCCCAGTTCTTCGTACCGCCCGCACAGCGCGAGGTGCCGCGGAAGCCGGCCGGCGCGTGGCCGCGCGTGCCCACGCTGCTGCGATTGAACGCTCCGCTGAAGCACATCGCGCTCGCTCCGCAGGCCTCGATGGGCTACGGGTACTACTTCTCCGGCTCCACCCCGACCGACGGCGCCTATGGCCTCATCAACAAATGGCTCATGCCGAGTGTCAACGCGGCGCTGGCCAAACGGCTGTTGCGCACCGGCCAGGGGTGCGATGTCCCGTACACCGATCTCGTCCATGTCTCGACGTGGCCCCTGCCCCTCGACGGGGGTGCCGCCGGACTGCCGGACCGCGTCAACACGGCACTGGAGACCAACGCCATGGCCCACGCGGGGTTGCTGGGCCTGGAGGTACGCCAGATGATCGCCCGCGCGGCCATGAACGGCAACCGGCTGACGGGAGTCGTCTCCGGCCGGCAGCCGCAGATCTCCACCAAGGCGCTGGTGCATACGTCATACTTCGACGACCACGACGTGCTGCGCATGATCCGCCACCACATAGCCACTTCCAGCCAGACCTGCCGGACGGAAGCAGCCGGAGCGGACGCGGCGGCAGACGTCCGGGAGTGGATAGCCGCAGCACAAGAGCGAGTTGCGGGCAAAGCGACGCAGGGAGGCGGCCGGAGCCTCCCGCGTTGACTCGCTCCTTGTCCAGACGTGTGAGCCGGGACGGGCGGGACGGTCGATACGGGCCGGAGCGGTCCGCGTTCGGGATCTGCTCCTTGGGAGCATCGTCCCCGGACACATGAACAGAACCGGCCTTGCCGCCCTTCAGGATCGAGCGCCCCTGCTTGGCGACCGCAGCAGCGACATCGCCGGCCTCACCTCTTGCACGCCGCTTCGGCGCCACCGCCATCGAACAGGCCGCCACCAGAGTCTTGTTCACGAGCGCGGTCCGGTCACCAGACGAGGGCTGAACCGCGCACCGGGCCATGGTGCCGGTGCCGGTCGTTGAGGGGGGCCGCATCGGCACTTCCTTTACGCACAGACGGCAGGGTGCGGGCGCTCTCGTCGAAAAAGGCCACGGCCACGCGCTTATTACCGGGTGGCAGCGTGCTCGGTCTGCGGCGACCAGCTCAAGCTGGGCGGGCGCGAGCGTAAGGGCGACGTACGAGTCAGTTTCGGGGTTAACCGGCTCGTGAATCGGAGCAGGCGGTCCTGGCTCGTAAACGAACTGAAGGAAAATGCTTACCTGTCACCACAAACGCTATGGTCAGCAAGTGTCGACCCCGCGCCCGCGGGGATGTTCCACCGACCGGCTCGGCGGGGGACACCCCAGGGACTTTTCAGGGACTTTCCGCCGTACAGAAGAGTAAGCCGGTGACAGAGCCGAAAGACGCCAATCACCTGGTCAGAGCCTTGGTACTCAGCACTCGATGACGTTCACCGCGAGCCCGCCCCGCGCGGTCTCCTTGTATTTGACCTTCATATCGGCGCCGGTGTCACGCATCGTTTTGATGGCTTTGTCGAGGGAGACGTGGTGGCGGCCGTCGCCGCGCAGCGACATGCGGGCGGCGGTGACGGCCTTGACGGCGGCCATGCCGTTGCGCTCGATGCAGGGGATCTGCACCAGGCCGCCGACCGGGTCGCAGGTGAGGCCGAGGTTGTGCTCGATGCCGATCTCCGCGGCGTTCTCCACCTGTTCGGGGCTGCCGCCGAGGATCTCGGCGAGGCCGCCGGCGGCCATGGAGCACGCCGAGCCCACCTCGCCCTGGCAGCCGACCTCGGCGCCGGAGATGGAGGCGTTCTGCTTGAAGAGCATGCCGATCGCGCCCGCGGCCAGCAGGAAGCGGACGACGGCGTCGTCGTCGGTGCCGGGCACGAAGTGGTGGGCGTAGTGCAGAACGGCGGGGATGATGCCGGCCGCGCCGTTGGTCGGTGCGGTCACCACGCGGCCGCCCGCCGCGTTCTCCTCGTTGACGGCCATGGCGTAGAGCGTCGTCCACTCCATGGCGTGCGCCTCCATCTGGCCCTCGGCGCGTAGCTGGCGGGCCGAGGTGGCGGCGCGGCGGCGGACCTTCAGACCGCCGGGCAGGATGCCCTCCTGGGACAGCCCGCGTGCCACGCAGTCCTTCATGACCTGCCAGATCTCCAGCAGCCCGGCGCGGATCTCGCCCTCGGTGCGCCACGCCTTCTCGTTCTCCAGCATCAGCCGGGAGACCGACAGCCCGGTCTCCCGGGTCAGGCGCAGCAGTTCGTCGCCGGTGCGGAAGGGGTGGCGCAGGACGGTGTCGTCCAGCTTGATGCGGTCCTCGCCGACGGCGTCCTCGTCGACGACGAAGCCGCCGCCCACCGAGTAGTAGGTCTTCTCCAGCAGCGGGGTGCCATCCTCGTCGTACGCGAAGAGGGTCATGCCGTTGGCGTGGTACGGCAGCGAGCGGCGCCGGTGCAGGATCAGCTGGGTGCGCTCCTCGAACGGGATCTCGTGGGCGTCCCCTATCTCGGCGGCCAGGAGGCGGAGCCTGCCCTGCTCGCGGATCCGCGCCACGCGCTCGTCGGCGGTCTCCACGTCGACGGTGCGCGGGGACTCGCCCTCCAGGCCCAGCAGTACGGCCTTGGGGGTGCCGTGTCCGTGGCCGGTCGCGCCGAGGGAGCCGAACAGTTCGGCACGTACGGAGGCGGTGTGTGCCAGCGCGCCCTCGTTCTTCAGCCGCCGCGCGAACATCCGGGCGGCCCGCATCGGGCCCACGGTGTGCGAGCTGGACGGGCCGATGCCGATCGAGAAGAGGTCGAAGACCGAGATTGCCATGGTGCGGCTCCTGCCCTGGTGGGGCCAGTGGGTTGCTTCTTGGTGCGGAGCGGATGTGCGTGCGGACCGATGCCGGGACGGGCCCGGATGGT
>NZ_JADKMA010000170.1 GCF_017676365.1 Streptomyces oryzae
GGGGATGTGCTCGGGGTGGGGGGTTGAGCGGAGAAGTTGAGCTGAAAAGTTGAGCGGAGAAGCGACGGGCGGGATGCGGGAGTGCGGTGACGGGGTGCGCGTTCAGCGGTCGCCGAAGACGGTGCGGTGCCAGTCCTTGCGCACCACGCCCGTCGTCTCGGACATGACGTGCTTGATCTGGGTGTACTCCTCGAAGGAGTAGGCGGACATGTCCTTGCCGTAGCCGGACGCCTTGTAGCCGCCGTGCGGCATCTCGCTGATGATCGGGATGTGGTCGTTGAGCCATACGCAGCCGGCCTGGATCTCCCGCGCGGCGCGTCCGGTGCGGAAGACGGACCGGCTCCAGGCGGAGGCGGCGAGTCCGTAGGGGGTGTCGTTGGCCAGCGCGATGCCCTCGTCGTCGGTGTCGAAGGGCAGCACGACCAGCACGGGGCCGAAGATCTCCTGCTGGACGACCTCGCTGTCCTGCGGCGCGCCGGTGATGAGTGTCGGCCGGTAGTACGCGCCCTCGGCCAGTTCGCCGCCGGGGGCCTGGCCGCCGGTGACGACGGTGGCGTAGGAGCGGGCGCGCTCCACGAAACCGGCCACCCGGTCGCGCTGCGCATGGGAGATCAGCGGCCCCAGGTCCGTTCCCTCGGCGAACGGATCACCGACGCGTACCCCGTCCATCAGGTCGGCGACGGCGGAGACGAACGCGTCGTGGAGCGGGCGCTGGACGTAGGCGCGGGTCGCGGCGGTGCAGTCCTGGCCGGTGTTGATCAGCGCGCCCGCGACAGCACCGTGTGCCGCGGCCTCCAGGTCGGCGTCGTCGAACACCACGAAGGGTGCCTTGCCGCCCAGTTCGAGGTGGAGGCGTTTGGCGGGCCGGGATGCGGTGGTGGCGATCTCGGCCACCCGCCTGCCGACGGCGGTGGAGCCGGTGAACGAGGTCATGGCGACGCCGGGGTGGGCGACCAGTGCCTCGCCCGCGTCCCGGCCCGCTCCGGTGACGATGTTGATGACGCCGGGCGGGATGCCCGCCTCGTGCGCGGCCTGCGCGAACATCAGGGAGGTCAGCGGGGTGAGCTCGGAGGGCTTGAGGACGATGGTGTTGCCTGCGGCCACGGCCGGGAGGATCTTCCAGGCCGCCATCTGGAGCGGGTAGTTCCAGGGGGCGATGGAGCCGATGACGCCGAGCGGTTCCCGGCGGATGGAGGAGGTGTGCTCGCCGCTGTACTCGGCCACCGCTGCGCCGGCCAGCTGGCGCGCCGCACCAGCGAAGAAGGCGACGTTGTCGAACGAGCCGGGGACGTCGAACTCGGCTGAGAGCTTGAGCGGTTTGCCGCACTGCAGCGACTCGGCGTACACGAACTCGTCGGTCAGCTCGTTCAGCCTGGCCGCCCAGCGGTGCATGGCCTCGGAGCGCTCGGCGGGGGTGGCACCGGCCCAGCCGGGGAGGGCGTCACCGGCCGCGCGGACGGCGGTGTCGATGTCGGCGGCGCTCGCCAGTTCGAAGGTGTGGATCTCTTCGCCGGTCGCGGGGTTCACGATCGCGTGCGTACGGCCCGAGGTGCCGGGCCCGAGCCTGCCCGCGACGTACTGGGCGCCCGCGGCGAACCGTTCGGACACATCGAAGCGCTGGACCATCGGGACTCCTGACCACTACAGCGTGCGCGTACTACGGCGGCGACGGGCACGGCCGCCGAACGGCGCCGTGGCCCAGGCCACTGTTGGCAGCCGATCCTGACAGGGGTTCGGTCATCCAACAAGGGATTCCGTAGTTATCTTTTGATTACGCCACGGAATCGATACTCCGACCCGGGTTTCGCCTCACGATGGGAGAGCCACCCGCGGCCCCCTTCGCAGCGCCTTCGCAGCGCCTTCGTGGCGCACTCCGCACCGCGGACGAGCGGACAGAGGGCGGCCCTCCCGCGCGCTCCGCGGAAGGGCCGCCCTCTGTCAACTGGCGTGAGCCGGAGACCTGTTCAGCCGGTCACCAGCACCGGAACATGCGCGCCCCGTGCGTCGTAGGAGTCACCGCTGCCGCCGCCCGAGCCGCCCCCGGAGTCGTCCGCCCAGACGGTCAGGCTGAGGACCAGCAGCGTGCTGATGACAACCGAGAGCACCAGCCCGACGATGCCGAGGACGAACCCGGCCGTCGCCTGCCCGCCGCCGCCCAGCTCGCCCCGCTCCACCCCGCGCCGCGCGCTGACGCCCAGACACAGCGCGACGACGGAGGAGAACACCGCGAGGAAGCTGCCCCAGCAGGTGATGACCAGCACCACACTGGCGATGCCCACCACCATGGCCGCCACCGACTTGCCGATCGGCGGAGGCGGCCCCTGCCAGCCGTATCCGTACGGCGCATACGGCGTGTACGCCGCACCGGCGCCCTGACCGCCGTAACCGCTGTAGCCGCCGTAACCACCGGAGGCGCCATGGCCCCCGACCGCGCCGTAACCGGGCGGGGGCTGCGCCCCGTACGAGCGGCCGGGTCCGTTCGGCGCGGGCGGTATCGGAGGCGGCTTCCCGTCGCCCTGGCCGGTGCCGTTCACCCCGCTCCCCTGCCCGGGCGCTCCGGCAGGCGGCAGATGCCCTGCCCCCTTGTCCATCGCGTCCCCTCTCTCGTCTGTTCCCGTTTCCCGTTTTCTCCCGTTCCCCGCCCTTCATGCTATGCGGGAGCGCGGACACCGCTGCCGACGGCGGACGCCTACGATGACCCGGACCCGCAACTCAGCCGGAGGCCCTCTTGTCCCACCCTTCCGACCTGGCCGCCTTCATCGCCGGACTACCCAAGGCCGAGCTGCACGTGCACCACGTGGGCTCCGCCTCGCCCCGGATCGTGGCCGAGCTCGCGGCCCGCCACCCGGAGGCCGGGGTGCCCACCGACCCCGAAGCGCTGTCCGAATACTTCACGTTCACCGACTTCGCGCACTTCATCCAGGTCTACCTGTCGGTGGTGGACCTCATCAGGGACGCCGAGGATGTACGCCTGCTGACGTACGAGATCGCCCGCGACATGGCGCGGCAGTCCATCCGGTACGCGGAGCTGACCGTCACCCCCTACAGCTCCGTGAGCCGCGGCATTCCGGACGGCGCCTTCCTCGAGGCCATCGAGGACGCCCGCCGGTCGGCCGAGCGGGAGCTGGGCGTGGTGCTGCGCTGGACGTTCGACATCCCCGGCGAGGCGGGCCTGGCGGCGGCGGAGGAGACCACCAGGATCGCCACCGAGATGGCACCGGACGGACTGATCTCCTTCGGCCTCGGCGGGCCCGAGATCGGCGTGCCCCGGCCGCAGTTCAAGCCGTACTTCGACCGCGCGCTGGCCACCGGGCTGCACAGCGTCCCGCACGCGGGCGAGACGACCGGCCCGGAGACGATCTGGGACGCGCTCACCTCGCTGCGCGCCGAACGCATCGGCCACGGCACCAGCGCCGTCCAGGACCCCCGGCTGCTGGAGCACCTGGCCGAACGCGGCATCCCGCTGGAGGTCTGCCCCACCTCCAACATCGCGACCCGCGCCGTGGAGACGCTGGAGCGCCACCCCATCGGCGAGATGGTCAAGGCCGGTGTCCTGGTCACCGTCAACAGCGACGACCCGCCGATGTTCGGCACCGACCTGAACACCGAGTACGGCATCGCCGCGCGCCTGCTGGGCCTGGACGCGCCCGGCGTCGCGACGCTCGCCAGGAACGCGGTGAAGGTCTCCTTCCTGGACGAGACCGGCAAGGCCCGGCTGTGCGAGGAGATCGACACCTACCTGGCCGCCTGGCAGCGCCCCAGGTGACCGACAGGGTGACCGAGGCGGCGCCCCGGTCCGGCCCCGCGCGCGGCAGGCCGGCCGCGGTGGCGCACCGGGGCGCGCCCTTCGCCGCGCGTGAGAACACCCTGCCCGCGTTCCGCGCCGCGGTGGCGGCAGGCGCCGACGCCGTGGAACTGGACGTACGGCTCACCCGGGACGGGGTTCCTGTGGTGCTGCACGACCGGACGCTGGAGCGGCTGTGGGGGCATGACGTCGCCCTCTCCGCGCTCACCCACGAGCGGCTGACCGCCCTCGCGGAAGGCGTGCCCACGCTCGCCGACGCGCTGGCCGTCACCCGTACCGTCCGTACGCTGATCGATCTGCCCGACCCGGCAGCCGCCCGGGCCGCTGTCGCCCAAGTGCGCGCGGCAGGCGCCGCGGAGCGCGTCTACTACTGCGGCGGCGCGGAGGCGATGCGCAGGGTGCGGGCCGCGGAGCCCGGCGCCGAGCTGGCGCTCACCTGGGAGCGCGCGGCCCCCGTACGGCCGACGCTGCTGGAGGAGCTGCGGCCCCGCTGGCTCAACTACGGCTTCGGGCTGCTGACCCCGGAACTGGTCGCGCGGGGGCACGCCGACGGGCGGCTGGTGTCCGCGTGGACGGTCGATCGGGTGCGCACCATGCGCAGGCTGGCCGGCATGGGCGTCGACGCGATCACCAGCAACCACATCGCGCGGCTGGTGAGCGCCCTGGAGTCGCCGCCCCCGCACAGGAGTTGGGGCAGGGCTGTTACATGAAGCGGCTTTCGGCGGGCGCACCCGGGTGATTGGCTCGTATCCGCCGTCTGCACACTCGTGAATGGAACCCGCAATGATCATTTTTGGTACCAGCAGCAAGCTGGTACAGCTGGCCATGCTGAACCTGCTCTGCGGCTTCTGCGGCAACCCGGCCGCGCAGGCGCTGCGCAAGCGGGTGACGAAGTTCTCGCTCTTCTTCATCCCGCTCTTCCCGATCGCACCTGCGAAGCACTCCCTCCAGTGCACCTTCTGCGGAGCGCACACGGAGATCTCCAGGGAGTCGGCGGAGCAGCTGCTGGCCCAGAGCACCGCCCCCGTCGGTCAGCCAGGACCGCAGCAGGGCATGGGCGGCGTCCCGCAGCAGCCGGGCGCGCAGAGCGGCAACCCCTTCGCCGGCCGGCAGCCGCAGAACCCGTACCAGTCCTGAGGCCGGGAACTCGGCCCGCACGACGGGGCCCGCACCCCACGAGAGGGTGCGGGCCCCGAGACGTATGTGCCCTCAGCCCGGGACGCGGCTCACAGCGCCGTCATCACGTGCTTGACGCGGGTGTAGTCCTCCAGGCCGTACATGGACAGGTCCTTGCCGTAGCCGGACTTCTTGAAGCCGCCGTGCGGCATCTCGGCGACGAGCGGGATGTGGGTGTTGATCCACACGCAGCCGAAGTCCAGCGCCTTGGACATCCGCATGGCGGTGCCGTGATTGGTCGTCCACACCGACGACGCCAGCGCGTACTCCACGTCGTTGGCCCACTCGACCGCCTGCGCCTCGTCGGCGAACTTCTGGACGGTGATCACCGGGCCGAAGACCTCGTTCTGGATGATCTCGTCGTCCTGCTTGAGTCCCGAGACGACGGTGGGCGCGTAGAAGTAGCCCTTGTCGCCGACGCGCTCGCCGCCGGCCTCCACCTTGGCGTGGGCCGGGAGGCGGTCGATGAAGCCCTCGACCTTCTCCAGGTGGGTGGGGTTGTTCAGCGGGCCGTAGAAGCAGTCCTCGTCGCTCAGGTCGCCGGTCTTGACCTCGGCGGCGGCCTTGGCGAGCGCCTGTACGAACTCCTCGTAGACGCCCTCCTGGACGAGCACCCGGGTGGCCGCCGTGCAGTCCTGTCCTGCGTTGAAGAACCCGCCGTCCCTGATGCCCTCGACGGCTGCCGGGATGTCGGCGTCGTCGAAGACCACGCAGGGGGCCTTGCCGCCCAGCTCCAGATGGACGCGCTTGAGGTCCTTGGCCCCGCTGGCCGCCACCTCCATGCCGGCCCGTACGGACCCGGTGATCGAGGCCATTGCCGGGGTCTTGTGCTCCACGAGCAGCCGGCCGGTGTCCCGGTCTCCGCACACGACGTTGAAGACGCCCTTGGGCAGGATCTCGCCCATCACCTCGGCCATGAAGACCGTGGAGGCCGGGGTGGTGTCCGACGGCTTGAGCACGACGGTGTTGCCCGCAGCGAGGGCCGGTGCGAACTTCCACACGGCCATCATCGCCGGGTAGTTCCACGGCGCGACCTGGGCGCACACTCCGACCGGCTCGCGCCGTACGAAGGAGGTCAGTCCCTCCATGTACTCGCCTGCCGACTTGCCGTCCAGCATCCGGGCAGCGCCCGCGAAGAAGCGGATCTGGTCCAGCATCATCGGCAGCTCTTCCTGCCGGGTCAGCTCCAGCGGCTTGCCGCAGTTCTCGCACTCGGCGGCCAGCAGTTCGTCGGCGCGCGCCTCGAGGGCATCGGCGATCTTGAGGATGGCCTGCTGACGGGTCCCTGGGGTGGCGTCCCGCCAGGCGGGGAAGGCGGCCTCGGCCGCGGCCATCGCGGCGTCGACGTCGGCGGCGCCGGACAGCGGTGCCGTGGCGTACGCCTCACCCGTCGCCGGGTTGACCACCTGCGTGGTCCGGCCGTCAGCGGCGTCCCTGAACTCCCCGTCGATGTAGTTGCGCAGTCGACGCAGCTCGGTGGTCACTTCGCACCCCTCCTGCTTCGTTGTCCATTGGGTGAGACTGCCACCCTAACCGGCCGAGCAACGTTTTCGATACGCCCGACGGGATCGAACAACGGAATCAGTTCTCATTGAGCCGATTGGCTGCGGATTACATCGCAGAAGGGTTGCGCGACGGTGGATGTCTCATGCACAGTGGCACCCGTGGCTCGCGACTCGAAGAAGACAGCCGGCTCCTCGTCCCTGGACGCCGTGTCCCTGGCAATCATCGAACAGCTCCAAGAGGACGGACGGCGTCCGTACGCCGCCATCGGCAAGGCCGTGGGCCTGTCGGAGGCGGCCGTGCGGCAGCGCGTCCAGAAACTCCAGGAGCAGGGCGTCATGCAGATCGTCGCGGTGACCGATCCGCTCACCGTCGGCTTCATGCGCCAGGCGATGCTCGGCGTCACGGTCGACGGGGACGTCGAACCGGTCGCCGACGCGCTCGCCGAGATCGACGAGGTCGACTACGTCGTGATCGCGGCGGGCTCGTTCGACCTGCTGGTCGAGATCGTGTGCCACGACGACGACCACCTCCTCGAACTGATCAACAAGCGCATCCGGACCCTGCCGGGCGTGCGGTCGACGGAGAGCTTCGTCTACCTCAAGCTGCGCAAGCAGACCTACACATGGGGAACGCGATAACAGTGAGCAAGGACAGTCACGCCGACCAGGGGAGCAAGGACCTCTCCCGTACCGCGAACGACCACCTGTGGATGCACTTCACCCGCATGTCGTCGTACCAGCAGGCGCCCGTTCCGACCATCGCCCGCGGCGAGGGCGTCTACATCTACGACACCGACGGCAAGCGCTACCTCGACGGCCTGGCGGGCCTGTTCGTCGTCCAGGCGGGGCACGGCCGCGCCGAGCTGGCCGAGGCCGCCAACAAGCAGGCCCAGGACCTCGCCTTCTTCCCCATCTGGTCCTACGCGCACCCCAAGGCCGTCGAGCTGGCCGAACGGCTGGCGCACCACGCCCCGGGCGACCTGAACAAGGTCTTCTTCACCACGGGCGGCGGCGAGGCCGTCGAGACCGCCTGGAAGCTGGCCAAGCAGTACCACAAGCTGACCGGCAACCCGCTCAAGCACAAGGTCATCTCCCGCGCCGTCGCCTACCACGGCACGCCGCAGGGCGCCCTGGCCATCACCGGTCTGCCCGCCCTCAAGGCGCCGTACGAGCCGCTGGTCCCCGGCGCGCACAAGGTGCCCAACACCAACATCTACCGCGCCCCCATCCACGGCGACGACCCGGAGGCGTTCGGCCGCTGGGCCGCCGACCAGATCGAGCAGCAGATCCTCTTCGAGGGCCCGGAGACCGTCGCCGCGGTCTTCCTGGAGCCCGTGCAGAACGCGGGCGGCTGCTTCCCGCCGCCGCCCGGCTACTTCCAGCGGGTGCGCGAGATCTGCGACCAGTACGACGTGCTGCTCGTCTCCGACGAGGTCATCTGCGCCTTCGGCCGACTGGGCACCGTCTTCGCCTGCGACAAGTTCGGCTATGTGCCGGACATCATCACCTGCGCCAAGGGCATGACCTCCGGCTACTCCCCCATAGGCGCCGCGGTCATCTCCGACCGCATCGCCGAGCCGTTCTACAAGGGTGACAACACCTTCCTGCACGGCTACACCTTCGGCGGCCACCCCGTCTCGGCCGCCGTCGCCCTGGCCAACCTCGACATCTTCGAGCGCGAGGGCCTCAACCAGCACGTGCTCGACAACGAGGGCAACTTCTACAACACCCTGCAGAAGCTGCACGACCTGCCGATCGTCGGCGACGTACGCGGCAACGGCTTCTTCTACGGCATCGAACTCGTCAAGGACAAGGCCACCAAGGAGACGTTCACCGACGAGGAGTCCGAGCGCGTCCTGTACGGCTTCCTGTCCAAGGCGCTGTACGAGAACGGTCTGTACTGCCGCGCCGACGACAGGGGCGACCCGGTGGTCCAGCTCGCCCCGCCGCTGATCTCCGACCAGAAGGTCTTCGACGAGGCCGAGCAGATCCTGCGCTCCGTGCTGACGGAAGCGTGGACCAAGCTGTAAGCCGCCGCACGGCAGCGCCCCGGGGCTCCAGCCACCCGCAACGTCCCAGCTCAGTCGCACACCTCCGCACGAGGGGCGGGGGCATCGGTCCAGTGACCGATGCCCGCGCCCCTCGTTTCACCCCCCAGAGGGAACGACGGCTCGCGATGCTGAGTGGAGGTGCCCCATGGCCGCCCCGCCGGACGACATGCTCTGGGCGCGAGGACTGCACTACGCCTATGACGGCTCGCCCGCGCTACAGGGCGTCTCGATCGGTGTCAAAGAGGGCGAGGTCGTCGCCCTCACCGGGCCACGGGGCAGCGGCAAGACGACACTGCTGCGCTGTCTGTCCGGGCAGTTGCTGCCGGAACAGGGCGAGGTCTGGTTCAACAGCTCACCCGTGCACACCCTCGCCCGTGCCGCCCGTGAGCGGCTGCGGCTGCGCCGCTTCGGCTGGATCGACAGCAGCCCCCGCCTCGTCCCTGAACTCACCGCCTGGGAGAACGCGGCCCTGCCCCTCCTGCTGCACGGCAGCGGCTACCGCTCGGCCCGCGGTACCGCACGCGCCTGGCTGGAACGGCTGGATGTCGGCGACTGCGCGGGGAAGCGGCCCGCCGCACTGCACCAGGCACAGCGCCAGCGCGTCGCCGTGGCCCGCGCCCTGGTGCACTCGCCCGATGTCGTCTTCGCCGACGAGCCGACGGCACCGCTGCACCAGGGCGACCGCGCACAAGTGCTGCGGGCGCTCAGCGCGGCCGCCCGCTCGCACGGCATCACCGTGCTGCTGGCCACCCACGACTTCGCCCTCGACCAGTCGGCACGCACCGCCGACGCGACCGGCGCAGCGCTCGCCGACCGCATCGTCACCCTCACCGACGGACGGCGAGCACGCACCCCGACCACCGGCGGGGCGGCCGGACCGTCCGCAGGACCGGAAGGCTCGGCAGCGTGCTCACTCTCCGTCTGACTGTTGCGGCGCCACCCCTGGCGCTCCTGCTCCGGCTGCTGCTCCTGGGTGCCTCGATGGGCATCGGCCTGCTGCTGCTCGCGACGCTCTCCTACGCCCTGGACCACCCCACGGACCGGGCAACTGCCCTGCTGCGGCTGCTGTGGTGCACCGTCCCGCTCGCCGTCACCGCGCAGCTCGCCGCTGCCCTCGGGCGCACCGAGCCCAGGGCTGCGGCCCGCTCCGGGCTGGACGCGGCCGGGCTGGGCCCCGCCCGGCTTCCGCTGCTGGCCGCCCGCACCACTGCCGCGCCCGCCATGGCGGGCAGCGCACTGGCGCTGCTGGTGACCGAGCGTGCCGTCGGCACCGCTGGTACCGACGGCACGGCACACGGGCCCGGACTGCCCGGACTGCCCAGCACCACCGCCGGGCTCCCACTGACCGGCCAGCCGCTGCCCGTGCCCGCCGTCGTGACCCTGCTGAGCACCGTTCCGCTGCTGGCGGCCCTCGCGGCCGCGTGGGGGGCGAGGGCGGGCGCTCCGGGGACAGTGGGAGGGACGGACGGCGCGAGAGGGGTGGCGGTACCGGCAGAGGCGGCTCTTACGGCAGGGGCGACGGCGACGAGAGGGACGGCACCAGCCGGGGCGAAGAGGGGAACGAAGGGCGCGGGAGGGGCGCACGGTACGGGGCTACGGGTGGCGGCCCAGAGCTGCTGGGCGTGGCTCCGGCGCGGCTCACCGGCCGCCGGGCCGCGCGACGGAACCGGCGCCCTCCACCGCGGGGAACTGCTGTGTGCTGCCGTGCTGGCCGCGGGGGGCCTGTTGCTGGCCGCGTTCACGGCGCGGGCTGCAGCCGCCGACGGGTCCGCGCATTCCGAGGGCTGGGCGGTGCGCGCCGAGGACATCGCGGCCTCACCACTCGCCGTCGGCTGGCTGCTCGCGGCGGTGGGGCTGATGCTGGCAGGACCCGGCGTGACAGCGCTCAGTGGGCGCCTGCTGGGTTCGGTGCGGCCTGGCCCGGTACGGCTGCTGGCGGGACGCTCACTGGTGCGCGAGGCGGCCGTTGTGGGGCGGCCACTGGGCGGGCTGAGCGCGGTGGGGGCTGCGCTGATCGCCCTCGCCCGGGCGCGGCTCGCCGGCGACGGGACACCCGCCCTGGGCCCACTGGTGGTGCTGGCGGCCGTGCTGACCGGGTGCTGCGTGGCCGGTGCCGTGCTGGCGGCCCTCGCCCGGGCCAGGGCCGCCCGTGCCCCGCTGAGGGAGTTGCTGGACCGGATCGGTGCGCCCCGGCGGTCGGCGCGTGCGGTGACGCTGCTGCGGGGCTCGGTCACGACAGCGGCGTTCGCGGCGCTCGCCGCGGCGACCGGGCTGTTCGCGGCACTGCCGCCCCGCTGAGCCCGCGCGCTCCGGAGCCGCCCCGGCTGCCCGAGCGCCTACCGGCTCGGCACGCGATCGGCCGGGCGCTGGGCGGGGCCGGCCGGGCGCTGGACCGGGCCGTCGGCGTCCTCGCCCTCCAGCGCGACGACCTCGCACGGGTCGAAAACGGCACCCACCTCGGCGCCCTCTTCCGGAGCATCCCGCAGGGTGCAGGCAGCCTCCAGGGGCGGCCCCTGGTGCGGGCGCAGCAGCACGGTGACCGTGGAGGCGTCCCCGCCGCGGAAGGTCCGGGCCTCCACCGTGCAGCGCAGCCCCTCGCCCGGTGTGCGCAGCAGCACGCCTCCGGGACGTACGAGCAGCAGAATGCTCCCCTGCGGGGTGCCCTGCGGGACGGTGAGCTTTCCCCAGCCGGTGACGGCGGTGTCGCCGTGGACGGTCGCTGCTGTGATGTTGTCGAAGCCCAGGAAGCGGGCCACAAAGGGCGAGGCAGGGCGCTGCCAGACCTCCAGCGGGGTGCCCGTCTGCGCGATTCGGCCACCCTCCATGACCACCACGCGGTCGGCGAGTGCGAACGCCTCCCCGTGGTCGTGCGTGACGGCGAGCACTGTTGTGCCCAATCGCCGGAAGAGGGCGCGCAGTTCCACGACGAGGCGTTCGCGCAGTCCGCGGTCCAGCTGCCCCAGTGGTTCGTCCAGCATCAGCAGCTTCGGCTCCGGCGCCAGGGCGCGGGCCAGGGCGACCCGCTGCTGCTCCCCGCCGGACAGCGCGGTGACGGCGCGCCGGCCGGCACCCGGCAGCCCCACCAGCTCCAGCAGTTCGGCGACCCGGCGCTCGGTCTCGGCGCGGTTCATCCCGTGCATACGCGGCCCGAAGGCGACGTTCCCCGCGACATCGCGCTGGGGGAAGAGCTGGTGGTCCTGGAACATCAGGCCGACGCCCCGCCGGTGCGGCGGCACCCCTGACTGGTCCCGCCCCGAGAGCAACACCCGTCCCGCGTCGGCCTGTTGCAGCCCGGCGACGACGCGCAGGAGGGTGGACTTCCCGCTGCCACTGGGCCCGAGCACACAGACCGTCTCGTGCTCGGCCACCTCCAGATCGACCGCTTCCAGCGCCGTGCGCTCGCCGAAGCGTACGGTCACACCGTCCAGCCGCAGCATCTACAACTCCCCCTGGCCGTCGGTCCTGACACGCTCCAGCGCGAGCAGCACGCCCGCACAGACGAGCATCAGGATGGTGCTCAAGGCCATCGCCTGGCCGTAGTTGGACTCCCCGGCCCGGCCCAGCATCCTGGCCACAGCGACCGGCAGGGTGGGCGTATCGGGGCGGGCGATGAACACTGTCGCACCGAACTCGCCCAGCGAGACGGTGAAGGCGAACCCGGCAGCCACCAGCAGCGCCCGTCGCACCAGTGGGAAGTCGACCTCCCCCCAGGCACGCAGCGGTGAGGCCCCCAGTACGGCCGCCGCCTCGCGCAGCCGTACGTCAACGGCACGCAGCACCGGCAGCATGGTACGGATGACGAACGGCACGCCCACCAGTGCCTGGGCGAGCGGCACCAGGATCCAGGAGGACCGCAGATCGAGCGGCGGCTCGTCCAGTGCGACGAGAAAACCGAAGCCGACAGTGACGGCCGAGGTGCCCAGCGGCAGCATCAGTAGCGCGTCCAAACCGCGCACCAGCCGGCCCGCCCTCCTGGTCAGCGCGGCAGCAGCCAGTCCGCCCACCACCAGTGCGATGGCGGTCGCGACAGCAGCGTAGGCCAGTGAGTTGCCGATGGCCTCCACTGGCGCGACCACGAACGTCGCGCTGTCCTGCTGCTGCGCCCCCAGGGCGCGGAAAAAGGCGAGCCCCCATCCCTCCGGCCCGTCGAAAGCCCGCACCATCAGTACCAGGAGCGGTGCAACAGTCAGCAGCACCATCACGCCCAGTACGGAGCACAGCAGCGCCCACTGGCCGGCACCTGACGGGCGCCGCGCGGTGTGCTCCGCAGGGACGAGGCTGAGCGCTGTCTCACGCTTGCGCAGTGACCAGGCGTGCACTGCCAACAGTGCGGCGACAGCGGCGAACTGCACGAGCGTCAGCACGGCCGCCGTCGGCAGATCCAGCAGGGTCGCGGTCTGCCGGTAGATCTCCACCTCCAGGGTGGCGTAGCGGGGGCCGCCCAGCACCTGGATCACGCCGAAGCTGGTGAAGGTGAACAGGAACACGATCAGTGCGGCAGCCGCGACGGACGGCGCCAGCGCGGGCAGCGTGACCCGCCGCCAGGCGGCCAGCCGGCCCGCGCCCAGCACCCGCGCGGCCTCCTCCTGCCGCGGGTCGAGCTGGGACCACAGGCCGCCGACGGTACGCACGACGACCGCGTAGTTGAAGAAGACATGCGCCAGCAGGATCGCCCACACGCTGGTGTCCAGCCGCACACCCCACCAGGCGTCCAGCACCCCGCCGCGCCCCGCCAGCGCGAGGAAGGCGGAGCCGACCACGACCGTCGGCAGCACGAACGGCACCGTCACCACAGCGCGCAGCAGCCGCTTCCCCGGAAAGTCGAACCGTGCGAACACATAGGCCCCGGGCAGCGCCAGGGCGAGCGTCAGGGCCGTAGAGGCAGCAGCCTGCCAGAGCGTGAACCAGAGCACCTGAAGGATGTCCGGATCACTCAGCACCTGTCCGATCCGGCCCAGCTGCCACTGTCCGCCCTCGCGCAGGCCGCGCCCCACGATGGCGGCCACCGGATAGCCGAAGAAGACCGCGAAGAAGGCCACAGGACCGGCCATCAGTCCGAGCCGCACCCAGCTGCCCCAGCCGCCTCGCGCCCAACCGCCCAAGCCGCCGCGCCCGCTGCGACCCGTACGGCGGCCCGCGGCGTCGTGCTCTTTGTCGACCGCTACTTCACGGTGAGCGAGGTCCACGTCTTGATCCACTGCTCACGGTGTTCAGCGATCTTCTCCGGGGGAACGGTGGCAGGCTTGTCCACAGTCTCGCCGTACTTGGTGAACAGCTCCGGCAGCCGGGCGTCCT
This sequence comes from Streptomyces oryzae, assembly GCF_017676365.1. Classification (GTDB taxonomy): domain Bacteria; phylum Actinomycetota; class Actinomycetes; order Streptomycetales; family Streptomycetaceae; genus Streptomyces; species Streptomyces oryzae. The sequence goes on from NZ_JADKMA010000170.1 coordinate 13,833, forward strand.
CGCGGGCGGGGTTGACGAACATCTTCAGCGGCAGGTCCTCCTGGAACCGCTTGCTGAGCAGGAAGTCCAGCAGCGCCTTGCCGCCCTTGGGGTTCTTCGCGCCGCTGAGCAGCCCCGCGTACTCGGTCTGCTGGAAGCACGTCCCCTTGGCCACGCCGGTCGGCGCCTCCTTGGGCGGGTTCTTGACGCCCATGACCTCGGCGGGCGGGCTGGAGGCGTAGGAGACGACGAGCGGCTTGTCGCCCTTGCCCTTGCCCTCGCGGGAGCCGGTGAAGCGGTCGTAGTACGCCTGCTCCCAGCTGCCGGCGACCTCCACCCCGTTGCGGCGCAGCTTCTTCCAGTAGCCCTGCCAGCCCTTCTCACCGGACTCGGCGACGCTCGCCAGCAGGAACGCCAGGCCGGGCGAGGAGTTGGCGGCGTCCTCGGTCACCAGGAGGTTCTTGTAGCGGGGCTCGGTCAGGTCCTCAAGGGTGCGCGGCGGGTCGAGCTTCTTGTCGGCGAACCATTTGCGGTCGTAGTTGACGCACACGTCGCCGCTGTCCACAGGGGTGACCCGGTGCTTGTCCGGGTCGGCCTGGAGCCGCTGGGGCACCTTGTCGAGACCCTTGGCCTTGTACGAGGTGAAGACACCCTGGTCGAGCGGACGGGACAGGAGGGTGTTGTCGACTCCGAAGAAGACATCGCCCTGGGGGTTGCCCTTGTTGAGCACCGCCTGGTTGACGGCTGCCCCGGCGTCCCCGCCGCGCAGCACATGAACCTTGTAGCCGCTGCGCTTCTCGAAGTCCTTGAGGACGGACTTGGAGACGGCGAACGAGTCGTGGGTGACGAGCGTGACACTCTTGGAGTCCCCACTGCCGCCCGAGCCGCCGCAGGCAGTGGCCAGAAGGGCAAGGGTGAGGACAGCGGTGGTTGCGGCGGCAGCGCGCCGCGCGTGCGTATTCATCAGTGCATCGACTTCCTACCCGGCATGACCCGGGCGAGGTTCGAGGGTCTGCGGCACGTACGGAACGCACGGCCGCACTCTCAGCGCTGTGAGCGCTCCCCTGTCGGCTGTTCGGTTTTCGAGGGCCACATGGGCGGCCGTTCGAACACTATCAGTCAGCCACTCCCGGCCGGACGTCAGCGCTCGGTCGCCGCAAGCTGGCCGCACGCACCGTCGATCTCCTGCCCCCGGGTGTCCCGTACGGTCACGGGCACACCGTGCAGCTCCAGAGTCCGTACGAACTCCGCCTCGTCCTCGGGCCGGGAGGCCGTCCACTTGGAGCCGGGCGTCGGGTTGAGCGGGATGAGGTTGACGTGCACCCGCTTGCCCTTCAGCAGCCGCCCGAGCAGGTCGGCCCGCCATGCCTGGTCGTTGATGTCCCTGATCAGCGCGTACTCGATGGAGACCCGGCGCCCGGACTTTTCCGCGTACTCCCAGGCCGCGTCCAGCACCTCGCGCACCTTCCAGCGGGTGTTCACCGGGACGAGGGTGTCGCGCAGCTCGTCGTCGGGCGCGTGCAGCGACAGCGCCAGCCGGCATTTGAAGCCCTCGTCGGCGAAGCGCAGCATCGCGGGGACAAGCCCCACTGTGGAGACGGTGATCCCGCGCTGCGACAGCCCCAGACCGTCCGGCTCGGGGTCGGTCAGCCGCCGGATGGCGCCCACCACCCGCTTGTAGTTGGCCAGCGGCTCGCCCATGCCCATGAAGACGATGTTCGACAGCCGCGCCGGCCCGCCGGGCACCTCCCCGTCGCGCAGGGCACGCATGCCGTCGACGATCTGGTGGACGATCTCCGCAGTGGACAGATTCCGGTCCAGCCCCGCCTGCCCCGTGGCACAGAACGGGCAGTTCATCCCGCAGCCCGCCTGCGAACTGATGCACATGGTGACCCGGTCCGGATACCGCATCAGCACGGACTCCACCAGCGTCCCGTCGTGCAGCCGCCACAGCGTCTTACGGGTGGTGTCGTCGTCGCAGCTGATGTGCCGCACCACGCTCATCAGTTCGGGCAGCAGCTCCCCCGCGAGCTTCTCCCGCGCCGCGGCCGGAATGTCGGTCCACTGCGCCGGGTCGTGCGCCAGCCGCGAGAAATAGTGCTGCGAGAGCTGCTTGGCGCGGAACGGCTTCTCACCGATCTCCGCAACCGCCTCCCGGCGCTCCTGAGGGCTGAGGTCGGCAAGATGGCGGGGCGGCTTCTTCGCGCCACGCGGGGCGACGAACGTGAGTTCTCCAGGGGCGGGCCCCGACATGAGCAGGTACTCCTCAAAGCGACACGGTGTGGTGACCCCCGCAGCGGGGAAGCAGGCCCATCCAGCGTAACCGGTGCGCTCAGCCCGCTCCGACGAAGATCACCAGCAGCAGCCACACCACAGGGGCGGTCGGCAGCAGGGAGTCGAGGCGGTCCATGATGCCGCCGTGCCCGGGCAGCAGGGTGCCCATGTCCTTGATGCCCAGGTCCCGCTTCATCATCGACTCGCCCAGGTCGCCCAGGGTGGCGCTGACCGCTACCGCCAGCCCCAGCAGCAGCCCCTGCCACCAGCTGCCGCCCTCGATCAGGAACTGGGTGCACAGCGCTCCGGCCACCATGGCGAAGGTCACCGCGCCGATCAGGCCCTCACGGGTCTTGCCGGGGCTGATCCTGGGGGCCAGCTTGCGCCGCCCGAAGCGCCAGCCCACCGCGTAGGCACCGGTGTCGCTGACCACGGTGAGGATCAGGAACGTCAGCACCCGCTTCGGCCCGTCGTCCGCGGCCAGCATGAGGGCTACGAAGGTGGCCAGGAAGGGCACGTAGAAGGCGGCGAAGAGGCCGGCCGTCACATCGCGCAGATAGTCGGCCGCCGGCTGGGTCATCCGCCACGCCAGAACGGCGAGGGCCGTCAGCGCCATGGCCACCCATGCGCCCTCGGTGCCCCGTACGTACCCGGCGATGGTCATGGCCGCGCCACCGAGTGCGAGCGGCACCAGGGGGACGCGGATGTTCTTGCGCTCCCGTAGCCGCGAGGCCAGCTCCCACAGCCCGACCACGACGGCCACGACGATGACGCCGAGGAAGACCGGCTTGTAGAAGAAGAGCGAGGCCAGAATGACCGCACCGAGTCCCAGCCCGACTCCTATCGCGGCCCGCAGGTCCCGCCCCGCACGCTTCTTGCCCGCCCCTGACGGTGCGGGGT
>NZ_JADKMA010000171.1 GCF_017676365.1 Streptomyces oryzae
GTGCCGGGGGTGGGGCCGTCGGGGGTGTCGCTGCTGCCGTTGTCGTTCCCGTGCGTGGTCATACCTGGTCCTCGACAATCTTCTCGGCGTCCTTGACGCGGAGGCGGCCGGACATGAGTTGGGGGAGGAGGGTGTCGCGGAGGGTGGCGAGGGTCTTCGACTCACGGCGAGCCGCGAGAATCGACTGGGCCAGGGAACGAATCTGGCCGCCGACCTCGCCGAACTGCCGGGGGTCGACCACCTCCGTCTCCATCACCTCTGCTGGACGCACACGCTGGTGACTCTTGGACGTTCCGGTGACCTTCGCCGCCAGCTCCTCAAGGAACTTCCGCTGCGCCACTACCGACCAGAGTTCATGCGTGGAGATGCCAAGTCCAGGCACAAGAACCAGGAACTCCGTTGACGCCAGAGAGGGAACCGACCCATCTGGCACCACATCCCAAGCCCTTGGAATCTCAGGGTTCAGCTTGGACAGAAGGACCGCAGGGGAATCGATCACAAACTTCCCGCTCTTAATCGAGAGCGGAGAACAACGATCAGGAGCCTTCCTGGAATCGAAGGCCGGCAGGCTGTAGTGATCGACGAGATCGTCGGACAGCTCCTGAGGGACCTGCTGAACCTTACTGAGGTCGGCGATCTCGCCCAGCCGAATCCGTTTTTCCCATCGCTCATCGAGAGCCAGAGCCAAGGCCAGTTCGTCCGCCGTGACCGCGATGCGCTCATTGACGGCGATCTTGTCGTCCAGCACCCCGAGCACATCTGCCACAGCTTCTTGCTCGGCACGCACCGGCAACTGAACTTTATGAGTCTGAGAGAAGCGCGTGAACTGGAAGCGCGCTACCCCTGTGTGCTGAACCTGATGCATCCACATATCGCCGCGGGCATACAGGTGCTGCAAATACCAATAGATGAAACGTGGACTCGCTACATCTGGATCAACGCGCAAAAAACGCGCGAAACTCGCACATGTGACATCCCCAGGGAAGGCATCCAAAACGTCCTGGGATACCAGGACACTGCGACCAGTAGGCCGTTCACGCGACCCTCCAGCTGTCTCGATCAGAATATCGTTTGCGCGCAGCAGACGGCGCCCCATCGTCTTCTCCGAGAGAAACCTAAGCGGCACTCCACCAATCCGCCCCCGACTAACTTCCGAAAAGTCCGTCCCTCGAATTACGTGCACTGGAGCATGTCCTGACGTGGGTTCACCAACTCCCCAGTCGCCATCCTTCGTCTCACTCAGGAGATCACGGAAGACCATTTCCGATTCAAACACTGGTCCTCCCGAGCTGCTCGCGCACCGACTTCGCCAGCTCGTCCGACTTGCCGAACAGCTCGTATAGCTCCCCCGTCAGCCGCTCGATCTTCTCCGCGACCGCCTCGGCGTCCTCCTCCTCCGCTGCAACCGCCCCGACGTACCGCCCCGGTGTCAGCACGTAACCATGCTCCTGCACCGTCTTCAGGTCCGCGCTGGCGCAGAACCCCGGCATATCCGCGTACGACTCCCCCGCGTCCTTCGCGCTCGTCGTCCCCCGCCACGCGTGGTAGGTCCCCGCGATCTTCGCGAGATCGGCCTCCGTCAGGACGCGCTCGGTGCGGTCGACCATCTCGCCCATGTCCCGGGCGTCGATGAACAGAATCTCTCCCCGGCGATCCGCAGCCGCGACCTTCTGCCCCTTCACACCCCCCGGCGACTTGTCCTTCGCCAGGAACCACAAACAAGCCGGAATCGCCGTCGTCCGGAACAGCTGCGCCGGCAGCGCGACCATGCACGCCACCATATCCCCGTCCACCAGCGCCTGCCGGATCTCGCCCTCCCCGCCCTGCTGGCTGCTCATCGAGCCGTTGGCGAGGACGACGCCAGCCGTCCCCCGCTCGCCCAGCTTGCTGATCATGTGCTGGAGCCAGGCGTAGTTGGCGTTACCCCTGGGCGGAACTCCGTACTTCCACCGCGAATCCGACTCATTCCGCGCCCAGTCCTTGATGTTGAAGGGCGGGTTGGCCATGACGTAGTCGGCCTTGAGATCGGGGTGCTTGTCGTCGGCGAACGTGTCGCCCCAGCGGGCGGCGAGGTTGCCGTCAATGCCGTGGATGGCGAGGTTCATCTTGGCCAGGCGCCAGGTGCGTTCGTTGAGTTCCTGGCCGTAGACGGAGATGTCGGCCTTGTGGCCGCGGCCACGATGGGCCTCGATGAACTTGGCGGCCTGGACGAACATGCCGCCGGAGCCGCAGGCCGGGTCGTACACGCGGCCCTCGTACGGTTCCAGGACCTCCACGAGGAGGCGGACGACGCTGCTCGGGGTGTAGAACTCGCCGCCCCGCTTACCTTCCGCGCGGGCGAAGTTGCCGAGGAAGTACTCGTAGACCTCGCCGAGGACATCCTGGGCGGGCCTGTCGTCGCTGCCGCCGAAGCGGGCGTCGGTGATGAGGTCGACGAGTTCGGCCAGGCGCTTCTTGTCGACGTTGTCCTTGTTGAAGATCTTGGGGAGGACGCCGGTCAGCGAAGGGTTGGCCTTCATGATGGCGTCCATCGCCTGGTCGAGGACCTCGCCTACGTTGCCGCTCTTTGCGTTGGCGGAGATCGAGGACCAGCGGGCGCTCTCGGGGACCCAGAAGACGTGGTGCCCGGTGTACTCGTCCTGGTCCTCCAGGAACTCCTCCAGGCGGTCTTCGGCGATGCCTTCCTCCGCGAGCTCCTTGGCGAGCTGTTCGCGGCGCTCTTCGAAGGCGTCGGAGACGTACTTGAGGAAGATCAGGCCGAGGACGAACTCCTTGTACTGGTTGGCGTCCATGGAGCCGCGCAGCTTGTCGGCGGCCTTCCAGAGGATGGCCTGGATCTCCTTGGGCGTGGAGGCGGTGAACAGCTCCGCCTGGTCGGCGGGCTTCTTCTTCCGGGGAGGCATGGTCGCTCGGGTCTCCTTCACGAGTCGGACGAGGGTTGGACGAGAGAGGGTTCGGTGAGGGTCAGCGTGCCGTCGACGAGGCCGGCGGCGGTCAGGGTGGTCAGGTCGTCGAGGGCCGCCGCGTGCTGGCGCAGCAGGGCTGTTCGGCGGGCAATGTCGGCGAGGAGCGCGTCGTAACGTTCGGCCTCGTCGCCGAGGAGGTCGGGGATGAGGAGGTCCTCTATGGGGCGGGCGGAGCGGACCGCGCCGTTCACCCGCCGGTGTTCGGTGGCCGCCGAGCGCAGGAGCGCCGCCAGGACGCGGGGCCGTACGGGATGCTCGGCATCGGGCCGTGCGCGCAGGACGCGGGCGGGGAAGGCCACCACGGACAGGCCCTCGTCGTCGACGTACGCGCCGAAGCTCGGGGTGGCGGTGACGACGATGTCGCCGGGTTCGGTGAAGTAGGCGTGCTCGTAGGTGGTGTGGAGTACGGCGCGGTCGATGCGGTGGCTTCCGACCGGCGCGCTGCCGGTGATCTCGGCCGGGGTGAGGACGGTGTAGTGGCCCTTGCCTCCGGTGAGGAGGTGTTCGGCGGCGATGCGGTGGCCGGGCAGTCGGCGCAGGCGGCGGTCCTTGAGCAGCCGGGCCACGGTGGTGCGGCGGGCCGGCTGGGCGTCGGGGCGCAGGACGGCGTTGGCGCGGATCGTGGGCGCGTGGTCGAGTGCGCTACGGGTGGCGTCGATCAGCTGCTGGAGGCGGAGTTCGGTCTCGGAGATGCGGGCCGGGCGTTCGACGACGGTGCGGGTGTAGCGGTCGGCGTGCGGGCGGTGCTGTGGGGTGAACGCGGCCCCCGGTGCACCGGTCAGCGCGGTGGCCCGGACGACGGCGGCGTGGCGCGGTTCGTGGCGGCTGTCCGCCCGCCAGCCGGCGTCGCGGAAGATGTCGATGTCCTCGGCCAGCGCGTCCAGGGTCTGCGGGGTGAGGGGGCGTGAGGCGAGGTCGGCGAGGAGGATCTGGCCGGTGCGCTTGTCTTCGGGGGTGCGGTGCAGAATCCAGATCGCGGTGCGGTGGGCCGGGCGGAAGGGGAGTACGCCTTCGGGGAGGCTGATCGCGGCCTTGAGGAGATGCTGTTCCAGGAAGTCCCGGCGCAGACGGTCCGCTTCCCCGCGGGCAGGCAGGGGCCGGACGAGCGCGTCGGCGGGTCCCAGGACGACGGCAGTGCGGTCCTCGGCGAGGAGGTCGGTGAGGTCCTGCAGGCTCTGCAGGACGGCGAGCGGGCTGCGGGTCTCGGCCGCCTCATAGGGCAGGCAGCAGGCGATGACGTGCGGGTTTCCCCAGTCTTCCGTGGCCAGTTCCTCGCCGTCGGCAAGGTCCATCTCGAATTCCTGGACGCCCTGTGCCATGAGGCGGCGGCGGGCGAGCCGGGCCAGGTCCGGCATCGGGTCCGCGGAGAGGAAGAAAGGTGAGTCCTCGGCGTCGGACACGGATTCGCGCAGGGCGACCAGTAGATCGCCGCTCCGGGGATGCAGGACGGCGGCCGTTGCTCCTTCCTCGCGCTCGTTCAGTCGCGCGAGGCCGGTCAGGCGGGCCATCGTGCGGCTCACCAGCGGAATCGGTTCATCGGCGACGAGGTCGTCGCAGCCCAGGCGGCGGCGTGCGTCCATAACCCGTTCGAGCGCTTCGGCCGGGGTGTAGGCGGCCTCGGTGAGCTGGTCGGCGAGCACGGCGAGCAGGGGGCCCTGACGGTCGGCGTCCGGCAGGTCGCACAGCTCTCTTTGGAGGAAGGTGTCGTCTAAGTCGGTCTCGGCGGCACGCTCCAGGATCGCCTGCCAGGGCAGGTCGGCAAGGGGTTCGTCGAGGAGCTGGCGCAGGCAGAGCAGCGCCGTCACCGTGTCGACCAGGGTGCGGGCGGGGATCGCGCGCCGCCAGGCGGACAGGGTGTGCAGCACCAGCTCCGCCCGGATCTGGCCGGCGTCGGCATTGCCGCGGCCGGTGGACAAAAGCCATTCGGCGACTTCACGGCCGTCGAAGAGCGGGCTGGCTCCCTCGTACGCGACAGGCTCGGGGAAATCCGCGTGCCGACGGGCCCAGGTGGTGACGACGGGACGTTGGACCTGGGCCAAGGTCCCGATTTCGGCGTAACTGATCCGCCAGGAGATCTCCTCGGGCAGGATGGGAGCGGTTGCTTCACGTGTGCCAGCCATGCGGTTCCGCTCCCTTCGTGACGACTGCCTGGTGCTCTCGGTCGAGAACGTTCTCCCAGGGCACCTCACACGCTACAGCCGGTCGAGCTCTCAGCTTCGCCAGCGGTTGATAACCAGGGTTATCAGGTTCTCGAAACATTTTGCCTCCAATCCTCTGGCACCTTCGTCACCATCACCCCGGCACCACCCGCCGGGACGCCAACCCCATACGAGTCCGACCGCACCGGCGTCCTCATCGCCGCACCTCTGCTCCCTTGCCGGGCACTCACCCCTGTCTGCCTCGACACCACCCGTCCCGTAAGGCCGCTCGTGTTACCGAACCGCACCGCAACCTCGCCCCAGGAGACCTCTGTGTCCAGCACCGCGTCGAAGCGCACCCTGTACCGCCTGACCCACGTCAAGGCGACCCCTGAGTCGATGCTCGAAGCCCTCGACGTCGACGCCCTCGACACCCTGGACGCGGTCGTGCGCGACGTCAGCGATCACATGGGAGTTCCCGCCCTCGCGGTGTCCTTCGCCGTAGCGAAGGAGGAAGCCGCCTGGGGCAAGGACATCCTCCGGCTCACCGACGGGTCGGACCTGCTGCAGAGCGAGCAGCGCACCGGCGCACTGCTCATGCTCGCCGTCGACGGCGCGGTGTACGCGATCGGCTTCGACCAGGGGTACCGGCTTCTCCCCACCCAGCTCAAGGACGCGCGCTTCGGTCTGTCCTTCGGTATCCGCGCCATCAACCCGCGGCAGGTGCGGGACTTCACTGCCAGCGTCCTCGGCCAGGCGCGCATCGACAGTTCTCTGATCCATGCCGGCGCCTCCGTACCGGCACTCGGACTCCGGGACCACGGGCGGATCATCCGCCACCTCGGCGGCTACCTCGACGAGGTCGACCTCACCGCAGGGAGCGGCACCAGGAACGGGGCCATGGCCGCGGAGGGCGGCATCGGTCTCCGTATCAAACTCGGCACCACCCCCGCCACACTGATCAAGGACATCCGCGCCATCGCCGCGATCTGCGAGCACGTCGTTCCCCACCCCGACCTGGCCTTCGTCGAGCACATCACCGCGGTCAAGGACCCTTCCCTCATCGACGCGCTCGACGCGGAACTGGACGCCACGCTCGGCCGTCCCGCAGACGGCCGGATCATCACCGCCGTCCCCTTCTCCCAGAGCACCGACCTGCCCCGGTCCACCGCCTGCACCATCAAGATCGGGTCCTGCTCGCCCCACCTCCGGGACGAGTTCAGTCTCGACTACGTCCTGGAGCGGGCCCGTGTGATCAAGGCAGGCGCCCGCGTCACGGCGCTCCGGCAGGGCACCGTCGAACTGTTTCGTGACACGCTCTCCGCACGGACCGCGCTCGCCCCGCGCACCGCCTCCCTGGAAGCCCTGTCCAAGGAAACCGCCATGAAGTGGATCGAGGCCACTTTCTCCCTCGGCTCCCGCACGTTCTGTCTGCTCGACGGTGAGTGGTACGAGCTCGGGGCGAGCTACCTGCGCAACGTCAACGAGACCGTGGCTCCCTTGTTCCCCGACGCGCCCTCCGTCGATCTCCCCCGCTGGCCGCTCGTCGAGAAGCTCAACAAGAAGGGTATGCGCGTGATGCGTCCCGTAGACGAAGGCGACTACAACAAGCTGGCCGCCCAGGCCCGTCGCGGCTGGGTCTGCCTGGACAAGAAGAATGTCCACAACCCCTTTCGGGCAAGCAACTCCGTCGAGATCTGCGACCTGTTCACCGAGGACGACACTCTTGTCCTCGTGAAGCCCGCGCACTCCTCAAGCCCGCTGAGTCACCTGTTCAGCCAGGCGCGCGTCTCCGTTGAGCTCCTCTTCGAGAACGCGCCCGTACGCGCGGAGTTCGCCCGGTCCGTACACGTCAACAGCGATCCGGCCCGCAGCATCCCCGAGGACTTCACCCCGCGCCGCGTCGTCTTCGCGATCCTTCTGAAGGACGGAGCCAAGCTCACGCCGGACTCCCTCTTCCCGTTCTCCGCCATCACCCTGGCCCAGACCGCGAAGGCCCTCGCCGCTCGCGGCGTGGCCGTCGAAGTCATCGGCGTCGAAAGCGAGTCGGCCCAGTCCGCCATGCGCGACGAGGCTGCGTAGCCGCCCGGGACTCTCGCCGTAAACACGCCCTCTATATCTCTCATCCGAACGAGGAGTCCTTTCAGCAGCCCAGAATTCCCGCAAGGGCAGCGGGCATCGTCTCCGGGTGCAGGGCATTCAGGGAACGGCGGGAGGCTACATGGAACAGGCCCTCAACAAGCGGCAGCAGGCCGTGCTCGGCTGGGTGGGCCAGGGGTGTCCCGACGGAGTCTGGCCAGACAGCACGTACAAGACCAGCGGACAAGCCCTGCAGAACCGAGGGCTCATCAAAGTCACCAAACGCCGCGGGCATTGGAGCGCCCACCTCACCGAGAAGGGGCGGCAGCATCTCATCGAACGCGGCATCCGCCCCGTGGAGCAGAGCACCCGACCGCCGGAGCGCCCCGCCCGAAAATCGGCACCGCCGCGCCCCCGAGCCGCGCCGAAGGCCCTTGCGAACTACGCGGACCAGCTACTCGATGAACTGGCCGTTGCGAACGACGGCTGTCTCATCAAGCCCATCGAATCCGGCCCGCACGCGGTGAATTGGGCGTCACGGGTCAACGCCGCCCGCAAGTCCGGCAAGATCCCCCACACGCAGGAAATCCACGGATACCGCACCCACCGCGGCTACGAGATCAAGCTGGTCGACATCCCTGCCTGGCGCCTCGCGGAACTCACCCCGCTCCCTGTGCCGGCCAGACTCACCAAACCCCATGCCGTCGTCGCCGCCCTCCAAAAGCAGCCGCAGCCCATGGGCCTGACCAGACCCCTCCAGGGCCGAGCCCTGCGCATCATCCAAACCCTCATCGCCGCCACCACAGCCCAAGGCCACAAGGCATCGCTCGGAACCACACAAGGCGCGCCCCCACCCCACCGGCGCCGCAAGGCACCACCGCACTTCTCCATCACCGCCCAAGGCGAAAGTGTCGGATTCCTCGTCCTCCAAGAACAGGACCGCAGCGAACACGTCCCCACAGACAAGGAACTCGCCGACGCCAAGAAGCACTCATGGATGCGTATCCCCCGCTTCGACTACACCCCCTCCAGCCGCCTACGCTTCATACTCCGCGGCGGCAGCCCGCACCGTGCAAGCGAATGGGCAGATCTCCCCGACCGGCCTCTGGAAGAACAACTCGCCGAGATCGTGCAGGAGGTCGGACTCCGCGGCGAGGCCGCAGAACGCAAACGCCTTGCAGACCAGCAAGCCAGAGAGGTACAGCAAAAGCGCTGGGAAGCCGCCATGCAGGAAGCCCACGCCGCCTACACCCACGCCTACCGCGTCAAACAGCTCGGAGAACAGGCAGGCACCTGGTACCAGACCAGGCGCCTGACTGAATACGTCGCAGCAGTAGGCGTCCATGCCACATCACTTCCGCCCGGGCAGGAGCGGACTGAGGTCGAGGCGTGGCTCGCGTTCGCGGACGCGCACCTCCAAAACCTCACCGAATCGGCCTCAGCGCCGAAACTGCCCACGCCGCCGAAACCCAGCGGCGACGACCTCAAGCCATTCCTCGGTCACTGGAGCCCCTACGGACCCCGCTCCTACTGAGCCGGACCAAGGGAAATCACACCGCCACGAGCCGGACCCGCTCGCCGCACAGCTTGGCCATGTCGTCAATATCGGAAGTCAGCATGACCACGGGGCGGAGCTGTCGCAGCGCGACCTCGGCGACGGCCGCATCGATCGCGTACTCGTGTCCGTGCAACCCGGCACTCATCAGCAACTTCGAGGCAGCCCTCGCCTCTTCGTCACCGACCGGGACGACCCGCAGCCCGGAAAGCACCCAGTTCAGGCGGGACTTGTTCGTACGGGCGTGGACTGCCTCGATGATGGCGAGCGCACTGATCACCACCTCCATGCCGCGCGAGCGCGCCTCAGCGATCAGAGCCACCACCTGTTCTTCGTCAGCGAGCAGCTTCGAGAGTCCCTCGCTGTCGAGGACGAGCGTCCCCTCGTGACTCAGCCTGCGGCGGGCCACTCGGCCTCCTCGGCGAACACCTCGTCGAAGACCTGCCGCGCCCGCTGACGAGCCGGCTCGGAGACCGGCCCCTTGCGGCTCTCGTAGTCCGCCAGGTACTCGTCCAGGACCTGCCCGCGCAGCTCACGCTCGACCGCCTCGGCGATGAACGCGGAGAACTCCCGCTTGCCCACCCGAGCCCGGATCGCCTCCGCGGTCCCCTCCGGCAGCGACAAGCTCACCCGCGTCGCTGGCCCTTCCCCGATGCTGTACGTCGCCTCAGCCATACCCCCGATTGTGTCAAACGAGTAGGAAAAGCGCCACGTCTACACTACCTTCACAGCTCGGCCAGCGCCCCGCTCACGCAAATCCCAGCACGGGCACCCCTATCTCATCCCAGCACGATCCCAGCACGGTAGGGATGAGCAGGGGTGATGACAGGTGACGAGGGGTCAGTTATCCCAGCACCATCCCAGCACGGGAAAAAACAAAGGGCCCGACCCCGAAGAGTCGGACCCTCTCTGACCTGCATGTTTGCCAGATCAGCGACGTGGTGATACGTGAGCCGCTATACGTTGAACCTGAACTCCACCACATCCCCGTCCCGCATGACGTAGTCCTTGCCCTCCATGCGGGCCTTGCCGGCGGCGCGGGCTTCGGTGACGGAGCCGGTTTCGAGGAGGTCCTCGTAGGAGATGACCTCGGCCTTGATGAAGCCCTTTTGGAAGTCGGTGTGGATGACGCCGGCGGCCTCGGGGGCGGTGGCGCCCTGTTTGATGGTCCAGGCGCGGGCTTCCTTGGGGCCTGCGGTCAAGTAGGTCTGCAGGCCGAGGGTGCGGAAGCCGACGTGGGCCAGGGTGGCGAGGCCGGGCTCTTCCTGGCCGACGGTCTGGAGGAGCTCGAGGGCCTCGTCCTCGTCCAGCTCGGCGAGGTCGGCCTCCAGCTTGGCGTTGAGGAAGACGGCCTCGGCGGGGGCCACCAGGGCGCGCTGCTCGTCCTTGAAGGCGTCGTCGGTCAGCTCTTCCTCGTCCACGTTGAAGACGTAGATGAACGGCTTGGTGGTCAGCAGGTGCAGCTCGTGCAGCGGCTCGGCCCGCTCAGTGCCCTGGGCGATGCCGGCGGAGAAGAGGGTGCGGCCCTCCTCCAGGATGTCCTTCGCCTCCTGGACGGCCTTGACCTGCGGCTGCTTGTCCTTCTTGACCCGCGCTTCCTTCTCCAGCCGGGGCAGCACCTTCTCGATCGTCTGGAGGTCGGCCAGGATCAGCTCGGTGTTGATCGTCTCGATGTCGTTCTTGGGCGAGATCTTTCCGTCCACGTGTACGACGTTGTCGTCCTTGAACGCGCGGATGACCTGGCAGATGGCGTCGGACTCCCGGATGTTCGCCAGGAACTTGTTGCCCAGGCCCTCGCCCTCGCTCGCGCCCCGCACGATTCCGGCGATGTCGACGAAGTCGACGGTGGCGGGGAGGACGCGCTGGGAGTTGAAGATCTCGGCCAGCTTCCCGAGCCGGGGATCGGGGACGCCCACGACACCGACGTTCGGCTCGATGGTGGCGAACGGGTAGTTGGCCGCCAGCACCTCGTTCTTGGTCAGGGCGTTGAAAAGGGTCGACTTGCCGACGTTCGGCAGGCCGACGATTCCGATCGTGAGCGACACGTTGCGACTACTTCCCGTTGCCCCTGGCAGGGGTTCTCCGTAGTGGGGTCTTTACGCGGACAGGCGGCCCGGAGGCCGACCACCCAGTCTACGGGCGCCCGGAGTCGCACTCCCCTGGGCTTCCCAGCCGGCTGGGAACGGCAGGTGGGCGACGCGCGGACGGCGCTCGGGCCGCGCGCAGGCGGCCGGACTGTGCCGGATCGGTGGCGTTGGCGGATTCCGCGTGTTCATGACGGCGACCGCGGGCCCGTACCACCTACCGTGGCCCGGTGGAGCAACGCAGCGCGCGCACGACCCAGCACGACCCGTACGAGCGGCACGGGGCCCCTCCCCCGGGCGAGGGCGCCGAAGGTGGCGCGGCCGCCCCCCGGCGCAGCCCGCGGCTCCCGCATCCGGCCGCGCCCGAGCGGCAGGCGTCCCCGCGAACGGCGCCTGAGCGAAAAGCGCCCCCGCGGGAAACAGGTCAGCGGCCATCGGGCCTTCGGCGGGCAGCCCGGAGCGGGGCAGCCCTGGGCGGGGCGGCCCGGCAGCTGCGGCGCGGGCAGGGAGCGGCAGCGTCACGTACGGCCGATGGCCGGCGGCGCAAGGGGCAGGCGAGCGGCAGGATGCCGACGCCCAGGCTCACGGGCCTGGGCGTCGGAGTATTCGCCTCACTGCTGATGGTGCTGCTCGGCGGCCTGGTGTCGCTGATGCCCGGCGGGGCGCCCGCGTTCTACGGCATCGGGTTCGTACTGGCCGCGATGGCCGCCGCGGTGTGGGTGCGGCCGGCCGAGCTGTTCGCGGCGCCGATCGCGGCGCCGATCGCCTACACCATCGGGCTGTTCTTCGCGGGGGGCACCGGCGACGGCTTCGGTGGGGTGCTGCAGAACGTCTTCACAGGGCTGGCGCTGCACGCGGTATGGCTGTACGCGGGCACGGTGGCCGCCGCGCTGATCGCGCTCGTACGGAAGGCCGCACTCCTCGTGGAGGCACGCCGCACCCGGCGGCACGCCGAGACCAGCTGACACCCGGCACCGGCCAACAGGCACCGAGCCCCAGGGATCGGACCCAGGCACCCCGGCGCAATGCGTCAGACGCCAGGCCCCGGCCGCCAGGCACCGAGCCCCAGGCGCCACAGGCACCGAGCGCCATACGTCAGGCCCCGGCGTCAGGCACCCGGCACCAGCCCCCAGCCCCCAGCCCTCAGGCCCGCAACCGCTCGGCGGCCTCGGTGCGCAGATCGCGGCGCAGCTCCTTCGGGAGCGAGAACTGCATGTGCTCGTCGACCGGCTTGACGATCTCGACCTCGTCCCAGCCGCGCTGCGCCAGCCACTCCAGGACGCCGTCGACCAGCACCTCGGGCACGGACGCACCGGAGGACAGGCCGATCGTCTCGACGCCCTCCAGCCATGCCTCGTCGATCTCCTCCGCGTTGTCGACCAGGTGGCCGTCCTTGGCGCCGTGAGCCAGCGCGGTCTCGACCAGGCGTACGGAGTTGGAGGAGTTCCTGGAGCCGACGACCAGCACCAGGTCGGCGTCGGCGGCGACCTGCTTGATGGCGGTCTGCCGGTTCTGCGTGGCGTAGCAGATGTCGTCGCTGGGCGGCGAGAGCAAGTTCGGGTAGCGGCCCTTGAGCGCGTCGACGGTCTCCATCGTCTCGTCCACCGAAAGGGTGGTCTGGGAGAGCCACACGACCTTGTCGGGGTCCCGGACCTCGACGTTCTCCACGTCCTCCGGACCGTCGACCAGCGTGATGTGGTCGGGGGCCTCGCCGCTGGTGCCGATGACCTCCTCGTGGCCCTCGTGGCCGATCAGGAGGATGTCGTAGTCCTCCTTGGCGTACCGCACGGCCTCCTTGTGCACCTTGGTGACCAGGGGGCAGGTGGCGTCGATGGTGGCCAGCTTCCCGCGCTCGGCCTCCTGGTGGACGGTGGGGGCCACACCGTGCGCCGAGAAGATGACGATCTCGCCCTCGGGCACCTCGTCCGTCTCCTCCACGAAGATGGCGCCCTTTTTCTCCAGCGTCTGGACCACGTACTTGTTGTGCACGATCTCGTGCCGTACGTAGATCGGAGCGCCGTACTGCTCCAGTGCCTTCTCCACGGCGATCACCGCACGGTCCACGCCCGCGCAGTAGCCCCGGGGGGCGGCGAGCAGGACGCGGCGGCGGCCCGGAGCGGTGGATTGCGGTGCGGTGGTTTCCGGTGCGTCGGCGGGCCTGCGGTCGGGCGAACCAGTCATGGCTCCATCGTAAGGGCCGAACTCGTAACGCTCTGGCCAGCGGACGACACCCCTCCTCAGAGGCCGGGGAGCGTGGTGGCAGTCGGGGCGTACGTCTGTAGGCACGCGCCCCGCCGCCGTCGGTGGGCACGCCCCGCCCCCGCTGCCAGGAGGCTGCCAGGAGGTGTCTTCTGCGGCAAGCTGGGCCCCATGCCTCGAGCTCGCTCGCACACAGCAGCCGAAATCCTGGGGGACACGCCGGGCGGACCGCTGCGGCGCAGTCTGAGCCTGCGGGATCTGATCGTCTATGGGCTGCTGTTCATCGCACCTATGGCGCCGGTCGGTATCTACGGTGCACTGGATGCGCGCAGCCATGGCGTGGTCCCGCTGGTGTACGTGGTCGCAACAGTGGCCATGTCGTTCACGGCCTACTCCTACGCCCGGATGATCCATACGGTGCCGCAGGCGGGCTCTGTGTACGCGTACGCGCGCGTGGGCCTCGGAAACAGCGCGGGCTTCATGGCCGGCTGGATGCTGATGCTGGACTATCTGCTCATCCCGGCTGTCGCCTACCTCTTCTCGGGCATCGCCATGGAGCAGCTGGTGCCCGAGGTGGACCAGTGGGTCTGGACGGCCATCGCTGTGGTGGTGACAACAGCGCTCAATCTCTCCGGCGTACGCCGCGCGGCAGTGGCCGGTTTTCTGGTGCTGGCCATGGAGATCCTGGTGCTGGCCGTCTTCGTGGCGGCCGCGCTGGTGGTGCTGGCACAGGACGGGCCGCAGCGCGGCTGGCTCACACCGCTCACCGGGGACCGCGCCTTCTCGCTGACGGCGCTGCTGGGCGCGGTCTCCGTCGCGGTGCTGTCCTTCCTGGGCTTCGACGCCATCGCGAACTTCGCCGAGGAGGCGGTGGGCAGCAGGAGCGACCGCGCCACGCTTGTCGCCCGGGCGCTGGTGTGGTGCCTGCTGGTGACCGGGGTGCTCTTCATCATCCAGACGTACCTGGCCGCGCTGCTGTCCCAGGATTCCTCACGCCGCCTCGCCGAGGACCCCGCCTCCCAGGGCGCCGCCTTCTACACGGCGACCAAGGCGGCGGTCGGCGGCTGGCTGCAGACCACGGTGGCGGTGAGCAAGGCGATCGGCGCCGCCTTCGCAGCACTGGCCGGGCAGGCGGCCGCGGCCCGGCTGCTGTACGCCATGGCCAGGGACCGGCGGCTGCCCAGGGTGCTGGGCGGCGTCAGCTCGCGCACCGGAGTGCCGGCGCGTGCGCTGCTGCTGAGCGCGTTGCTGACGCTGTGCGCCGCGGTGTGGGCCGCGCGCGCCGCCGCGGGTCTGGACCGGCTGGTCTCCGTCGTGGACATCGGCGCGCTGTTCGGCTTCGGCATGCTGCATCTGTCGGTCATGGGCTACTACGGGCTGAGCCGGCGCCTGGGCAGCAGCCCGGAGGGTGCGCCCGAGTCTCCCGAGGCGCCGGGGGACGACAGCGCGGCGGAGCCGTCGGGCGGGCACCGGATGAGTGTGCTGTGGGACTGGGCGGTTCCGCTGGTGGGCCTGGGGATCGTCATCGCGGTGATCGTCACCGCCAGCCGGGAGGCGCACTGGGTGGGGCTGGTGTGGCTGGGGATCGGGCTGCTGTGGCTGACAGTGCTACGCGCGCGTGGCCGGACCGGTCGCGCGCGTGACCGGACTGTCAGTGACAGGCCCTAGCCTTCTCGCATGGCTCTCACCACGTCCGCCGACTCCCCGATCCCCGTCAGCGAGGTCTCCCGGCTGATCCGTGGCTGGATCGACCGGCTGGGCGCCGTCTGGGTCGAAGGGCAGATCATCCAGCTCTCGCCCCGGCCGGGCGCCGGAATGGTCTTCCTGACGCTGCGCGACCCCTCGCGCGAGGTCTCCCTCAGCGTCACCTGCTTCCGCCAGGTGTACGAGGAGGTCAAGGACGTCATCGGCGAGGGCACCCGGGTCGTCGTCCACGCCAAGCCGGAGTGGTACGAGAAGACGGGGCGGCTCTCGCTGCGTGCCGCCGAGATCCGTCCGGTGGGCGTGGGCGAGCTGCTGGCCCGGCTGGAGCGGCTGCGCAAGGCGCTGGCGGCCGAGGGGCTGTTCGCGGCGGAGCGCAAGAAGCGGCTGCCCTTCCTGCCCCAGCGGATAGGGCTGATCACCGGCCGGGCCTCGGACGCCGAGCGGGATGTGCTGCACACCGCGCGGGAGCGCTGGCCCGCGGTGCGCTTCGAGGTGCGCAACACCGCGGTGCAGGGCGCCTACGCCGTCTCGCAGATCATCGAGGCGCTGCAGGAGCTGGACGCCCGCCAGGACGTGGACGTGATCATCGTGACGCGGGGCGGCGGCGGGATGGAGGATCTGCTGCCGTTCTCGGACGAGCGCCTGGTGCGCGCCGTCGCCGCTGCGCGCACGCCGGTGGTCTCGGCCATCGGGCACGAGGCGGACTCGCCGCTGCTGGATCTGGTGGCCGACCTCCGTTCGCGTACGCCGACACACGCCGCCAAGGACACCGTTCCGGATGTCGGCGAGGAGCACGAGCGGGTGCGGGCGATGCGGGAGCGCGCCTGGCGGGTGATCAACGGGCTGCTGGAGCGCGAGGAGCGGGGCCTTGCCGAGGTGATGAGCCGCCCTGCGATGGCCGATCCGCACGTGATGGTGGAGGGCCGCGAGGAGGAGATCGCGGGGCTGCTCGACCGCTCCCGCCGCTGCCTCGACCACCGGCTGGCCCGCGCGGAGGACGCGCTGACGCACACTCACGCCCGGGTGGTCGCGCTGTCACCGGCCGCGACGCTGCAGCGGGGGTACGCGGTGCTCCAGCGTGCGGACGGCGCCGTCGTCCGGGACGCCGCCGAGGTCGCGGAGGGCGACCTGCTGCGGGCCCGGGTCGCCGAGGGGGAGTTCGGCGTCGCTGTCGGACCCCACGCATAGGCTGGCGGGTATGACGACGGAAACGGAAGGCCGGACGGCCAACGGCGGCCCCGCAGCTGCCGCGGCGGATGGCTCGGGGGACGGCGCGGCAGGCACCTCGCAGGCGGAGCTGGCGACGGCGGACGCGCTCAGCTACGAGCAGGCGCGGGCCGAGCTGGTCGAGGTCGTGCAGCGTCTGGAGTCCGGCGGCTCGACTCTGGAGGAGTCGCTGGCGCTGTGGGAGCGCGGCGAGGAGCTGGCGGGCATCTGCCGGGCCTGGCTGGACGGAGCACGGGCCCGGCTGGACGCGGTGCTGGAGGAGGAAGCCGAGGAAGAGGCGGAGGAGGCCGAGGAGGAGGACGTGTAAGGGGTCACAGGAGGGTATTGTTCAACCTTGAACTAGTGCTGGTTACACTTGCCGCGCGCACCCTGTACGCCGCACGACAAAGGCAAGGCACCCTTCCATGGCTCTAGCCCTCGACCCCGCAGCCCAGGACCTCCTCTTCCGCGAGGCGCACACCGCCAACACCTTCACGGACGAACCGGTCACCGAAGAGCAGATCCAGGCGATATACGACCTGGTGAAGTACGGGCCCACGGCGTTCAACCAGTCGCCGCTGCGCCTGACGCTGCTGCGCTCCCCCGAGGCCCGCGAGCGGCTGCTGACACACATGGCGGAGGGCAACGTGCCCAAGACCCGCACGGCTCCGCTGACCGCGATCCTCTCCTACGACGTGGACTTCCACGAGCGGCTGCCGGAGCTCTTCCCGCACGCCCCGCACATCAAGGACGCGGTCTTCTCCGAGGAGAGCTCGCGGGAGGCAGCCGGCGCGCTCAACGCCGGCCTCCAGGCCGGGTACTTCATCCTCGGCGTGCGCGCCGCCGGGCTCGCCGCCGGCCCGATGACCGGCTTCGACCCGCAGGGCGTCAACAAGGAGTTCTTCGGCGACGGCCGGCAGCGCGTCCTGCTGGTCGTCAACATCGGCAAGCCGGGCCCCGACGCGTTCGCCCCGCGTTCGCCGCGCCTGTCCTACGACGATGTGGCCACCGTCCTGTGAGGCGCTGACCCCGCCCCGCTGACCC
>NZ_JADKMA010000172.1 GCF_017676365.1 Streptomyces oryzae
GTAGCGGGAGGCGCGTTTGGGGGAGGGGGCGCCGGCTCGCGCGCCGGGTACGCGGGCTGCTCCCGCGCCGGGGGCGGCGCTCTTCCCCGCCGTGGGGCCGGTGCCGTGCCCCGCAGCGGAGCTCTTTCCGCTGGTGGCGCCCTCTGCAGCGTCGGGCCCCGTACCGGCCGTCCGGCCCGCACCGGTCGTCCGACCTGTACGAGGGGCGCCACCGGCGCGCTGCGCGCCGCTGCCCTGCCCGTCCTCGTCGCCCGGGCCCTTCGAGCCGTCCTGAGCCGTATCCACGGCCACTGCGCAACCCCGCCTCTCAACTTCCGTGGGATGGAAGGGGATTGTGCCTTACGTGAGTCGGTGTCAGCTCAGCAGGGCGGACTCGTCCGGGGTGATCCTGGTGGAGAGAGGTTGATGGCTGGGTCATCCGGCGAGATCACTGCTGTGTTGTTCGCGGGTGCTGACAGCGCTCCTGTGGCCGGCCGGCACCGCCCTTCCAGTCGCTTTCGCGGCACGCTGCCGCAGTGGCAGCGCTCTGTCCGAGGGAACCACCGGACCGCGGAGCCCGCCGAGTCCCCGACCGTCAACGCGCGGTGACTGCGCAGGGTGACGCCCTGGTTCGGCCCCGGAGCTGCGGCCGTGCCCACCCCTGCTGCAACGGCCACCGCCACACTGGTGCAAGCGGCCGGGCAGTGCTGCAGTAGTCGGGCAGTACGTGTTTCCCGCGGCAGGCGCACTCTCCCCGAGTGATCGGTTCCGGCAACTCGGCCAGGGGCGCACGGGTATGGCCGTACGTCGTACGGCTGTGGGCGACGGCGGCAACGTACGGCCGCTCGCTGTGCCCCTGTGAGTGAACGGCGAAAGCCGCCCGGTTGACGTGCGCCCCATGGCGGCTCCAAGAGGGCGGCGGCCTCAGGCGGGGCGGACCGCACCGGCGAAGGGCATCTGGCCGACGGGCGCGACCCGCACCGAAGTGCCGGGCCGGGGTGCGTGGATCATCCGGCCGCCGCCGATGTACAGCCCCACATGGCTGACGCTGTCGTAGAAGAACACCAGGTCACCGGGGGCAAGTTCGCCACGGGAGACGCGCTTGCCCGCGTGGATCTGGCTGTAGGTCGTACGCGGCAGCGAAACGCCGGCCGCTTTCCACGCGGCCTGGGTGAGCCCGGAACAGTCGTAGCCGGAGGGCCCCGTACCGCCCCACACATACGGCTTCCCGAGCGCGCTGCGCGCGAACGCGACGGCGAGGGCTGAGCGCCCGGCGGGTGCGTGCGCTGAGGGATGCGCTGACGGGCGCGCCGCCGGGCCGTCGTCACGGTTGGCGCCCGCACGGGACGGGTGGGTCTGCCGGGCGCGTACGCGGGCGTGCGCGGGGGCGTGCTCGTCCAGGACGGCGGCACGCTCGTGGGGGCTCAGCCTGTCGAGCAGTCGCTGCGCCCGGCGGAGCTTCCCCTGGACGGTGCGCTTGTGGCGCCGCGCGCTGCCGGCCGACCTCTCCAGCTCTGCGGAGACGCCCTGCGCCTCGGTGCGGGTCTGTGCGAGCTGCCGGGCCTGGCCGGCGGCACGTTTCACCGCTGCTGCCCGGCGGTCCCCCGCGCGTTCGACGGCCGCGGCGCGCTCCAGGTAGTCGCCGGGGGAGGAGGAGAGCGCGAGCCGGAGGCCCGGGTCGACACCGCTGCCCTCGCGGTACTGCGCCGCCGCGCAGGAGCCGAGTGCGTCCCTGGAGCGGTTGAGCCGCTCCTGGCGGCGCGCCGCCTCGTCGCGCAGCGACTCCAGCCTGCGCCGCGCCGACCGGGCCTCCTCGGCTGCGCCGTTGTACGCCTCGGTGGCGCGCTCCGCGTCCCGGTGCAGCCGGTCGACCTCGGCCTTCAGCCTGGCCTTGGGCGGGTTCGGCGGCTGTGGCTGCGCGTCTGCGGAGTGCTGGAACGCGGTGGCGCCCGCCGTGCAGGCGAGGACGAGGGTGAGGGCGGTACGGGCGGCGAGGGGGTGCGGCGTGGGCTTGCGGTGCGAGGCCATGGGTGGCCGTCACTTCCTTACTGGTGCTTACTGATCCCTGTGAGTCCCTAAGAGCGCGGTGTTGTGCACGTCACACCTGTCCCGGCAGCCGGGGTGGCCGCGCCGACCGGCGGGGCGCGGCCACCTGGCGAGGACGCTATGCGGAACGGTGGCGGCCGGGCGCGGGAATGACCGCAAGTGATCCTTTTCGCTGCAGAGCCGCCCGGGTCGGTCCGCTTTGCGGCTCACTGCGGGGGGCATATGCGCGAGCGCCGACCGGTGCCGCGAGAGCCTCGACGGGAGAAGCGGGGGTGTGCTAAAGGCCCAGAAAACGCCCGGATACGCTCGCGCTCATGGACGTACTCATCAATGTCTTCGTCGGCCTGCACATCATCGGCATAGCCGCGCTCCTGGGCGGCTTCCTCACGCAGATGAAGGTGATGGGCAAGGGCGAGGCCCGGGTCAGCCCCAGCATGCTCCACGGCGCGCTGACCATGCTGATCACCGGCGTGGCCCTGGTCGGGCTCAACCAGGCCGACGACAGCTCGGTGAACAACGTCAAGATCGGCCTCAAGCTGGCGCTGCTCGTCGTGATCCTCGGCATCACCTATGTGAAGCGGGACGAGGAACGGCTCAGCGCGCCCCTCTTCGGCACCGTCGGCCTGCTGACGACGGCGAACATCTTCATCGCCGTGCTCTGGGTCTGAGCGATCCGGGTACTGGGAGGCCGCCGGGGAACGCCCGGGAGGGCGGAAGGCGCCGGGTTATCCACAGGGCAACCCGGGTGTCGGTGCGGCGGCCTAGACTCGTACGACGATGAGCAGCCTCTTCGACGACAGCTTCCTGGCGGACCTCGACGGCATGGCCCCCGAGGCGGACGCGCCCCCGCCGCCCGACCCCGACGGCTCCACGGACCCGGGCCCGGCCGAGGAGATCCCGGACGATCTCTTCGCGGGCACCTTCGCGGGCGGAGCGGCCGGCGCGGCGGGCGCCGGCGGGCGTGACCCGTACCACCGGGACGGCGCGCCCCGCACCGTCGTGGACCCTGCCGCGCTGCTGGAGGGGATGAACGAGCAGCAGCGGGACGCCGTGCTGCACGCCGGCTCCCCACTGCTCATCGTCGCCGGTGCGGGCTCCGGCAAGACGCGGGTGCTCACCCACCGCATCGCCCACCTGCTGGGCGCCCGCAACGTCCACCCGGGCCAGATCCTCGCCATCACCTTCACCAACAAGGCGGCGGGCGAGATGAAGGAGCGCGTCGCCGAGCTGGTGGGCCCCCGTGCGCAGTCGATGTGGGTCTCCACCTTCCACAGCGCCTGCGTGCGCATCCTGCGCCGCGAGAGCAAGAAGCTGGGCTTCACCTCGTCGTTCTCGATCTACGACGCCGCGGACTCCAAGCGCCTGATGGCCCTGGTCTGCCGCGATCTGGACCTGGACCCGAAGCGCTTCCCGCCCAAGGCGTTCAGTGCCAAGATCTCCAACCTCAAGAACGAGCTGATCGACGAGGAGGACTTCGCGGGGCAGGCCAGCGACGCATTCGAGAAGACCCTCGCCGAGGCGTACACGATGTACCAGGCGCGGCTGCGCGAGGCCAACGCGCTGGACTTCGACGACCTGATCATGACGACGGTCCATCTGCTCCAGGCGTTCCCCGACGTGGCCGAGCACTACCGCCGCCGCTTCCGGCACGTCCTCGTCGACGAGTATCAGGACACCAACCACGCGCAGTACCAGCTGGTGCGCGAGCTGGTCGGCCCCGCGGAGGACCAGGCCGAGCTGTGCGTCGTCGGCGACGCCGACCAGTCGATCTACGCCTTCCGCGGCGCCACCATCCGCAACATCCTCCAGTTCGAGGAGGACTACCCGAACGCGACGACGATCCTGCTGGAGCAGAACTACCGCTCCACGCAGACGATCCTGTCCGCCGCCAACGCCGTCATCGAGCGCAACGCCGACCGCCGCCCCAAGAACCTGTGGACCAAGGCGGGCTCGGGACCCAGGATCACCGGCTATGTCGCCGACACTGAGCACGACGAGGCACAGTTCGTCGCCGACGAGATCGACCGCCTCAGCGACGGGGAACACCACGGGGAACCCCACAAAGGCGAGGAGCCGGGGGCCCAGGAGAAGGTCCGGCCCGGCGACATCGCCGTCTTCTACCGCACCAACGCCCAGTCCCGCGTCTTCGAAGAGGTCTTCATCCGCGTCGGCCTGCCCTACAAGGTCGTCGGCGGGGTGCGCTTCTACGAGCGCCGCGAGGTCCGCGACATCCTGGCGTATCTGCGGGTGCTGGCCAACCCGGAGGACGCGGTGCCGCTGCGCCGCATCCTCAACGTGCCCAAGCGCGGCATCGGCGACCGCGCCGAGGCCATGATCGAGGCGCTGGCGCTGCGCGAGAAGATCACCTTCCCGCAGGCGCTCGCGCGCGTGGACGAGGCGTACGGCATGGCCGCCCGCTCCCTCAACGCCGTCAAGCGGTTCAACGCGCTGATGGAGGAGCTGCGCACCGTCGTGGAGTCCGGCGCCGGGCCCGCCACGGTGCTGGAGGCCGTGCTGGAGCAGACGGGCTATCTGGCCGAGCTCCAGGCGTCCACCGACCCGCAGGACGAGACGCGTATCGAGAACCTTCAGGAACTGGCCGCTGTCGCCCTGGAGTTCGAGCAGGAGCGCGGCGAGGAGGAGTCCCCCGGCACGCTCGCCGACTTCCTCGAACAGGTCGCCCTGGTCGCCGACTCCGACCAGATCCCCGAGGAGGGCGAGGACGAGGGCGTCGTCACCCTGATGACCCTGCACACCGCCAAGGGCCTCGAGTTCCCGGTGGTCTTCCTGACGGGCATGGAGGACGGCGTGTTCCCGCATATGCGCGCCCTGGGACAGCCCAAGGAGCTGGAGGAGGAACGCCGGCTCGCGTACGTCGGCATCACGCGGGCCCAGGAGCGGCTGTATCTCACCCGCGCCGCGATGCGCAGCGCCTGGGGCCAGCCTTCCTACAATCCGCCGTCCCGCTTTCTGGAGGAGATCCCCGCCGAGTATCTGGAGTGGAAGCGGACGGGTGGCGGTGCCGGCGCCATGGGCGGCGCCGGCTCGGTCGGCGCCGGGACCGGTGCCTCCCTCTCCTCGTCCGCGAGCGCCTCGGCCCGGCGCGGGGGGCCGTCCGGCTTCGCCACGCGGCGCGCCGGTGACCGGCCGGTGGTCTCCCTCCAGGTCGGCGACCGCGTCACCCATGACAGCTTCGGCCTGGGCACGGTCCAGTCGGTGAAGGGCAGCGGCGACAACGCCGAGGCGACGATCGACTTCGGCGGCGAGAAGCCCAAACGGCTGCTGCTGCGCTATGCGCCGGTGGAGAAGCTGTGAGGAGGCAGCGGCTCTGAGGTGGTAGCGGCGCTGTGAGGGGGTAGCGGCAGAGGCGGCCGCTCGGTGCGAGGGGGACCCCTCCGCGTGCGGGGCGGCCCCTCGGGGTGAGGGGCAACGGGGGGGCAACTCCTCGGTAGGGGTCCTCAGCTGATGTTGAGGCCCTTGCTCTGGAGCCACGGGATCGGGTCCACTGCCGAGCCGCCGCCCGGATGGACCTCGAAGTGCAAGTGCGGGCCCGTGGAGTTGCCGGAGTTGCCGGAGTAGGCGATCACGTCGCCCGCCTTGACCTCACCCGAGCGGATCTTGTTGCTGCTCAGATGGCAGTACCAGGTCTCGGTGCCGTCCTTCGCCGTCACGACGGCCATGTTCCCGTACGACACATCGTGCTTGGTGGAGACGGTGCCGTCGGTCGCGGCCATGACGGGGGTGCCGTAGCTGACGGGGAAGTCGATGCCGGTGTGGATCGACATCCAGTTGACGCCTGCCTGGCCGTAGCGCGCGCTGAGCGTGTGGTCCTTCACCGGGATCACGAACTTGGGGCGCATGGCTTCCTTGCGCGCCGCCTCCTTCGCCTTGCGCTCCTTCTCCGCCTGCTGGCGCTGCTTGAGGTCGATGCGCTCCTGGGTGCGGCTGGCGCGGTCGGCGAAGTCGTCGGCGTCGGCGGACAGCCCCTGCAACTGGCTGTCCAGCTTGTTGTTGGCGCTCGAGGGCTTCACGGGCGCGGCGTCCGGCGCTGCGACGGTGGCGCTGTCCTTGTCGCCGTCGTCGCCCATCACGCTCGCCGCCGCGGCTCCGGCCACACCCATGACGGCGACGGAGGGAACCGCCACGGTCATCAGTGCCCGGCGGCGCGGGCGGGCCTTGGGGGAGCGGCGGCGCCCGCGCCCGTGCGGGCCGCCGACGGTGCCGAGGGTGACGGGCGCGGAGGGGTCGTCGTGACCGTCCGGCACGTCGTCGCCGGCCTCGTCCCCCGCCTCGCCACTGGCGTCGTTTCGCGCGGCGGACGCGGGGAAGTCGGACGCCGCGGCGTCGAAACCGTGCTCGGGCTCGTATGCGTACTCATACGGTGACCCATACGGCGACTCGTACGCCGACTCGTATGCAGGCTCGTGCTCGTGCTGCGCGAGTCCGGAGAAGTCCCACTGGGCAGTGGCGTCCTGGGCCTGGGCCGGGGCTTGGGCCTGGGCCTGGTCGATCGGGGCGTAGCCGTGGTCGGTCCCGAACTGCGCGGCCTCGGCGCCGTATGCGCCGTCTTGGCCATACGCGCTTTCCGGGCCGTAAGCCGCCTCAGCCCCGCTGTAGCTGTCGTAGCCCTCGTGACCTTCGTAGGCGGCATAGCCGCTGGGGCTGTGGGGAGCGTCGTGGCCGGCGGCCTGACTGTCCTGCCCGCCGTACCCCGGCTGTTCGTAACCGGCATAGCCCTCGGCGGTCTCGTAGCCGTACGCCGTGCCGTGGCCGTCTGTCGTCCAGCCACCGGTTTCCGGGCCGGCTGCCTCCCAGGCGCCGGTGCCCCAGGAAGTCGTGTCCCAGCCGCCGGTCTCCTGGACGCCGAAGTTCCACTGACCGGTGCCGTCGTCCGCGGTGGGCAGCCCGTGCCCGAAGCCCGCCATCGGGGAGTCCGCGTAGGTCTGCTCGGGCCCCGCTTGCGCCGGAAAGCCGGGCGTGGCCATCGCCTCGGGGCTGTAACTCCCCGTTCCCCAGGCTGTGTTGGTGTCCCAGGAGCCGGTCGGGGCCGGATAGCTGCCGGTGTCGGTGCCGGGCGCTCCGGGGAGGTTGCCGAAGAGCGGGTCGTCGTCGCCGTAGGAGGAGTACGGGGCGTACGAGCCGTCGGCGTAGGTGGCGCCGGAAACGTCGTAGCTGCCGGTGGAGTATCCGTCGTGCGAACCGGCTTGGTAGGCGTTCTCGTTGTACGCGCCATACGCCGACGGTCCGTGGTCCGCGTCGTAGGTGCCGTACGAGAAGCCGGAACCGGGGTCGTCGGGGTTCGGGACTCCCGACGGATGACGGTCGTTCACCACCAACTTCTCTTTCGCCTCGGCGACAGGGGCGGAGCAGTGCGGTGACTGTACCCGGCGGTATGCGACGGCGACAATCTTCGGGAGGTTTTAGCGGCGCAGGAAAAGGGCAATCGGCCGTCTTTCGGCGGACTACGGACTGGTAGCAGAGGTTGAGTTCGAAATTCGTTCGAAATGATGAGCTCTGCGTCTTGCGCTGTCAGCCGTCTCGGTGTTCGACGTGACGATCGCCGCTTCCGGTTCCATCCGCGCCCAACTCCACCTCGATGCGGGCACAGAGGTCGAAGTCCCGTAGCAGTGGCACATGCCCGACACCTGGACGGAAGTGTGCGGGCGCGAAGTCGCGGAGGCCGGGCGGGGGTGGACGTGAAGTGTGCGGGGCCGATCGTCCGGAAGGGCC
Organism: Streptomyces oryzae; assembly: GCF_017676365.1. Lineage (GTDB taxonomy): Bacteria > Actinomycetota > Actinomycetes > Streptomycetales > Streptomycetaceae > Streptomyces > Streptomyces oryzae. The sequence continues at coordinate 7,756 of NZ_JADKMA010000172.1, forward strand.
GGCTCCGCGATCAACGGCGCTCCGCGACTTCTCGACTGCCGACGAGCGGGGGCGCATCCGGCGCATGGCGGGGAGCGTGTCCGGGGAGCGCGCGGAGCCCGGGCGCCAGGCGCGAGCTCGCGCTCATATGCCGGGCGCAACGGGCTGCGGAGGGATGTGTGTGGTGTGGGCCGCGGGCAGGCGCGGCCCCGCGTGTGATTTCCCCCTCGCTTGCGAGCGCGGTACGGACGGGTGCGGGATGCTGGAGATAACGTGCGTTCACACCCCGTGGCCCGTTCCGGCCGGGAGGTCGTTCCAGAGGGAGGCAGTGATGGATGTGACCGGTCCGATCCGGGTGGTGGTCGCCAAACCGGGCCTCGACGGCCACGACCGGGGCGCCAAGGTCATCGCCCGTGCCCTGCGGGACGCCGGTATGGAGGTCATCTACACCGGACTGCACCAGACCCCGGAGCAGGTCGTGGACACCGCCATCCAGGAGGACGCGGACGCCATCGGCCTGTCCATCCTCTCCGGCGCACACAACACGCTCTTCGCCCGCGTACTGGAGCTGCTGCGTGAGCGGGACGCCGCCGACATCAAGGTCTTCGGCGGCGGCATCATCCCGGAGGCGGACATCCCGCTGCTGAAGGAGCAGGGCGTCGCCGAGATCTTCACCCCGGGCGCCAGCACCAGCGAGGTCGTCGACTGGATCCGCACCCACGTCGGCCCGGTGGCAGCCTGAACGGTTGCTGGTTGCTGGTTGCTGCTTGCTTGTTGCGGCTTGCGGCTTGCCGGTTGTCGGCCGCGGGTCGCCGGGCGCCGACCGCTGGTCTCTGGTTGCCGGTCTCCGGTTGTCGGTCGTCGGTCGCTGATCTCCGGTCGCTGATCTCCAGTCGCCGGTTGACGGGCTCAGCCGCTTGTCGTCGCCGGCCGCTGGTTGTCGGCCGCTGGTCGCTGGTCGCTGTGCCGGTTGTCGGCTGCCGGCCGACAGTTGCGGGCGCCGGGCGCCAGCGGCTGCTTGTCGGTCGTCTGCTCTTGGTTGTCGGCCGCTGTCGCCCGTTGCCCGTCGCCGGTCGCCCCGCGTTCCGGTTCGTCCCTGCTGCGGCGTGGCGCACCGGGCCCGGCGCCCCGTCAGCCCTCGCTTTCTTCCTGGACCACCTCCTGCCTTCCCTCCCGCAGCTCCGCGAGCATCGCGGAGCGCAGCCGCAGCGTGGCGACGAGCCGCTGGAACGACTCCGCCCAGTAAGCCCCTGCGCCCGGTGACTCCCCTTCTTTCTCGTCGGGGACCGCGGCGAGCGGTGCGAGCCGTTCCGCGTCGGCCGGGTCCAGACAGCGCTCGGCCAGCCCCATCACCCCGCTGAAGCTCCACGGGTAGCTGCCCGCGTCCCTGGCGATCTCCAGCGCGTCCACCACTGCGCGCCCCAGCGGCAGCGGCCACGGCACGCCGCACACCCCGAGGATGCGGAACGCCTCCGACAGACCGTGTGCCGCCACGAAGCGCGCCGCCCACTCGCCGCGCTCTTCCTCGGGCAGCACGGACAGCAGCTTCGCCGGATCGCCGGGCCCCTCGGCGAAGGGCTCGCCGGGCTCGCCGATCAGGGCGCGTGCCCAGGTGGCGTTCCGCTGCCGGACGGCTGCCCCGCACCACGCCGCGTGCAGATCGTCCCGCCAGCCGTCGGCGACCGGCAGCGTCACGATCTGGGCGGGCGCCAGTCCGCCCAGCTGCTCGCTCCACACCTCCAGCGGTGCCGCTTCCACCAACTGGCCAAGCCACCAGGCCCGTTCGCCCCGCCCCGTGGGCGGTTTGGGTATGACGCCGTCGCGCTGCATGTCGGCGTCGCAGGTGTGCGGCGCCTCCACCACGATGGCTGTCCCCGGGGGAACTTCCCCGGAGCTGCCCCCGCGGTCGGTCCGGTCCGTCCGGCCCCTCCGGCCCATGTGCCCCAGGGACACACAGCCGCGGGCACGCTCCGCCATCCTGGCGCCCAGCGCGGAACCGGGCAGGGCGGCCAGCAGTTCGGCGGCGGTCGCCCGCACGGTGCGGCTGCGGTCGGACAGCGCCCGCTCCAGGAACGGCTCGTCGGCCGGCCCGAGGCCCTGGCGCAGCGAATCCAGGAACATCAGCCTGTCCTCGGCCCGCTCCGTCTGCCAGGTGGAGGCCAGCAGGGCCAGCGCCGCCTCCGGGTCGCGCTGCCGCAGGCCCGCGAGCAGGGCCACCCGCTCGGCGAACAGCCCCTCCTGCCACAGCTGTTCGGCCTCCTCGGGGCGCTCCTCGGGGAGCCGGCGCCGGACCCCGTCGCGCAGCGCGAACTTCCAGTCGGCGTTCTGCCGCGCCAGCCACAGCGCCCGCGGGCCCGCGAACGCGAGCGTCTCGGCCCGCAGATCGGTACGGGCACGCGCTGCGTCCAGCAGGGCGGGCAACAGCGCGGCTGGCGCGCGGTAGCCCTGGGCGTTGGCCTCCGCGAGCCACTGCGGCAGCAGCTCACCCAGGTCAGGACCCGAACCTCGCCGCCCGGCCGCCGCGCCCGCCGGGCTCGGCCCGCTCAGCGCCCGGTCCGCCAGCAGCGTTGCCAGCCGCTGCTCGGCCGCGGTGGGCAGCGGCGCACGGTCGTCCGGCGGCGCCGGCTCGGGCCGCTGCCCCGGTACGACGGCGCGGGCGCCCGCCCGACGGCGGACGGTCTCGGCAGCCGCCGCGTCCAGCAGCGCCGTCACGCTCCCGCCCGGCGGGCGCCGCCGCTCCGCGCCCAGCAGGGCAGCGGCCACCAACTCCTTCCAGTTCCCGCTGCTTCCTGCCGCGGCGGCTGCCGCCCGTTGCCCTGCCTGTTCCGCCGGCGAGGCGGCCGGTGCCGGTGTCGACGCGGGTGCCGTTGCTGTTGCCATTGCCATTGCCATTGACATTGCCGGTGCTGCCGCTGCCGCCGACTCAGCCGTCCGGTCCGCTGGTCGTTCGGGTGCCCGTTCCACTGGTTCAGCCGCCCGTTCCCCTGCTGGCTCCGGCGTCCGCTCCGCCACCGGCTCAGCCGCCTGCTGTGCCGCTGGTTCAGCCGACCGTTCGGATGCCCGTACCGCTGCTGGTCCAACTGCGCGTACCGCCGCTGGTCCTGTTCCGCCGTCCGATGGTTCCCCGGCGCCTGCCCGCCGTCCCGGGTCCGTTCCGCGTATGCGCCGCCCCGGCTCCGTCTCAGCCGTCACGTCTGCCCCTGCCCCTTCTGTTGCCCCGCCGTTTCGTCTTTGGCCCGGGGCCTCGTGGTGCCCCGGCTCCCCGGCCGCGCCTGGACGTCCGCCCTCCTTCGCGGAGCCGCGCCCCGCCCCCATGCGTCGCCCCCCGGGCGCAACCTGCCGCCCTGCCCTCACAAGGGGACGGCTCTTCCCTCGCTCCATGCCGTGTGCGGGGCGAAGCCGCGGTGGCCGCATTCACCGAACACGGTGACCGGGCCCTCGGCGGAGATCGCCAGCAGTCTCCACAGGGCTGCCGTACCGGTGCCCGGCGCCACGGGGAGGGCGGACTCCGCGTCCGACGCCGCGAGCAGCCATCTGGAGCCGTTGCCGTTTCCGGCGCCCGCGCTCCCGTGCCGGTCCGCGCGGCCGGTCCCGCAGCGTTTGGGTCCCGTACCGTCGTTCGCCGGGGCCGCGTCGGGCGGCGGAACAGGGATCACGTCCCGCAGCACGCACGGTCGGCCCTCCAGCCAGGGGTCGTCCCGGAGCGCCAGCGCGCAGGCGTCCAGAGCCTCCGGGATGCCCGCGCCCGGCGGCTGGAAGCCCGGCAAGGGAGCCCCGTGCCGCTCCCCGAGGGCGGCCCGCAGTGGACTGGCTCCGGGGTAGTACGCCAGCTCCGCGTCCAGTGCCGCGCCCACCGGCAGCGCCAGCTGAGGAGCGCGCCCACCCGCGCCGTAGGACAGCACCACCGCGTGCCGATCGGTGGTGCGGCCGTACAGCCAGATGCGGCGGACCGTCAGCCGTCCCTCGTCGGCGTCCCGCTGGGCCAGCACCAGCCACTCGTCGCGTATCAACTCCTTCTCGTTCTCCAGAAGTTCGGCCGCCTCCACCGTCAGTCCGACCCGTGATCTGACGGTCTCGGCGAGCGGTACGGGCAGCTGGCCGGCCCGCAACCAGCCGCGGGCCAGCAGGTGGAGCAGCGCGCACTCCGCCAGCAGCCGCTCGGGCCAGCCTTCCCCCGAGCCCGGGATCGCCCCCAGTTCGCGTATCCGGGTGGCCAGCCCGGGTGCCTGGGCGTCGACCATGCGGGCCGCCATCTCCTCCCACGGCGCATACCCCGCCTGCTCGGCACCCGCGAGCCCGCCGCGCAGCAGATCCGCCAGCCGCTGCTCCAGCTCCTCGGTGCCCGCCGTGATCCGAGCAGCACGCTGCTCGGCGCGGCGGCGCGCGGCATCGGCACGCGATTGGGCGTCGCCGTTGTCCCCTGCTGCTTCCCCGTCGTCCGCTGTCGCTTCCCCAGCGGTCACCCCCTCCCCGGCGGCCTTCGCCGCACCGTGCTTGCTCTCGCCCGTTCTGCCCGCGGCCTTCTTCTCCGCACGCTGTCGGCGGCCGCTCAGCCAGCCGTCCGCCCACTCCGGAGGGTCGCCCCCCTCCGTCACGGCTGTCTCGTCGCCCGCCCACAGCAGCAGCAGTCCCACCGCGTGCTTGCACGGGAACTTCCGGCTGGGGCACGAGCACTTGTAGCCGGGGCCCTGGCCGCCGTTCAGGTCCACCACCGTCTGATACGGCTTGCTTCCGCTGCCCTTGCACAGCCCCCAGACAGCGCCGCCGCCCGATCCGGCCTCCGTCCACGGGCCGGGCGCCGACAGCTTGCTCCCCGCGCGGCGCGACGCATCGTCAGGCGCCAGCGCCATTACCTGCTCCGCCGTCCAGCGGACCGCCTGTCCACCCATGCCGAAAACGGTAGGCGGCGCCACTGACAACCGTGCCTCGACTGCCCAACGCCGCAGGTCAGAGCGGTAGTCGGGGCGATTGTCAGTGGCGGGGTGCAGAGTGGTTCACGGATCGGCCGAGGCGCTGCGGCGCGGGGGTTCCTTCCTTGGCCATCCCCTTGTCTTTTTCCGTACGAGAGCCTCGCGTTGAGGGGGAGTTGTGGGAGTTGTGACCGAGAGCCATGTCGCAGACCCGGCCGCCGAGTCCGCCGCACAGCCGGCGTCAGGCCCGGCCTCCGCGGCCGCTCCTGCCACCGCGCTGCGGCCGCACGCCGAGGACGCCTTCGCCGACGAACTGGCGGCCCTCGCCGAGGCCGACGACCGGCCGCGGCCCGCGCGCTGGAAGCTGTCCCCGTGGGCCGTGGCGACGTATCTGCTCGGCGGTGAGCTGCCCGGGGGCAAGGTCATCTCGCCCAAGTACGTGGGGCCGCGCCGCATCATCGAGGTCGCGGTCAGCACGCTGGCCACCGACCGGGCGCTGCTGCTGCTCGGCGTTCCGGGCACGGCCAAGACCTGGGTGTCGGAGCACCTGGCCGCGGCCGTCAGCGGGGATTCGACGCTGCTGGTCCAGGGCACGGCCGGCACCGCGGAGGAGGCGATCCGCTATGGGTGGAACTACGCGCAGCTGCTCGCCCAGGGCCCCAGCCGCGAGGCGCTGGTGCCCAGCCCGGTGATGCGCGCGATGGCCGAGGGAATGACGGCGCGGGTCGAGGAGCTGACGCGTATCCCCGCCGATGTGCAGGACACGCTGATCACCGTGCTGTCGGAGAAGACGCTGCCGATTCCGGAGCTGGGTGAGGAGGTGCAGGCGGTCAGCGGCTTCAACCTGATCGCGACGGCCAACGACCGGGACCGTGGGGTCAACGAGCTGTCGAGCGCGCTGCGCCGCCGCTTCAACACCGTTGTGCTGCCGCTGCCCGAGACCGCCGAGGCGGAGGTGGAGATCGTGGCGCGCCGGGTCGGCCAGCTCGGCCGCTCCCTCGATCTGCCGCCGGCGCCCGAGGGGTTCGACGAGATCCGCCGGGTGGTCACCGTCTTCCGCGAGCTGCGCGAGGGCGTCACCGACGACGGCCGCACCAAGCTCAAGTCTCCTTCCGGCACGCTCTCGACGGCCGAGGCCATATCGGTCGTCACCGGCGGCCTCGCGCTGGCAGCCCACTTCGGGGACGGGGTGCTGCGCGCGGGAGACGTGGCCGCGGGCATCCTCGGCGCCGTCGTCCGGGACCCGTCCTCCGACCAGGTGGTGTGGCAGGAGTATCTGGAGGCGGTCGTGCGCGAGCGCGAGGGCTGGAAGGACTTCTACCGCGCTTGCCGAGAGGTGTCCGCATGACGGCTGTACGAGAGGGCGCGGCGGGCCCGCCCCTTCGGGAGGGCCGGGCAGGACCGCTGCTGATGGGGGTGCGGCACCACGGTCCCGGTTCGGCGCGCGCTGTCGGTGCCGTGCTGGAGGCCTACGAACCGCGTGTCGTGCTGATCGAGGGCCCGCCCGAGGGCGACGCTGTGGCCGAGCTGGCCGGGGAAGAGGGCATGGTCCCGCCGGTGGCGCTGCTGGCGCACGCCGTCAACGAGCCGGGGAAGGCGGCGTTCTGGCCGCTGGCGGAGTTCTCGCCGGAGTGGGTGGCGATCCGCTGGGCCGTACGGCGCGGCGTGCCGGTCCGCTTCATCGACCTGCCCGCGGCCCACACGCTCGCGATGAGCGACGGGGAGGAGAAGCCGGCCGGTGACGGCGAAAAGAAGGCGACGGGCCAGGGGGAGGAAGAGCCGGGGGGAGCGGGGGATGAGCCGGTCCCCGGCGGCACCGACGGGGGTGGTGCTGCCGGGGACCCGGATGCCGGGCCGGGCCCGGAGCGCGGGGGCGAGGTGCGTCTGGACCCGCTGGCGGCGCTCGCCCAGGCCGCCGGTTACGACGATCCGGAGCGCTGGTGGGAGGACGCGGTCGAACACCGCGGCGGCGGGCGCGGCATCGGGACCGCCGACCCCTATGAGCCGTTCGCCGCGCTGGGCGAGGCCATGGCCGAACTCCGCGCTGTGCACGGGGAGGGCGGTCATCACCGGGACCTCGTACGGGAGGCCCATATGCGGCTGCGGCTGCGCGAGGCGCGCAAGGAGTTCGGGGACGCGGCCACGGCAGTGGTCTGCGGCGCCTGGCACGTGCCCGCGCTGACGGAGGCCACCACGGTCACCGCCGACCGGCAGGCGCTCAAAGCGCTGCCCAAAGTGAAGACGGAGATCACCTGGGTGCCCTGGACACACCGGCGGCTGGCGCGCCAGTCCGGCTACGGGGCGGGAATCGCCTCCCCCGGGTGGTACGGCCATCTCTTCTCAGCTCCGGACCGGCCGGTGGAGCGGTGGATGACCAAGGTGGCGGGCCTGTTGCGGGCACAGGACCACTCCGTCTCGTCCGCACACCTCATCGAGGCCGTGAGGCTGGCCGAGACGCTGGCCGCGATGCGCGGACGCCCGCTGGCGGGGCTGACGGAGACCACCGATGCGGTCCGCGCTGTGCTGTGCGAGGGCTCGGACGTGCCGCTGGAGCTGATCCGGGACCACCTGGTGGTCGGCGATGTGCTGGGTGAGGTGCCCGAGGGGGCCCCGGCGGTTCCCCTGCAGCGGGACCTGGCGCGTCAGCAGCGTGCTGTGCGGCTGAAGCCGGCCGCCGCCGAGCGCGAACTGGATCTGGACCTGCGCAAGGAGACCGACGCCGCGCGCAGCCGCCTGTTGCACCGGCTGCGGCTGCTCGGCGTCAACTGGGGCGAGCCTGCCCGCTCCAGAAGCGGCAGCACCGGCACCTTCCGCGAGAGCTGGCGGCTGCGCTGGGAGCCCGAGCTGTCCGTACGGGTGGCCGAGGCCGGTATCTGGGGCACGACGGTGTACGAGGCGGCCACGGCAAAGGCGTGCTCCCAGGCGACGGAGGAAGAGGGCAGCACACTCGCCGACATCACGGCGCTGGCCGAGCTGTGCCTGCTGGCCCAACTGCCCGACGCACTGCCCGTGGTGATGCGGGTGCTGGCCGACCGGGCCGCGCTGGAGTCGGATGTCGGGCACCTGGCACAGGCGCTCCCCGCACTGGTGCGCACGCTGCGCTACGGCGATGTGCGGGGCACCGACGCGGGCGCGCTGGCAAAGGTGGCCGGGGGCATGGCCGAGCGGGTGTGCGTCGGCCTTCCGCCCGCCTGCGCGGGGCTGGACGACGAAGGCGCCCGTGACATGCGGGGCCATCTGGACGCCGCGCACCACGCGGTGAACCTGCTGGCCCGCGACGAGCCGGACGCCGGCGCCACCGGCACGGTGTCGTCTCCGGATGGCACCGAGATGTCGCCGGATGCCGCCGCACCGTCGCCGGGTGCCACCGAACCGTTGCCGGATGCGGAGAACCGGGCCGCCGCGGGGCTGCTGGGCAGATGGCGCGGGGTGCTGCGCACGCTCGCCGGGCGGGAGCGGATATCAGGTCTGCTGCGTGGCCGCTGCGCCCGACTGCTTCTGGACGACGGCCAGTTGCCGGACGAAGAGGCGGAACGGCTGATGAGCCTCGCGCTGTCGCCTGGCACCCCGCCGGCGGAGGCCGCGGCATGGGTCGAGGGCTTTCTCTCGGGCGGCGGCATGCTGCTGGTCCACGATGAACGGCTGCTCGCGCTCGTCGACCGCTGGCTGACCGGTGTCCCTGCGGACGCGTTCACGGATGTGCTGCCGCTGCTTCGCCGGACGTTCGCGGAGTACGAGGCGGGAGTGCGGCGCACCCTCGGCGAGCTGGTGCGACGCGGCCCGGCCGGTGACGGCGACCGGCGGGCGGCCGGAGCGGCGGACGGGCTGCCCGGGTTCGGGGCCGGGCTGGATGTGGCGCGGGCCGACGCCGTGCTGGAGACGGTGCGGCTGCTGCTGGGCGGGGCGCCCACGGGGGACGGCAGCGAAGTGGCAGGCGAGAGCGGCGAGCGGGAGGAGGTGCGCGTATGACGGTCCAGGCAGAGCACGCGGAGGTCACCGGGGCGGGGGCACCAGTTGCGGAGGCACCAGGTGCGGGGACACCCGGCGCCGAGGAGGCCGAGCGGTTGCGGCGCTGGCGGCTGGTGCTGGGCGGCGGGGCCGCGGACGGCACCGGATGTGTGCTGGGCGCCGCCGACAGCGGCATGGACCGCACCCTGGAGGCGGTCTACGGCGGGGG
>NZ_JADKMA010000173.1 GCF_017676365.1 Streptomyces oryzae
CGTTGTCGGTGAGGGCGTCGGTGGATCTGGGTGGGGGTGAGGAGATCTGGGCGCGGACGACGGTGAAGCCGGATGCCTTGGCGTTGCGTGCGGGGACGGAGCACGCGACGTTGCACCCGTCTTCTGGTGAGTGCGGGGTCGAAGATGACGGCCGTATTGGCAGTCCGTACAAGAAGGGGAGTGGGAAGAAGGCGCCGCCGTGTGGGGTGACGTATTTGAAGGCGACGCCGGGTGTGGGGTCTTACGCGTTGCGGTCGACGTTGAGGTGGAAGGCGTCGTGGGAGGGCAGCGGTGGTGCGGGGGCGAATGATTTGCCGACCGGGGAGTTCGGTGGCCGGCAGGACGTCACCGTTCAGGAGATCCAGTCCATCAACTGATCGCCCCCTGTTAGGGTGCGCCCGTGTCCTCGACCAGACAGTTCCAAGTCACCTTCGACTGCGCGGAACCTGAGTGCCTCGCCCGCTTTTGGTGCGAGGTGTTGGGGTACGTCGTATCGCCGCCGAAGGGGTTCGCCACTTGGGAGGAATTCGACCGCTCCCGGCCTCCTGAGGACCGGGGTTCGTGGTTCGCCTGCGTCGATCCCTCAGGCGTGGGACCGCGGCTGTTCTTTCAGCGCGTTCCCGAGGGCAAGGTCGTCAAGAACCGGGTGCATCTCGATGTGCGGGTCGGCACCGGGCTCGTGGGGGAAGAGCGCCTTGCCGCGCTCGAAGCCGAATGCACGCGACTGCTGGAGCTCGGCGCGGTACGCGTGCAACTCCTGTGCGACGACCACGATTCGTGCATCGTGATGCAGGACATCGAGGGCAACGAGTTCTGTCTCGACTGAGCGTCACCCCCGAGCCGGTGACGGCCGGGAGTGGGAAGCCGTCTCCCGTGGGCCCCTCAGAGCAGGGACTGAGCGGGCCGCACCGCGCCGACCGGTTTGCCGTGTCCGAGGACGGGTGCGGTGGCCAGTTCGGTGACGGTTTCATCGGTGTCGATGCTGACGCCGAGCCGCCGTAGTGCGGCGATCACGACGACGGGGCGGGCCCGGGAGGAGTCGTCGGCGATCTTCAACGCGACCGACGAACCGTCGGGCAGCGGCATCGCGTAGACGCCTTCCGCGCCCTCCTTGGCGACCGATCCGGGAAGTGCGCCCATGAGCCGGGTCACGTCCTGGCCCGTGCCGCCGACGTACTCGGCGTGTGCGTTCATCGCCCGGGCGACCCGCCGCTCCAGCGATCCTTCGGGGCCGGCGGCCAGCCGGGCGAACGCCCGGGCCAGGCCCCGGTAGCCGAGGGCGAACAGCGGTGCTCCGCAGCCGTCGACGCCGGTTGCGGCGACCTCTTCGCCGGCCAGGTCCTCGATCGTCTCGCGCAGTGCGCGCTGCAGCGGATGGTTCGGATCCAGATACGTCGCCGTGTCCCAGTCGTTGGCGACACAGGTGGCGAGCATCGCGGCGTGCTTGCCCGAGCAGTTCATGGTCAGCGGGGTGGGGACCCCTCCGTCGGCGAGGTAGGCGCGCAACGCGGCCTCGCACCGGCAGCGCGGCCGTGCACTGCAGTGCGTCGTGGCCGGGCTCCCCGGGGCTGTGTGCCGACCTCCATTTCCTCGCTGAGCACAGCGATCGCCATGGGCGTGTCCTACCTGGCGATCCTGGTTCCCGGCCAGGCATTCAAGGACGTCTACCGGGAGCGCGGCCTCGCCGCCAAGAACCTCTCGCGGACGCTGGAGGACTCCGGCACCGTGTTCGTGCCCCTGGTGCCCTGAACCGAGGCGGGAATGTACATGTCCACGACGCTGGGCGTGGCGACGCTCGCCTACATGCCGTACGCGTTCCTCAAGTGCCCCAGGCGGCGTACCAAGTGGTCGTCAAGCGACTGCCGCAGCTCGGCCGGACAGGCGGGGTGATTGCACTCGGCCCCGACGGTACCTTCGACGCTCCGCACAGCAGCCCCGGGATGCTCTACGGCTACCTCACCAAGTACGGCGAGATCACGACACGGATCTTCCCGGACGAATCCCCTGCCAACTCCTCGCCCGGCTGGACCACTTGGCGGTGGCTCCGGGCCCTGACCTCGGACACGAGCGCCAGGCCCGGAGCCGATCCGGTTGCGGGAGGTGAATGAGCGGAGCTGGGGCGGTTGGGGTTAAGGGGGTGGACGAGCGGTTCTACTGAACTTGGTCGTGGGGGAGTTGGGGGCGCTGCTACCGTCAGGTGCACGACAGTCACCTGACGCTACTGGGAGCTTGCCGTGCGCCTGACCCGCCCCGCTGTCTCGTTGGCCGCAGCTGCGGTTGCCGCTGCGCTGCTTCTCGCCGGGTGCGGTGGGGGTGAGGGCGGCGGTTCGCAGGGCGACAAGATCGAGGGCGCGGACGATTCGGGGAAGGGCGGCAAGTCGCCGAGTCCGTCGAAGAAGGGGAAGGACTCGCCGGGGGACTTCCGTACGTCGGACATCAAGTTGCCGGATGACATCGAGCTTGTCTTCGACTGGGAGCAGCCCTCAGACCCCGCGAAGGCGGCCGCGTTGGACGGTGCAGCGGATTACATGCGGGCCATGGACCACGGAACCGTGAAGCAAGACCCGAAGGACCCCGTGCTGGCGCGGCATGCGGTGCCTTTGCAGACAGCTGCGGAGGCAGCGACCAAGAAGATCAAGGCTGACGTCGACAAGGGCTACACGGTAACTGGTAAGGAGCGCTTCTCCCACGAACGAGTGGGCGATGTCGTTGACGGCCGCCTGGTTGAGGTCTCTTTCTGCATGAACCAGAAGGACTCCTTCAGTAAAGAGATCAAGACCGGAAAGGTCCTGCGTACTGAGGAGAGCGCAGCAAGTTACTTGCGTCTTTCCTTGGTGATGCAGAAGCCTGACAAGCCCGGGCAAGTGTGGAAGGCGCGGACTTTCGAACTCAAGGGGGAGGGCAAGAAGACATGCATGGGCTGACCCCGAGGCGGCTACTCGTTGCCGGCTTCTGTCTGGCACTCAGCATTGGCCCCGCTGCCGATGTCAGCGCGGACGACAAGAGCAGAGGGTCTTCCTTTGGTGGTTTCAAGAACAACAAGGCCACGGCCGGGGCCGGGGGCAGCCGGGAGATCAGCTACTCCGGTGATGGTGCTGGTGGTGGCAAGGGTGGCGGGGGGAATTTATCGACCCCGGTGAATTGGTCGCCGCCGCCGTGTTGGTACGCGCCGACGTATACGCCGAAGCAGCTCAAGGAGAAAGTAGACGCGTCGCCTTACTCATTGACCGGGCAGGCTCCCGACAATGGTGGTCACAAGGAGGAGACGGACCGGGATATCCGGCACATGTATTCGGAGGGGGAGTACAAGGACTACAACCTGGACAAGCAGGGTGAGGGGAAGTTCTGGGCGGCGGTGCCGAATCCGGGGGAGAGGGATGCGGCGAAGCGGGAGTCGTGTACGAGGTTGCCGTTCTGGGTGAAGAATGGTGAGCGGCCGGATGTGGAGAATGCGATCAGTCCGGAGATTCTCTCGAGGCTGGCGTATGCGCGGATCACGGTGCCGGAGACGCGGGTTGAGCTGAATCCGGAGGACAGGCAGACGGTGAATCTGCCGACGTGGGTGTGGCTGGATGAGGGCCGGTACAGGCCGTTGTCGGTGAGGGCGTCGGTGGATCTGGGTGGGGGTGAGGAGATCTGGGCGCGGACGACGGTGAAGCCGGATGCCTTGGCGTTGCGTGCGGGGACGGAGCACGCGACGTTGCACCCGTCTTCTGGTGAGTGCGGGGTCGAAGATGACGGCCGTATTGGCAGTCCGTACAAGAAGGGGAGTGGGAAGAAGGCGCCGCCGTGTGGGGTGACGTATTTGAAGGCGACGCCGGGTGGGGGGTCTTACGCGTTGCGGTCGACGTTGAGGTGGAAGGCGTCGTGGGAGGGCAGCGGTGGTGCGGGGGCGAATGATCTGCCGACCGGGGAGTTCGGTGGCCGGCAGGACGTGACCGTCCAGGAGATCCAGGCCATCAACTGAGGACCTCGGCTGAGCAGGGTGCCGTCGGGGCGACAGAATCAACACCACGTTGATTAAATTCGACGCCGTGTAGACTCTCCAGGCGAGAGGGCAGTCCAGCTCCTCATGCGACCCTTCTGGAGGGACAGTGCAGCAGCAGAAGTGGCTCATCACCGGCGTCAGCACGGGTCTCGGCCGTGCCTTCGCCCAGGCAGCGCTGGCCGCCGGGCACACCGTCGTCGGCACTGTCCGCTCCGAGGAGGACCTGCGGGCCTTCGAAGGGCTGAAACCCGGGCACGCTCACGGCCGCATCCTGGATGTGACGGACGACGACGCCGTCTCCGGTGCGGTCGCGGAGGTCGAGCGGAGCGTCGGTCCTTTGGATGTCGTCGTCGCCAACGCCGGCTACGGCCTGGAGGGCACTTTCGAGGAAACTCCGCTGGCCGAGGTGCGGCGGCAGTTCGAGGTCAACGTATTCGGTGCGGTGGCCACCCTGCAGGCGGCGCTGCCCTACATGCGCCGGCGCCGCCGAGGACACCTGATGGCCGTCACCTCCATGGGCGGGCTCATGGCCGTGCCCGGCATGTCCGCCTACTGCGGCAGCAAGTTCGCCCTGGAAGGCATCCTGGAGGCGCTGGGCAAGGAGGTCGCGCAGTTCGGGATCCATGTGACGGCGATCGAGCCCGGCTCCTTCCGCACCGACTGGGCCGGACGCTCCATGACACGCGCCGTGCGGACCGTCGACGACTACGACGAGCTGTTCACCCCCATCCGGGAAGCGCGGCAGAAGGCCAGCGGGAACCAGTTGGGCAATCCGGCCAGGGCCGGGGACGCCCTGGTGCACATCGCGTCGGTCGAGCAGCCGCCGGCCCACCTCGTCCTGGGCTCGGACGCGCTGCGGCTGGTCACCGCCGCGCGCACGGCCGTGGACGAGGACATCCGCGCGTGGGAGGCGCTCTCCCGTACGACCGACTTCGCCGAGGGAGCTCAGCTCTGATGTCCGGCCACCACCCCGCGCGGAGCCGGCGCGCCACCGAACGCAAGGGCGATGTCCGGGAGCGGGCCATTCTGGACACCTGCGAAGCCCTGCTCGCGCAAAAGGGCTACGACGCCATGACCGTCGGCGACATCGCGCAGGGCGCCGGAATCACACGTGGCGCCCTGTACTTCTACTTCGGTTCCAAACAAGAAGTGGTCACGGCACTCGTGGCCCGGACCGTCGAGCACCTGTGGGAGCGGTCCAGGGCCACCGCGCAGGCCGACGAGCCGCGCCAGGCCATCGCAGCAGCCATGCAGCGCACGGTTGAGCTGTGGAACGAGCACGGCCTGGTCATGCGCACGGCGATCGACCTGTCGTTGACCGTGCCGGAGATCGGCGAGCTGTGGAGCCACACGGCTGACCTGTTCATCGCGGCCATCACCGCCGTCCTGGAACGCGCCGGCGTCGAGGCCGGTACCGAGCCGGAGCAAGCGTCAGCGATGGCCCGCGCCCTGTGCTGGATGATCGAACGGACCTTCTACCACGCCTCGCAGGAATCCCGCGAGAATTTGCAAGAGGCATCCTCGACCTGCGAACACATCTGGCTGATCAGCGCCGGCCTGATCACCTGATGCAGCTGGTGTGGACCTGACGGATGCCCTGCTCGCCCGGACATGCCCCAGCCGCACAGACCGACCGGTCAGTATGTCGGAGAGGGTGTCTGCCGCTGTGCCGCCCCCGGGTCGCGCAACGTTTCCCCATCGGCGCCCCGAAGTACGCAACGATCTCCCGCGGATGCGCAACAGGCATGCATTCCTGCCGTGAGCTGCGGACTCGTAGGCTCATGCCCCGTGCCAGGAGTGGCGGAGACCGCCAGCTCGGCGGCCCCGCACCGGTGCCCGGGTTTTCCCAAGCCGGTGGTGTGCCATGTCCGTCATGTCCACGGGTCGCCGTCGCCTGCCGCAGGCCCCGCCGACCCGCAGCGACAAAGGAGTCCGACATGCCGCCGACGCCGCCGGAACACAGCACCGCGCCACCGCCGAGCACGCCCGTCGAGGCCGTTCCCGCGCAGAGTCCCGTACGCGGCGGCAGCCGGCTGCTGCGGCGTAAGCCCGTCGAGCGGCTGATCGCCGAGGGCGGGCAGGGAACGGGCGGAGCGCTGCGCCGGTCCCTCTCGATGTGGCAGCTGACGATGATCAGCATCGGCGCCACGCTGGGCACCGGCATCTTCGTCGTACTCGGCGAAGCCACCCCGCTCGCCGGGCCCGCCGTCGCGGTCTCGTTCGTCCTTGCGGGCCTGACAGCGCTCTTCTCCGCGCTGTCCTACGCGGAGTTGGCCGGCTCCATCCCGGTGTCCGGCTCCTCGTACTCGTACGCGTACGCGACCATGGGTGAACTCGTCGCCTGGATCTGCGGCTGGTGCCTGGTGCTGGAGTACGGCATTTCGGTGGCAGCTGTCGCCGTCGGCTGGGGGGAGTATCTGAACGAACTCCTCGGCGGCACCCTCGGCGTGACGGTTCCCGAGACGGTCTCCGCGCCGCTCGGCGAGGGCGGCCTCATCAATCTGCCGGCGCTCGCGGTGATTCTGCTCGCGATGGTCTTTTTGCTGCGCGGGGCGAAGGAGAGCGCGCGGATCAACACCGCCATGGTCGTCATCAAAATCGTGACGCTGCTGCTCTTCTGCGGGATCGGCTTCTTCGGTATCAAGGCGGGCAACTACGCGCCGCTCGCCCCGCTCGGGGTCAGTGGCGTCAGCGCGGCAGCTGCGACGCTCTTCTTCTCGTACATCGGCTTCGACGCCGCCTCCACCGCGGGCGAGGAGGCGAAGAACGCCAAGCGGGACCTGCCCCGCGCGATCATGCTGTCGCTGCTGATCGTCACCGTGCTGTACTGCGTCGTCGCGCTGGTCGCCGTCGGCGCCATGCCCTGGCAGGACTTCGAGGGCACCGACGCCGCCCTCGCGCGGATCATGGAGGACGTCACCGGCATGGGCCTGTGGAGCGTCGTGCTGGCCGCTGGTGCGGTCGTCGCCATCGCAAGCGTCGTCTTCGCAGTCCTCTATGGACAGACCCGTATCCTCTTCGCCATGGCCCGGGACGGCCTCGTACCGCGGGTGTTCGCCAAGGTGAACCAGCGGACCGGTACGCCGCGGGCCAACACCGTACTCGTCGCCGTCTTCTGCGGAGCACTGGCCGCCACCGTGCCGCTCGGCGAACTCGCCAACGCCACCAGCATCGGCACCCTCTTCGCGTTCGCCCTGGTCAACGTCGCCGTCATCATCCTGCGTTACACCCGGCCCGCCATGAACCGGACCTTCCGGGTGGCGCTCTTCCCGCTCACGCCGCTGCTCGGCTTCGGCTTCTGCGTCTGGATGATGGCCAGCCTTCCCGCTGTCACCTGGGCGGTCTTCGGCGCCTGGATGGCTGCGGGGCTGGGCTGCTACTTCCTGTACGGCATCCGGCACTCGGCACTCCAGGCGCCGTGAGCCCCTGGGGCCCGGGCCCGGTCGGTTTCCGTCAGTTGCCGTCCCCGGCGCGGAACGGGATGGTCAGCCAGGGGCTCTCGGGGTCGGTGGTCAGCACGCGGTGGGCGGCGAGCATCTCCTCGTACCAGGAGCCGAACTCCTCTTCGTCGAAGTGGAGACAGCGGCCGAGGACGTACGCGGCGGAGAAGTCCTCCCACGAGCGGTAGCTGACCGTGCTGACCCGTCCGGCGCGTACGACGGCGGCCTCGGCCTCCTCCACCGTGCAGTAGCGGGACGCCAGTCCGAAGCGGGCCATGTTGGCGGCGCGGCCGTAGTCCCAGGCGGCGACCGAGCGGATGAACCGCCCCTCAGGCAGCAGGCCGTCGGCGCGGAACCGGGCCTCGTACCGGGTGATCCGGCCGATCAGCCGCTTCACCCCGTCGATCTGCCACTCCACCTCTTCCTCGCTGGGGCCCTCGGTCCGCGTCACACCGTCCGGCGTCAGCTCGATGGTGGCCGTCGCGATCCGCTTGCGCAGCACCCGCTCCGCCGCCTGCCGCCAGTGCGCCGGCTCCACCTGTCCGCCGAAGTCCTGGGCCAGGCTGTGCCGCAGGCCCAGCGCGAACTCCCACACCGGGCTGCTCATCTCGTTGGTCAGCAGCTCTTCTTGGCACTGCTGCCACTTCTCCCGTGTGGTGACGCCCCACCAGCGTTCGAGTGCCCGCCGCTCGTCGTTGTAGCCGTGTCCGTGGCCGAGGGAATTCCAGTATTGACCGTTGTTCACGGACAGCAGCGCGCCACAGGCGAGCCCGCGGGCGACAGCACCGGTGCGTGGTCCGCCGACCCACAGTGTTCGCAGCGTGCCGTGCCCGCAGATGTCGTCGACGCGGTCGGCATGCTGCTGCCACAGGGCGCACAGGCTCCGGCTGGCCGGGAAGTACGCCTCGCAGGGCGAGCCCGGGTTCACCGCCAGCCACGGCGGGTCCTGGGGCGACCAGTCGCGGGCGTACGCGCCCAGGCTCTCCGAGATGAAGACAGGGTCTTCGATCGGTGCGGGCAGCATCGCTTCCGTGTACACGGCCGCGCACCAGCCCTGCACCTCCGGCCGCCAGACCGGCTGCATCCGCGCGGGGACCCGCCCCGGATTGGCGTCCAGCCACGGGCGGGAGGCGAGGCGGTACAGATACTGCCCGGCCAGCACATCCATGTAAGCGGCCCAGTCATGACGGCACTTGGCCTCATACAGCCGCTGCTCCACCACGCTGGGCGCCTGCCACGGCTCCGCCACAGGTACCCCCGCGGCCCCTTCGGCCGCCCCCCGCTTCCACATGTCCCTGTTCCCCTGCCCTGCCCGACGGCTCAACGGAGCGACTGAACGACCGGTATCACCACGTACACGAACACCAGCAGGCTCCCTACACACACCCCGATCACCCGCCCCGTGCTCGTCCTCCTCACCCCCGAAGGCGGCGCCCATCCCGCCCCCGGATGCGCTCCATACGGATTCGGCGGCGGAGCCGGAAGACGCGAGGGCCGCTTGGCCATGTGCCGGTGACCTCCGATGGTTTGGCTGGCTGAGAGAACCCGCTGGCTACTACTGCGCGCTGACACTGCCCGGACTGTCTGACCGACAGTGATGCTCGGGGCAACGCGCGGTTAGAGGGCCCAGGATAGCGCTGGGGACGGAAGCCTCGCGCCCAGGTCCGACGCCTGCCCAGGACGGTGAACCCTTGCCGATTACTCAGTTCCCCGCAGCGGCCCGAATCGCGAAGGGGTGTGGTGGTCCCCCTCGTCCTCGTGCCACTTGCACGAAGCGGCCTGGACATATCCTTCGCCGTCATTGATGACGTAGAGCGTTCCCCAAGGTTGCGGTTGAGGTGCTCTCCTGTCCACGAGGAAGTCCTGTGCCTCTGTCGTGCTCAGCTCCTGGATGGCCAGAGTCTCGAAGGCCGGCCTCAGCATCATCAACTCGACAGCGGGGAACAGGACATCAATTCTCGTCTCGTACTCGTCGGGGTCGAAACTGCGCAGAAGAAGCTTCGAATGGCTGACGGAATACTGCCAAACCTGGAACTCTCTGTCCCAGTGGGTGATGGGTTTCATTTTACGTCTCGCCTGGCTTGGGGAAGGATTCTGGTTCGGGGATCGATATCTTCTCCCCTTTGTGGTAAAAGGTGATGCTATCCCAGGTGCGGTCCTCGAGTCGAACTGCTTTCCCTATGTGGTACATTTCGCGTTCAGTGGCCCACCAGTTGTCGCCCATGCCCTTCACGTAGGCGTTCATGAATTTTTCGGCATAGGTTGCTCCGGCGAATCCATCGACGGCTACGTGTAGGTTGATTTCGGGGTTGTGTGCGGCGGCGCGAACTTCGGCCTCCCAGCTTTCGTGGTTGTCGAGAAAATGTGTGAACCCGTTGTTCTCGGCGAAACTCCGAAGCCCCTTCTTGCGAATGCCGAGCGCAACATTGTTTCGGCATGCTTCCGGCGCCAGTCCCAGCGGGTCCGACAGGGCATGGGGATTGCCCACGTACGCCACCGGATTCGGGGCCGGAGTCAACCCCAGTGGGTCCGGGGACAGATAGCGGGCCGTGGCTGGGTCGTAGTGGCGGGAATAGTTGTAGTGGAGGCCCGATTCGGGGTCGAAGTATTGGCCGGGGAAGCGGAGAGGGGTGTAGGTGGTGGCGTCGGTGTTCCAGGTGGTGGTGCCCCAGAGGGTTTGCTGGGTGTGCCAGGCCGTGGTGCCGGATTCGGTGAGGAGGGCTGTGGGGGTGCCGATGAGGTCGGTGACGATGGCGAAGAAGCGGGAGTCTATTTCCCGTTGAGACGTCTCCGCAGTGATGCGCTCCGTCTGGGAGACCGGGTGGAGGCCCTGGTGGTTCCAGGTGAGGGTGACCGGGTGGGGGGTCGGGCCTGTGGTGGTCTGTTCTATGAGGGTGGGGCCGTCCCAGGTGAAGTCCACCCGTTCCGATTCCGCGTGCTTGGAGATCCGGCGGCCCAGCGGGTCGTACGCGTAGCGCCAGACCACCCCGTCCGGGGTGGTGACCCGGGTGAGACGGTCCTCCGCGTCCCATTCGTAGCGCCAGGTGTCCGGCCGCCGGGAAAGGTTCTTCTTCCGGCGGCTGACGACGCGGCCGGCCGCATCGTGCTCGTAGCGCAGGCGGCCCGCCGTGCGGATGCGGGTGCCGGTGTAGGTGCGTGGGCCGCGGGCCTCCGGGCTCGCGTGGGCCGCGGGCCAGTCGGCGGTCGTCTGGTTGCCCGCCTCGTCGTAGGCGTAGCTCTCCGTCCAGCCCTTGGCGTCGACCCGCGTGACGCGGCCCGCCGCGTCGAGGGCGAACCGGCGGGTGCCCTCGCGGGAGTCGTCCACCGCGATCAGGTGGCCGTCCGGGCGGTAGGTGTAGGAGCGCTGCCAGTTGGCGTCGGCTGCCCCGCCGAGCACCGACTGCCCGGTGAGGCGGCCCGCCGGGTCCCAGGCCCAGGTGAGGGAGAGCGACTCGCCGAGACTCCGTTGCCGCTCGCGGCCCGCCGCGTCGTACGAGGACGAGAGCGTGTGGCCGTCGGCCGTCACCGCCGTGCGGTTGCCCGCGGCGTCGTAGCCGTAGTGGGTCACCGAGCCGGTGGGTGTGGTGCGGCGCGCGGGGCGGCCCAGCGCGTCGTACGCGTGGGTGAGCGCACGGCCGTTGACGACCTCCGTCTTGAGCCGGCCCGCCCGGTCGTACTGGCGCAGCAGCTCCGCGTCCGGGTTGCGGGCCCCGGTCAGGCGGCCCGCCGGGTCGTACGCGTACGTCGTCACCGTGCCCGCCGCGTCCTTGGCCGTCAGACGGCCGAGCAGGTCGCGTTCGTAGGTGATCGTGTCGCCCAGCGGCGTCGTGCGGGCGGTCAACTGGCCTGCGGCGTCGAGGGTGTAGCGCTGGGTGCGGCCGTCGAAGTCGGTTTCCGCGACGAGGCGGTCGGCGCCGTCGTAGTCGTAGGTCCACTTCAGGCCCTGGGGGTTTGCCACCTCCCGGAGCCGGAGGCGGGCGTCGTGGGTGAAGGTGTAGCGGACGCCGTCGGGGCCGGTGCGGGCGGTGAGCAGGTCGAAGTGGGTGTATTCGTAGGTGGTTTCGCCGCCTGCCGCGTCGATGTGGCGGGTGCAGTTGCCCTCGCCGTCCCACTCCCACCGCTCCGTCGCGCCGTCGGGCCCCGTACGCCGGGCCAGGCGGCCCTCGACCGTCCACGTCAGCTGCGTGGTGTCGCCCAGCGGGTTGAGGACGGCCGTCGGGCGGCCGAAGGCGTTTCTGCGGTAGGTCGTGACGGCGCCGAGCGGGTCGGTGATCTCCACTGGCAGGCCGGCCGCGTCGCACCGCACCCGGGTCGGGTGGCCCAGCGCGTCCGTCACGGAGGTCAGCCGGCCGGACGCGTCGTACGAGAAGCGGGTCGTCGCGCCCGAAGGGTCGGTGGTGGCCGTGCGGTTCCCGCGTTCGTCGTACGCGTGCCGCCACACGGCGCCGTCCGGCTCGGTCACCTCCGCCGGCGCGCCGAGGGCGTTGTATGTGACTGACGTTTCGCTGCCGTCCGGGCGGACGACCCGTACCACGCGGCCCTCGTCATCCCGTTCCAGCCGGGTGGCGCGGCCGAGCGCGTCGGTCTGCGACAGCACCCGATGGCGCGCGTCCCGTTCGATGCGGGTGGTGGCGCCCTCGGGGTCGGTGACGGCGACGACCTGGTTGCGGGCGTTCACCAGGTAGTAGGTGGTGTGCCCGAGGGAGTTGGTGACTTTGGTGACGCGGTGGCCCGTCTCCGGGTCGGTGGGGCTGTAGTCGAAGGTCGCATGCATATGGCCTTCGGTGCCGGACTGCCACACGCAGCGGTCGTGCTCGTCGTACGCGTACGCGTAGTGCGAGTCGTTGGTGTCGGTCCAGGAGATGATGCGGCCGGCGTCGTCGTAGCCGAAGCGCAGAGGGTCACCGGTTGAACCGGTGACGTCCGTGAGGTTGCCGTGCTCGTCGTAGCCGAAGCGGACGACTTCCTGATCGGCGCCGTCCTGTGCCGCACCGGCCAGGTGAAGTGCCGTGACGCGGCCCGCTTCCGCGTCGGTCTCCACCCGTACGTGGTAGCCGCCGGAGTGGACGAGTGCGAGCGGGGTGCCCTCTTCGTCGTACTCGAAGGTGACACGGTTGCCGTTCCGGTCGGACATCTCCGCGAGCAGGGCCACGCCCGCGCGGTCGGCGAGATCCGCCGGGGGAGCGAAGCAGCTCGCCAGGCCGGTTTCGGGGTCGGTCAGTACGTAGTCGCCGTCGGCGCGCAGCCGCAGGGGCCACTGCGGGCCGCTCTCGGGAAGCACCGGCTCGCCGTCGGGCTCCGGGTGCGGGTAGGCGACCAGCAGGCTGTTCTCCCCGTGGAGGACGACACCCTCGGCGTCGGCTTCCAGACGCTGGTCGATGGTGCTCGACCAGGCCGGCCCGAACCACCGTCCCGCGCGGTACGAGGACTCGAACTGGCGGCGGAACGCCAGCGGCAGCACGCCGGGCAGCGTCAGGTCGGTCTGCGGCATCAGCATGCGGCCGGTGGCGAAGTCGACGGGGTCCTCGCCGCAGGGGCGGCCGTCGTCCGGGCGGTTGGAGTTGTGCGGCTCCTCCTTCAGGGACGTGCGGCCGGGGCGCTCGGCGGCGCGCTCGCCCGCGCGGGCGAGGCGGGTGCCCTTCGCCGCCGCGCCCGCGGCTCTTCCGCCGCCTCCGGTGAGGGCGTCGAACGCCAGGCCGCCGAAGAACTCCTCCGGGTCGTCCCGGAAGTTGCCGTACGCCTGCTTGAGGGCGGCGTCCGGGTGCGCGGCCAGGGTCTTCATTCCGGCGGCCGTGCTGTTGAGGTTGGTCTGGTAGTCGCCCCAGTTGAGGATGTTGTGGCCGTTGACCGGGCTCATGCCGCGCGCGAAGTTGGCGGCTTCGGCGCCCATGTTCAGCAGGCCGCCGGCCCGGTGCTCCATCGCCAGCAGCCCGCCCTTGGCACCGCTTCGTGCCTGGGCGGCGAGGGACGGCTTGGGCGGGGCCGCGTCGCGGGCCGCCTCCATCAGCTTGTTGGCGGCACGGGCCGCCTCGTCCCGCTGGCGGCGGGCCTCCTTCAGCTTCTCGCGGGCCTCGTCCATCTTCGACTCGCCCGGATCCTCGGCCGGGGGCTTGTCGGGGAGAGAGCCGGGGACGCGGTCCTTCTTCGGGGTCTCCTTGTACGCCTTCACCGCGTCGTTGTAGAAGGTGACCTTCGACTTGTGCTGTGCGGAGGCGGTCTTGCCCTCGTTGTAGAGCTTGATGGCCTCCCGGGCCTCGCCCTGGGCCCAGCGCACGGTGCGGGCGAAGTCGTTCAGCGCGTTCTTGGCCTTCTCGCAGGCGTCCGCCGCCTTGAACCACCGGGCGGGCTGCACCTCCACCGTGCGGCGGAAGGCGTCGGCGGCCTCGCCCCTCAAGTGGTGCGAGTCCAGGCCCTTCAGACCGCGGCCCACCCGGTCGAACGCCTTGTGGAAGTCGCGCAGATGGTTGGCCGTCGACTCCAGCTTGGACGGCGAGCCGTGGATGAGCTTGTTCGCCTCCTCCGTCTCGCCCAGCTCCCGCTCCTGGACGTCACCCCCGGTCTTGTTGGTGACCGCGTCCCCGGCGTCCCGGACGAACTTCGCGCCGGGCTTCCAGCCCATCGCGTCCAGCCGGTCGGCGAGCAGGTTCGAGCCCTTGCCGACGACTTCGCCGCCCTTCTCGACGGCGCCCTCGATCTTGTCCTCGACCGGGTCGGGAGTGAAGTCGTGGTAGGCGTCCTTGGCGGCGTCGGTCCCCCTGTTGACGAGATCGCCCAGCCCCATCAGCCGTGCTCCCCCTCGCCCTGGCCGCCGGGCCGGCCGTCGATGCGGCCGGTGGTCATGTCCAGGAACCCGGCGCTGTCCAGGCCGTCCTCGGAGGCGTACGGATTGCCCATCGGGTTGAGGGCGTTGACGCCGCCCTTGAGCGCCACGGCCCGGTAGCGGTCCTCCTCCCAGGACATCCCGGCCGCCAGCCCCAGCCCCTCCGCGATGGCGTCCGCGTCCGCCATCAGGCCCCGTACGCCCCACTCCCACTGCTCGCAGAAGCCCTCGAAGGACTGGGACAGCGCGTCGTCGCCGACCTCCATCTTGGACAGCGACATCTCCTCGAAACCGCTGCCCTGCGCGGCGTCCGTGGCCGTACCGATCTCACGGAGCTCGTCCAGCGCGCCCTTGATGCCCTTGGTCAGCTGCTGGACCGTCTCCTTCGGGACCTGCAACTGCCCCTTGTACGCCAGCTCGTCCTTGAGCTTGTCGCCGGGGAGCAGCGGCCCGCCGTTTTCCCCCACGTCACCCATGCCTCCGTCCCCCCGACGTCCGCCCCCATCGATCGAACACCGTACCTAATTGCGACCGTGCGAACGCAACCCGTAATGCCGGGCCGCTCGCTCGGGGGCCGGGAGAGCGTTTTCAGCCGGGGGTGCGGGAGCGGAGGCGGCGGAGCATGCGGGGGTCGGTGAAGCCGACCTGGTGGGCTGCGGTCTCGGTGGTGGTGCCGTGGGCGATGAGGTGCTCGGCGCGTTCCAGGCGGAGGGTCTGCTGGTAGCGGAGGGGGGTCAGGCCGCCGGTGGCGCGGGTGAAGACGCGGGTCAGGGTGCGGGCGCTGACGCCCGCGGCGGCGGCCAGGTGGTCCAGGGTGAGGGGCTCGGTGAAGCGGGCGTCGATGAGGTCCTGGACCCGGTGCACGGTGTCATCGAGGTGCGAGCGGTACCGCAGTACGGCGCTGGCCTGCGGCTCGTCCCCGTTGCGGCGGGTGTAGACGACCATGCTGCGGGCCACTTGCGCGGCTTGTGCCGGACCGTGGCGTACGGCCAGCAGGTGCAGCGACAGGTCGATGCCGCTGGCGATGCCCGCGGAGGTGATGACCCGGTCGTCGGCGGTGAACAGCACGTCCCGTACGACCTTCGCCCGCGGGAAGCGGCGTGCCAGCTCGTCCTGGAGCTCGTGGTGCGTGGTGCAGCGGCGGCCGTCCAGCAGCCCCGCCTCGCCGAGCGCCTGCGCCCCCGAGCAGACGCCGGCGACCGTGCCGCCCGCGGCGTGATGGGCGGCGAGGCGGGCGAGGGTCTGCTGGCTGAACGGGGGCGGCAGCATGCCGCGCGGGCAGCGCCAGCCGGGTACGACGAGCAGGTCGTCCGGGCCCAGATCCCCGGGCCACTCGGTCTGCGCCTGCACCGGGAGGCCCTGTGCGCTGTCGATCCGTTCCCGCTCGCCGACATAGCTGAGCCGGTAGGGGCGGCCGAGCCCCGCCGCGGTGCTGAAGACCTGGGCGGGCCCGGCGAGATCGAGGAGGTGGACGCCCGGGGTGAGGACGAGGACGACGTGGGTCACGCCGTGGATGCTGCCAGCTGCGCCGCCTCCGCCTCCAGCTCGGCCACCGTGGTGATCCGGGCGAAGCGGTCGCGGAGTACGGCAGCCGTCCGTTCGATGACCGCCTCGGCGCTCAGGCCGCCGACGGGATTCGTGGTGGTCGCGTCGACGGGGAAGGCGACGCGGTAGCCGAGGTCGCTGCCGATCCGGGTGGTGGTCTCGACGCACTGCTCGGTGCGGATGCCGCTGACCACGAGCTCGGTAACGCCCGCCCGGGTCAGCAGCTGCTGGAGGTTGGTGGTGGTGAACGCGTTGTGCGAGGTCTTGCGCAGTACGGGTTCGCCGGGGAGCGGCTGGTCGAGCTCGGGCAGCAGCCGTACGTGGCCCTGCTCCGGGTCGAAGACGCCGCCCGAGCCGGGTTCGGTGTGCAGGATCCAGATGACGCGGTCCCCGGCGGCGCGGGCGAGCCGGACCAGCCTGTTGACGGGTTCGGCGATGTCCGGGTCGGCGATGGTGGCCCAGGAGTCCGCGCGGGCCCGGAAGGACTCCTGGACGTCGATGACAAGCAGCGCTCGGTTCATGCCCGTCAGTCTGGCCAGCGGCCATGCGTGCCCGACAGGCACGATCGGGGCAGGTGGCGGAACGATCCGGTCAGCCGGCAACGGACTCGAGCGTCGGGTTCGGCAGGCTGTTTGGTCCAGACCTATTGCCCTCGCTTGTGCCGCCTCATAGCCTCGCGGGCACGGAGACCGTGCATCGGAACGCCCCGTAAGGAGGACGGCCAATGCCCCTCATCGGCTGGGCGGGGCTCGTGCCGCGGGCCCGTGAGGTGCGGGAGAGGGACGGGGCGCCCTTCGTATGGGGGAGCGGTACCGCGCTGGTCGCCGGGGCGGGGGCGCGAGGGG
>NZ_JADKMA010000174.1 GCF_017676365.1 Streptomyces oryzae
CCCGCACCCGCTCTTCGCCGGCCTGGTCAAGGCCGCCGTCGAACGCCGGCAGGGAGAGTGACCGTCATGGCCAGCCGTATCGCCGACACCCCCGAGGAGTGGGAGGTCACCGCGACCTCCACCCCCTTCCAGGGCAACAAGACCGGAGTCCGTACCGACCAGGTCGTCATGCCCGACGGCTCCGTCGTCAGCCGTGACTACCAGACCCACCCCGGGTCCGTCGCCGTCCTCGCCCTCGACGACCAGGACCACGTCCTGGTGCTGAGCCAGTACCGGCACCCCGTCCGCGAGAAGCTGTGGGAGATCCCGGCCGGACTGCTGGACGTCCCCGGCGAGAACCCGCTGGCGGCCGCGGAGCGGGAGCTGTACGAGGAAGCACACGCCAAGGCCGAGGACTGGCGGGTGCTGGTCGACGTCTACACCACCCCGGGCGGCAGCGACGAGGCCGTGCGGATCTTCCTGGCCCGGCAGCTCTCCGAGGTCGAGGGCGAGCGCTTCGAGGTCTCCGAGGAAGAGGCCGACATGGAGCTGGCCCGGGTGCCGCTCGAGGAACTGGTGCGGGGTGCGCTCGCCGGACAGCTGCACAACAACTGCCTCGTGGTGGGTGCCCTCGCGCTGAGCGCGGCGCTCTCGAGCGGCGGCGGTCTCGGTGCGCTGCGGCCCGCCCAAGCGCCGTGGCCCGCGCGGCCCTTCGACCCGAGGTGACGGCAGGCGCCCTCGCCTGTGTCAACCCGCTGTGGCCCTGCCGCGTCCCCCTGCTGTGTCCACCCGCCTTGTGAAGAGGGTGGGTGGACCGGGAAGGTCACCTGAGCCGATGTGGTGATTTTCGGGGCGGACGCGGCAGTCAATGGCGGCTGCCGCCATCACGCGGTGAACTACGCTCGCAACGGCATTCGTCCGCACACACCAGGTGAACAGCGAACGGGAGCGTAGCCCGTGACAGATCAGGCGGTGCAGCCCACGACCGCGGGGCCGGGCCCGCACGCGTTCACGGGCCGCGACCGCGAACTGCGCGCGCTGCGCGAGGACATCGAACGCGCCGGGCTGCACACCATCTCAGGACGCCCCCTCCCGCAGAGCCGGGTCCTGCTGATCGCCGGGGCACCCGGTTCCGGGCGTACCGCTCTGGCCGAGGAGTTCGTCCACCGGATCGCCGACCGCTACCCCGGAGGAGTGCTGCGGGCCCGCCTCACCGACCCCGGCGGCACCCCCGTCCCCACCGAGCGCACCGCACGCGACCTGCTGGCAGCCCTCGCCGAGCGGACCGGGGGGCCACGCCCGGACACGCCGCCGCCCGGCGCCGACGAATCCGTCGTCGCCGAAGCGCTCCGTACCGCCCTCGTCCGCCGGGGCCGCCTCGTCCTGCTGCTCGACGACGTGGTCAACTCCGAACAGGTGCTGGACCTGGCGCCGGAGAGCCGGGACTGCCTGGTGGTCGCCGTCTCCTCCGGGCCGTTGACGGACGTGCCGGATGTGCGCCCCTGCACCCTGGGCGGGCTCGACCGGGCCTCGGCCGTGGCGCTGCTGGCCCGGCGCGGCGCGGGCTCCTCGCCCCGGTTCACCGTCGACCCGCGCAGCGCCGAGGCGCTGGCCGAGCTGTGCGGCGATCAGCCGGCGGCGCTCATGCTGGTGGGCGGCTGGTTCGGCGCCCATCCCAAGCTCTCGGTGCTGGACGCCACGCAGCGGCTGGCGGGCAGTGAGCCGCGGCTGCCGGCCGAGGCGGACGGCGAGGAGCAGGCTGGGCACCCGGTGCCGCGGCCCCCCGCACCGCTCGCCCGCGCCTTCCGGCTCGTCCACGACTCGCTGACCCGCCCGCACGCGCGCCTGCTGCGGCTGCTCTGTCTCGCGCCGGCCGGCCTGGTCGACGCGCTGCTGGCATCGGCGCTCGGCGGCTGCTCGGTGAGCACCGCGCAAGCGGCCCTTGAGGAGTACGTACGGCTCGGTCTGCTGCGTCCACTCGACGGCGGGACCGGCGGTGGCAGCACCGACCGCTATCAGGTGCCGGGCTGCCTGGACCCGCTGCTGCGCGCCGAGTTGGCGGCGCACCAGCGCCCGGACGAGACGCTGCTGGCGCGGGCCCGGATGCTGGAACGGCTGGTACGTCAGCTCCAGGCGTGCCGCGCGGTGTGCGAGCCGACGGGCTCCGAGGCGCGCAAGGAACTGGCGGGCATGCCGCGGGCGCTGCGCTTTCTGCACCCTCTCGAGGCGCGGGCCTGGCTCCGGGCGCGGCGGCCCGCGCTGCTGTCGGCGGCCCGGATGGCCGTCACGGAGGGGGCGGGGGAGCTGGACACGCTCGCCCGCCGGCTGATCTCCGCGCTGGCCAGGGCCTTCGACGCGCACCGCGATCCGGAGGAGGCGGCGCCCGAGCTCTACCGGCTGCACGAACTGGTGCTGCACGTCGCCGAGCGCAACCGTATGCACCGGGAGCGTGCCGCGGCGCTGCTGCACCTCGGCGATCTGGACGCGCAGACGGACCGGCTCGAGGACGCCCTCGTCCGCTACCGCACCGCGCTGGACGCGGCCCGCCAGGCCAACGACGAGCGCGCTGCGGGCCGGGCCCTGGAGTCGCTGGGCGACAGCTATGCGGAACTGGAGGACTGGGACCGCGCCGCCGACTGGTACGGCAGGGCGCTCGCGCTGCGGCTGGCCCGCAACGAGCGTGCCGACCGGGAGGCGACAGCCCGGCTGCACGGCCGGATCGGCACCGTCCACGCGCAGGCGGAGGAGTGGGAGGAGGCGCTGCGGGCCTGGCGCGCCTCGGCGGCCGCCTTCCGCAGGCTCCGGGAACCGGAAGCCCAGGCACGGGCGCTCGCCGAGGCGGCCCAGGTGCAGGAGCACGCCGGGTGGCCGCAGGACGCCCTGCGCACCTGGAGCCAGGCCCTGGAGGTCTCCCGCGGAGCGGGGGACGGGCGGCTGGAGGCGGTGCTGGAGTTGCGGGCCGCCGACGCCTGCGAGCGGCTCGGCAGTCTGCGGGCGGCCCAGCGGCACCGCGCGGCGGCCGCCAGACTGAGCCGCCCTGGGAAGGAAGCGGAACCCGTTTCTGGGTACCCGGCGGGACGTGACGAGCGCCACTGAGCTATCCCTGCGGAGCCCCCTCGGAGCTCTCCCGGGGCTCCAGTGCGGGCCCTGCGCAGCCACACCACCTGCAACCTGCGAAACGTATAGCAATCTCGAAAAAGATCGACCCTTTGTAAGGCTGGACAGCTCAGGTTCCTTCATTAGACTGGTCGAGCCGCGGTCCTCCCGGTGTTTTCGAGCATGCGTGACCCGGCTTTCTCTGCCTTCTGCACCCTGAGTGAAGGACCGTGATCGACGTGAAGGTCGGTATCCCCCGCGAGGTCAAGAACAACGAGTTCCGTGTCGCCATCACCCCGGCCGGGGTGAACGAACTGGTGCGGAACGGTCACGAGGTGTTCGTGGAGAAGGACGCCGGAGCCGGCTCCTCCATCCCGGACGCCGAGTACACCGGCGCCGGCGCCACCATCCTGGGCACGGCGGACGAGGTGTGGGCCACCGCCGACCTGCTGCTGAAGGTCAAGGAGCCGGTGGCCGAGGAGTACCACAGGCTCCGCAAGGACCAGACCCTCTTCACCTACCTCCACCTCGCGGCCTCCCGCGAGTGCACCGACGCGCTGCTGGAGTCGGGCACCACGGCCATCGCGTACGAGACGGTCGAGCTCCCCAGCCGGGCGCTGCCGCTGCTCGCCCCGATGTCCGAGGTCGCGGGCCGGATCGCGCCGCAGGTCGGCGCCTACCACCTGATGGCTTCCGCAGGCGGCCGCGGCGTGCTGCCCGGCGGTGTGCCCGGCGTGAACCCGGGCCGCGCGGTCGTCATCGGCGGCGGTGTCTCCGGCTGGAACGCCACCCAGATCGCCGTCGGCCTCGGCTTCCACGTCACGCTGCTCGACAAGGACGTCAACAAGCTCCGCGAGGCCGACAAGATCTTCGGCAACCGGGTGCGCACCATCACCTCCAACGCCTTCGAGCTGGAGCGCGCGGTGCTGGACGCCGATCTGGTCGTCGGCGCCGTGCTGATCCCGGGCGCCAAGGCCCCGAAGCTGATCAGCAACGAGCTGGTCTCCCGGATGAAGCCGGGAAGTGTTCTTGTCGACATCGCGATCGACCAGGGCGGCTGCTTCGAGGACTCGCGGCCGACCACCCACGCCGAGCCGACCTTCCGCGTCCACGACTCGGTCTTCTACTGCGTCGCCAACATGCCGGGCGCCGTGCCCAACACCTCGACACACGCGCTGACCAACGCGACGCTGCCCTACATCGTGGAGCTGGCCAACCGCGGCTGGCGCGAGGCGCTGCGCCGCGACCCGGCGCTGGCCAAGGGCCTCAACGTCCATGACGGAGAGGTCACTTACGGTCCCGTCGGCGAGGCGCACGACCTGCCGGTGCGCGACATCGCGCCGCTGCTGGGCTGAGCCCGCAACCCGCCGGCGCGCTGACGTACGGGCTGGGACAGAGCCCCGCGGCCGGGGTCAATCCCCGGCGTCAACGTCAGCAACGTCACGTCACCGTCCGGACCTTGGAGGGAAGGTCCGGACGGTGACGTCGTCGTGTCCGCGGGACGCCGACCCAACTTGCCCTTAACGTAACTGTCCAACCTTTTTGTCCACCCGGGAAACCACCCGGACGTCACTCGGGAGCCTCTTGACATCGGGGGGCCCGCATACCGACACATCGGGCCGTCTGAGGCGGATTGTGTTGCTGCGGACCGCCGACACGCCATAGAGTCGCCAACCGTCGGCATGGTGTCACGCTGACCTGTTGAGAAATTTCCTGGTCACCAAGGAGGTACGACGACTTGTGAACGAGTCGACATTTTCTCCCGGGGGTGGTCAACCAGGAGCGCCTGTACGAGGCCAGGGGTCCTCAGGTCCCACAGGACCCGAGGGTGTCGGCTCCGTCGCTGTCCGCACCTTCGCAGCCCACCAGAACCCGACGCCCACCATGACAGCCAACCAGAGCACGGACGGCCAACACGTGAACGCCACGGCCGGCGACGCTACGAACGGTCAGTCCGCCGAGCGTTTCGCCGACTACAGTGACCCGCACTACGACCCCAACTACGGCGAGCTGCCAGAGGGTCACTTCTACGACCCGGACGCGGAGTACGAACCCGATCCGGAGTACGCGGCCACGCTCGCCCCCGACGCCGCGCGCCAGCGCCGCGAACGCATCGGCCCGACCGGGCGCCCGCTGCCGTACTTCCCGATCCCCGGGCCGGTCAACGAACACGGCCCGGCGAAGATCATCGCGATGTGCAACCAGAAGGGCGGCGTCGGCAAGACGACGTCGACCATCAACCTGGGCGCGGCGCTCGCGGAGTACGGACGGCGCGTGCTGCTGGTCGACTTCGACCCGCAGGGCGCCCTCTCCGTCGGCCTCGGCGTCAACCCGATGGAGCTGGACCTGACGGTCTACAACCTCCTGATGGAGCGCGGACTGGCACCCGACGAGGTGCTGCTGAAGACCGCGGTCGCCGGGATGGACCTGCTGCCCAGCAATATCGACCTGTCGGCAGCCGAGGTGCAGCTCGTCAGCGAGGTGGCCCGCGAGTCGACGCTGCAGCGCGCGCTGGGCCCGCTGCTCAACGACTACGACTTCATCGTCATCGACTGCCAGCCCTCGCTCGGCCTGCTCACCGTCAACGCGCTCACCGCGGCCCACAAAGTGATCGTCCCGCTGGAGTGCGAGTTCTTCGCGCTGCGCGGTGTCGCGCTGCTGACCGAGACGATCGAGAAGGTCCAGGAACGGCTCAACCCGCAGCTGGAGCTCGACGGCATCCTGGCGACGATGTACGACTCGCGGACGGTGCACAGCCGTGAAGTGCTCGCCCGCGTCGTGGAGGCGTTCGACGACAACGTCTACCACACCGTCATCGGGCGCACCGTCCGCTTCCCCGAGACCACCGTCGCGGGCGAGCCGATCACGACGTACGCCTCCAACTCCGTCGGTGCCGCCGCCTATCGCCAGCTCGCCAGGGAGGTGCTCGCCCGGTGCCACGCCGAGTGAGTCTCCCGGCAGCCGACGAACTGTTCCGTACGACCGGTGGTGCCGCCGTACAGCCCTCGGCACCGCAGCAGGAGCCGGCCGCACAGGTCGGCCAGGCGAACGGGGAGCCGCCGTCGGACCGGCCTGCGAGCCAGCCGGCCGCCGCCTCGCCGTCCCCGGGGCCGAAGGTGCCCGCGCCCGCCTCCGAGCCGGACCCGGAGTCCGGCACCGCCGAACAGGCAGCCGTCGCCGAGCCCGGCGACTTCGGCGGTGAGGCGGTCAACGGCGGCCGGCGCACGGCCCGTGGGGCGCGCGCCGCGGCCAAGGCGGAGGAGCAGCGCACCGCAGCACCGCCCCAACAGGCCGTCCCCGCACCGGCCGAGCGCACCGGCCGGCGCGGCAGCACCGCCAAGAGCCGCCAGGCGACCGGCTCTTCGGCCGCCGGATCTTCGGCGTCCGCCGCACCGTCGTCCGGCCGCCGTGGCCGCGCGGCGCGCCGTCCCAGCGGGCGGGAGCGGCACGACGAGAAGATCACGGTCTATGTCTCGGCCGAGGAACTGATGGACCTCGAACACGCCCGGCTGGTGCTGCGCGGCGAGCACGGACTCGCCGTCGACCGCGGGCGGATCGTGCGCGAGGCGGTGGCCGTTGTGCTGGCCGATCTCGAGTCGCGGGGAGACGCGAGCATTCTCGTACGGCGGTTGCGCGGGCGCTGACCTGCTTGCCAGTACGCTGCCTGCGATGCCCACTCCTGACGACGCACTCCGCAGCAGGGGCTCCCGCCGACCGCTGGGGCGGGGGCCCGGAGCGGCGCACGCGTCGGAGTCGCCGCCCGTACCGGCCCAGCCTCTTGCCGAGCCGGAACCAGTGCCGGACGAGCCGCTGGAAGGCCCTCAGGACGAGCCCGCAGCCGAGCCTTCCGCCCAGACCCCCACCGAGCTCCCCGAGCCCGAGCAGGAGGCGGACGACGGGCGTTTCCGGGTGGTTCTCGACAACTTCGAGGGCCCCTTCGACCTGTTGCTCCAGCTGATCTCCAAACACAAGCTGGACGTCACCGAAGTCGCGCTCTCCAAGGTCACCGACGAGTTCATGGCCCACATCCGTGCCATGGGCCCGGAGTGGGACCTCGACCAGACCACCGAGTTCCTGGTCGTCGCCGCGACGCTGCTCGATCTGAAGGCCGCGCGGCTGCTGCCACAGGCCGAGGTGGAGGACGAGGCCGACCTGGCGCTGCTGGAGGCCAGGGACCTGCTCTTCGCGCGGCTGCTGCAGTACCGGGCCTACAAGGAGATCGCGGGAATCTTCGCGGCCCGGCTGGACGAGGAGGCCCGGCGCTTCCCCCGTACCGTCGGGCTGGAGGAGCAGCACGCCGAGCTGCTGCCCGAAGTGGCGCTCAGCGTGGGCCCTGAGGGCTTCGCCAAGCTGGCCGTCAAGGCGATGCGGCCCAAGCCCAAGCCGCAGGTCTACGTCGAGCACATCCACGCCCCGCTGGTCAGCGTCCGCGAGCAGGCCGAAGTGGTCGTGGCGCGGCTGCGGGAGCGCGGTGAGGCCAGCTTCCAGGAGCTCACCGAGGACGCGCCCGACACCCTCACGGTCGTCGCCCGCTTCCTCGCGCTGCTGGAGCTCTACCGCGAACGGGCCGTCGCGCTGGAGCAGGACGAGGCGCTGGGCGCGCTCCTCGTCAGATGGAGCGGCACGGTGGACGCAGGAGACGGGGTGCCGCTGGTGACCGACGAGTTCGACCAGGAGCCAGGGGAGCGCAAGGATGACTGAGAGCACCGGGGCCTACGAGGTGCAGGAAGCCGCGGCCGAGACGGACCCGGCGGCACCGGGCCCCGCCGGAGCCTCCGAGGTCGCCGAACTGCCGCTGAAGCCCGCGCTGGAGGCCGTCCTGATGGTCGTGGACGAGCCCGCGACCCCCGAGCAGCTGGCCAAGGTCCTCGAGCGGCGCCCCCGCGAGGTCTCGGACGCGCTGCGCGAGCTGGCCGACGAATACGCTGCGCAGGGCCGCGGCTTCGAACTGCGACTGGTCGCGGGCGGTTGGCGCTTCTACACCCGCGGTGACTACGCGGACGCGGTCGAACGCTTCGTCCTGGACGGGCAGCAGGCCCGGCTGACCCAGGCGGCGCTGGAGACCCTCGCCGTCGTCGCGTACCGGCAGCCGGTCAGCCGCTCGCGGGTCTCTGCCGTGCGCGGCGTGAACTGCGACGGCGTGATGCGCACCCTCCTCCAGCGGGGTCTGGTGGAGGAGGCGGGCACGGAACCCGAAACAGGTGCGATCCTTTACAGGACGACGCATTACTTTCTGGAGCGGATGGGCCTGCGCGGCCTGGACGAGCTTCCGGAGCTGGCGCCCTTCCTTCCGGAAGCGGAGGCCGTTGAGGGGGAGACCCAGGAAGGTATGCCGTCGTTCGACGTAGACGATCCTTCCCCCGACTCCCAGACGGAACATTGATGCGAAGCAGCGGCAGGAACACCGGCGGAAACCGAGGCGGCAAGCAGGGCGGCACCGGCCGCGCCGGCCAGGGGGGCCGGCGCGGGCAGGGCGCACCCCGCGGCCAGCGGAGCCAGGGCGGCGGGCAGCGGGGGCGGCAGCAGTCCTCGGACTCCCGGCCGCTCCGCCCCGAGGAGCGGCGCTACACCCAGGGCGGCGCCCAGCCCGGCGGCGGCCCCAAGGCAGGTGGCCCCAAGGCGGGCCCCAAGGCCGGCGCCCCGAAGGCCAAGGGCGGCAAGCCCGGCGGCGCCAAGAGCAACGTCCGCAAGGACGTCACCAAGAGCGGCGCCCCCAAGGCGCGCGCCCGCAAAGCCTCGGCGCCCGCACGCCCCCGCGAGTACGAGGCGAAGATCGAGGAGCGCAACCGGGCCCGGCACACCAAGCCCCCGGTCAAACTGCCCAAGACCTTCGGCGAGCAGGAGGGCGAGCGCCTGCAGAAGGTGCTGGCCCGCGCGGGCATGGGCTCACGGCGTGCCTGCGAGGAACTGGTCGAGCAGGCCAGGGTCGAGGTCAACGGCGAGATCGTCCGCGAGCAGGGGCTGCGCGTCGACCCCGAGAAGGACGAGATCAAGGTCGACGGGCTGACCATCGCCACTCAGTCCTATGTCTTCTTCGCCCTCAACAAGCCCGCCGGAGTCGTCGCCTCCATGGAGGACCCCGACGGCCGCCAGTGCCTGGGCGACTACGTCCAGAACCGGGAGACCCGGCTCTTCCACGTGGGCCGTCTCGACACCGAGACCGAGGGGATCATCCTGCTGACCAACCACGGTGAGCTGGCCCACCGCCTCACCCACCCCCGCTACGGCGTCACCAAGACCTATCTCGCCGCCATCCAGGGCCCGCTGCCGCGGGACCTCGGCAAGCAGCTGAAGTCCGGCATCCGGCTGGACGACGGCTATGCGCGGGCCGACCACTTCAAGGTCGTCGAGAACACCGGCAAGAACTACCTGGTGGAGGTCGCGCTGCACGAGGGCCGCAAGCACATCGTGCGGCGGATGCTCGCCGAAGCCGGCTTCCCGGTCGAGAAGCTGGTCCGCACCCGCTTCGGGCCCATCGCGCTCGGCGACCAGAAGTCCGGGTGGCTCCGCCGCCTCACCAACACTGAGGTCGGCATGCTGATGAAGGAAGTCGGCCTCTGACGCTTCGGGGGCCCGGCCCGGAGCCCCCTCCCGCCGTCGGGAGGGGGCAACGGCTCAGGACCACAGGGCGAGCTCGACGGCGCGCCCCTCGGCATCCCGCCTGACCTCCAGCATTCCCGCCACCGCCGACCGGTTCACCCGCC
Organism: Streptomyces oryzae; assembly: GCF_017676365.1. Lineage (GTDB taxonomy): Bacteria > Actinomycetota > Actinomycetes > Streptomycetales > Streptomycetaceae > Streptomyces > Streptomyces oryzae. The sequence goes on from NZ_JADKMA010000174.1 coordinate 9,780, forward strand.
CGTGGATGCGCGGCGCCGGCTCCCAGCACACCCGGGCGTCCAGCCGCCGCTCGTCGATCATGAGAGCCATCACAGGACCGACGGCGTCCCGGAAACGGGAGTCCGCAACGGCGAGCGCCAGCTTCTCGTCGTCCGTACACGGAATGAAGCCGTCCTCGGCCAGCGTGCGCGGCGCGTACGGGCGGTCCGGGGCCAGCAACCAGTCGTCGAGCGGGACCACGTGGAAGAGCATGTCTCCACTTGTACCGTCTCACTGGTCGGGCGGCCCGGACATCCGCGCGTGCCCGTACCTACCCTGACCCGGCAGCCAGGCACAGGCACCGGTGATGACGCGATGACGCGATGACGCAATGACGGGATGACGAGGAGCTGCGGTGGCGGAACGAGCAGTGCGCGCGGTGCGCGGCGCGGTGCAACTGGACCGGGACGAAGCGGAGCACATGAGCGAGCGGGTCGGCCAACTGCTGACCACGGTGCTGGAACGCAACAGCCTCGCGCCCGAGGACCTGATCAGCATCTGGTTCACAGCCACCCCCGACCTGCACAGTGACTTCCCCGCCGCCGCGGCCCGCAAGCTCGGCATCGTCGACGTGCCGCTCATCTGTGCGCAGGAGCTCGAGGTCGCGGGTGCGATGCCCCGCGTGGTCCGTATCCTGGCTCACACGGAGACCGAGCTGCCCCGGTCCGGCATCAGCCACGTCTATCTGGGCGCAGCCGCCGCGCTCCGCAAGGACATCGCCCAATAGCGCGCCCAGCGGGCGCGCAAGGACATCCGCCCAGTAAGGACGCAGCTCAGCAATGCGCACCGCCCTCGTGCTCGGCACGGGACTCATCGGCACCTCGGCCGCGCTGGCCCTCTCGGCGCGGGGAGTGAAGGTGCACCTCAGCGACCGTGACCCGGAGCGGGCCCGCACGGCCGCCGCGCTGGGCGCGGGGACGGAGGGCGAGCCCGCGCCCGGCTCCCCCGTGGACCTGGCGATCGTGGCCGTACCCCCGGCGCACCTGGCGGCGACCGTCGCCGACGTGCAGCGCCGCGGGCTGGCGCGCGGCGTCATCGACGTGGGCAGCGTCAAGGGCGGGCCGCGCCGGGAGCTGATCGAGCTGGGCGGCGATCTGACGACGTACCTGGGCAGTCACCCGATGTCGGGCCGCGAGCAGTCGGGCCCGCTGGCGGCGACGGCCGACCTGTTCGAGGGGCGGCCCTGGGTGCTCACCCCCGCGCAGGGCACCGACACCACCCCGGGCACCGACACCGAGGTGCTCAACCTCGCGCTGGAGCTGATCGCACTGTGCGGGGCCGTGCCGGTGGTGATGGACGCGGACGCGCATGACAGGGCGGTGGCGCTCGTCTCGCACACCCCGCAGCTGCTCTCCACCCTGGTGGCCGCGCGCCTGGAGGAGGCCGCCGAGACGGACGTGCGGCTGTGCGGCCAGGGCATCAGGGATGTGACCCGGATCGCGGGCTCCGACCCCGGGATGTGGGTGGACATCCTGTCGGCCAACCCCGGGCCGGTCGCCGACATCCTCGCCGAGGTGGCCGGTGACCTGGAGACGGCGGTGCGGGCGCTGCGCGAACTGGACTCCGCTGACGAGGCCAAGCGGGCCGACGGCGCGGCCGGAGTCGAGGCGCTGCTGCGCCGAGGCAACGCGGGCCGGGCCCGCGTCCCCGGCAAGCACGGCCAGGCTCCGGCCGTCTACGAGACGGTGACGGTGCTGATCAGCGACCGCCCGGGCCAGCTGGCCAGGATCTTCGCCGACGCGAGCTCCGTGGGCGTCAACATCGAGGACGTCCGCATCGAGCACGCCACCGGGCAGCAGGCCGGCTACATGCAGCTCATGGTGGAGCCGGGCGCCGTCCCGGTGCTGGAGCAGGCGCTGCGCGAGCGCGGCTGGTCCCTGCGGCAGTGACCGGCGGACCGGGCCGTCCCTGGTCCGGATGCGCGGCCTGGCAGCTCCGTGGCAGCCGGTAGCCTTGTGCGGGGGCCCGGCCGGTCCCGTCCGTCCCCGTGCGCCGCAGCGCGCCGTGCGCCTCAGACCCACGAAGACCCACGAAAGGTGCCCACAACCGTGTCTGCAATCCCGGCAGCGTCTTCAGTGATCGTCGCCATCGACGGCCCCTCCGGCACGGGCAAGTCGAGCACCTCCAAGGCCGTCGCGGCTCAGCTGGGGCTGAGCTACCTCGACACCGGCGCGCAGTACCGGGCGATCACCTGGTGGATGCTGAACAACGGCGTCGACGTGGCCGACCCGGACGCGATCGCCGCAGCGGCGGGCAAGCCCAGCATCGTCTCGGGCACCGACCCGCTGGCCCCGGCGATCTCCGCCGACGGAGTGGACGCCTCGGGCCCGATCCGTACCCCCGAGGTCACCGCGGCGGTCAGCGCGGTCAGCGCGGTGCCCGAGGTCCGGGAGCGCATCACCGACCTGCAGCGGACCATCGCGGCCGAGGCGCGCGGCGGCATCGTCGTGGAGGGCCGGGACATCGGCACCACGGTGCTGCCCGACGCCGATCTGAAGGTCTTCCTCACCGCCTCGGCCGAGGCCCGCGCAGCGCGCCGCAACGGCGAGCTGAAGTCCGCCGACGGCAAGCCCGCCGCGGACCTGGCCGCCACCCAGCAGGCGCTGGCCGCGCGGGACAAGGCGGACTCCAGCCGTAAGACCTCCCCGCTGAAGAAGGCCGACGACGCCGTGGAGGTGGACACCACGGAGCTGACCCTGGAGCAGGTCGTCGAGTGCGTCGTCACCCTGGTGGAGAAGGCCGCAGCGGACAAGGCCGGATCCGCCGGGAACGCGGCGGACGCAGAAGGCATGGAGAAGGCGGCCAGGTGACTGGAACCGACGCCGCCGCGAGTGAGCGGGGCGCCGCCGTCGGCCGCCGGATCGGCATCGGGCTGATGTACGGCCTGTGGCGGCCCCGGGTGCTGGGCGCCTGGCGGGTGCCGCCGACCGGGCCGGTGATCCTGGCGGTCAACCACGCGCACAACCTCGACGGACCCATGCTGATGGGCACGGCGCCCCGTCCGGTGCACTTCCTGATCAAGAAGGAGGCGTTCATCGGGCCGCTCGACCCGTTCCTGCGCGGCATCGGCCAGCTCAAGGTCGACCGCAGCATCGCCGACCGCGGTGCCGTCACCAGCGCGCTGGCCGTGCTGGAGCAGGGCGGGGTGCTGGGCATCTTCCCCGAGGGCACCCGGGGTGAGGGCGACTTCGCGGCGCTGCGGGGCGGGCTCGCCTACTTCGCGCTCCGCTCGGGCGCCCCCGTCGTCCCGGTCGCGGTGCTGGGCAGCGCGGACCGTCCGGGCCGGGTGATACGGGCGCTGCCGCCGCTGCGCAGCCGGGTCGACGTGGTCTTCGGTGACCCGTTCACGGCGGGCGACGGCTCCGGCCGCCGGACCAGGAAGGCGCTGGACGAGGCGACCGTACGGCTCCAGGAGCGGCTGGCCGGGCACCTGACCGAGGCGAGGCGGCTCACCGGCCGCTGAGCTGTACCAACGCAGCACCCGCACCAGCGGCCGCGGCACCGGCAGCAGCTGAGCCCGCAGCCGAACAGATCCGCAGCCGAAGAGACCGCAGCCGAACAGACCTGCTGAACGACGAGGACGAGACGTCATGAACGACCAGATGCACCCCGCCGGCGACGGCACCGAGCACGTCCACGGTGAGCTGGGTGACGCCGAGTTCGCCGAGTTCATGGAGCTCGCCGCCGAGGAGGGCTTCGACCAGGAGGAGGTCGAGGGCGCGCTCGGCGAGGCGGGGCACGGTCCGCTGCCGGTCCTCGCCGTCGTCGGCCGCCCCAACGTCGGCAAGTCGACACTGGTGAACCGGATCATCGGCCGCCGTGAGGCCGTGGTCGAGGACCGCCCGGGCGTCACCAGGGACCGGGTCACCTACGAGGCCGAGTGGGCGGGCCGCCGCTTCAAGGTCGTCGACACCGGCGGCTGGGAGCAGGACGTCCTCGGCATCGACGCCTCCGTCGCGGCGCAGGCCGAGTTCGCCGTCGAGGCGGCCGACGCCGTGGTGTTCGTGGTGGACGCGATGGTGGGCGCCACCGACACCGACGAGGCCGTCGTCAAACTGCTGCGCCGCGCGGGCAAGCCCGTGGTGCTGTGCGCCAACAAGGTCGACGGCCCCTCGGGTGAGGCGGACGCCGCCTATCTGTGGTCGCTGGGCCTGGGCGAGCCGTACCCGGTCTCGGCGCTGCACGGCCGTGGTACGGGCGACATGCTGGACGAGGTGCTCAAGGTGCTGCCGGACGCGCCCCGGCAGACCTTCGGCGGCACCCCGCTGGGCGGGCCGCGCCGGGTCGCGCTGATCGGCCGCCCCAACGTCGGCAAGTCCTCGCTGCTCAACAAGGTGGCGGGCGAGGAGCGCGTCGTCGTCAACGAGCAGGCGGGAACCACGCGTGACCCGGTGGACGAGCTGATCGAACTCGGCGGCAAGACCTGGAAGTTCGTCGACACGGCGGGCATCAGGCGCCGCGTCCACATGACCGAGGGCGCCGACTACTACGCCTCGCTGCGCACCGCGGCGGCGCTGGAGAAGGCCGAGGTCGCGGTCGTGCTGATCGACGTCAGCGAGTCCATCAGCGTGCAGGACCTGCGCATCATCACCATGGCCGTCGACTCGGGCCGGGCCGTGGTGCTGGCGTACAACAAGTGGGACACCCTGGACGAGGAGCGCCGCTACTACCTGGAGCGGGAGATCGAGCAGGAGCTCGTCCAGGTGCGCTGGGCGCCACGGGTCAATGTCTCGGCGCGCACCGGGCGGCACATGGAGAAGCTGGTCCCGGCGATCGAGACCGCGCTGGAGAGCTGGGAGACCCGGGTTCCCACGGGCAAGCTGAACGCCTTCCTCGGCGAGATCGTCGCCTCGCACCCGCACCCGGTGCGCGGCGGCAAGCAGCCGCGCATCCTCTTCGGCACCCAGGCGGGCACCAAGCCGCCGCGGTTCGTGCTGTTCGCCTCCGGCTTCCTGGAGGCCGGCTACCGGCGCTTCGTGGAGCGGCGGCTGCGCGAGGAGTTCGGCTTCGAGGGCACGCCGGTGCAGATCTCGGTGCGGGTGCGCGAGAAGCGCGGCCGCAAGAAGTAGCCGGCGAGAAGCAGCAGCCGCCCCGGTCCGGCCTCCGTACCCGGCCTCCGGGCCCGCCGGACCGACTGCCTCCAGGCCCGCCGGACCGACTGCCTCCAGGCCCGCCGGACCGACTGCCTCCGGGCCCGCCGGGCCGGCTCAGTGGTGGTGGCCGTGGCGGGGGGCCGGAGGCAGTGCCGGCAGATGCCAGGCGGGGGTCTGCCAGCCGGTGGACGACTGCTCCTGGTCGCCCCAGGGCCCCGTCCCCGTGCCGTGCACCGTGCCGAATCCCTCGAAGCGCAGCTCCTCCTCGCCCGTACGGTCGCCGGGCAGCGCCCGGAAGAGTCTGCGGTACTCCGCGTACAGCGAGTCGTAGATGGGAGTCGACCCTTCCGGGGACGAGCTGTGCGGGGTCCGCATCCGGGGGACCGCCGGGGCGGCGGCCGCGCTCATGGCACGCCCGTGGCCGAGGTGGGGAGGGTGGGCTCGGAGAGGCTCGTATTGCTGCACGTCTGCCCAACGACCATGCGGCGCCCCGGATGCGGGCTCGTGTGACGAATGACCGGATCGCACGGGTTGTCCCTGTTGGTGCGCGCTGTGCTGAGGCGCACTCTGCGGGAGTGCACTCTGCGGGCGCACACTCTGCGCGTTCGCACTCTGCAGGGGCGTGCCCTGTACGTGTGCACTCTGCGGATGCGCACTCTGCGGGAGTGCACTCTGCTGACGCACGCTCTGCTGATGCACGCTCCCGTCCCCGGTCGCCCCCTGTGCGTGTGGGCGGTTCGGGCGCGGTGGCTGGGGGCGGCTCATGTGCCCGTCAGCGGCATGGCGCCGGCGACCAGGACGCCGGTGGCCGCAGCCTTTTCCAGCGCCTCGCGCATCAGATCCTCGCGGGGCTGCGGGCCGATGGAGCCCGCGGGTGCCGCGTAGACCACCACGGTGTGGCTCTTGGCCGCCGCCGTGCGCCAGCCCTCGGTGACGGCGAGCGGCTGGTGTGCCTGCCACCAGGCGACCGGCTGCCCGCCGGGCGACGCGGGTGGCTGGAAGATGGCGTGCAGCTGCCCCATGGCCACCAGCACCGACCAGCCGGCCACCGGCGCCGGAAACCCCGGACACCGCCTCTCCCGCAGCGCTCGCGTTCCGTACCAGTGCCGCTGTGGCCTCGCACGCCTGCACAAGGAGGCAGATCCGGCCGGCGACCACCTCCAACTCCGCCTCTCGCGGGGCGTGCCCCGCCCCCTCCGCTTCCTCGGCTTTCTCCGCTTCCTCGGCCTTCTCCCCTGCTTCCCCCGCTTCTCCGGCTTCCCCCAGCAGCAGTTCCACCAGCTCGGCCACGGCCGCGTCGGCGGCGGGGTCCGTGCCGCCGAAGTAGGCCCCGGCGACCACCGTGACGGCCTCGGCCACGGCGTCCGGTTCCGGCAGCCCCAGCGCCTCGGCGAGGGTGCGGACCAGCTGGAGCCGCGTATCCGTACCGGCCGTGCCCGTGCCCGGTCGCGAGGCCACCGCCCGGCGCAGTTCCGCCGGATCGACGCGGCGCAGCTCGGCCTCCACCAGCGCCCGGCGCCGCGCATGCGTCTCCCCGGAGCAGAACCGGGGCACCGCGGCACGCAGCCACGCCATCGAGGTGCCCCGTCCCGAGCTCCCGGCCGCCGGCGGCGGCTCCGGCACCAGATGGGGATCGGCCAGCGCCGCCCGTACGTCCTCGCTCCGGTCCAGCTCGTGCACAGTTCGCGACATGCCTCGGACGCTAGGCCAGGAACTCTTCGGCCCGGCCCGAAGTATCCCCC
>NZ_JADKMA010000175.1 GCF_017676365.1 Streptomyces oryzae
GGAATGCGCGGCCGGCCCCTCGGGTGGTTCCGGAGTCAGGCGTCGTCGCCGTCCCCCTCGGAGGAGTCGATGTCCTTCTCCAGGCCGAACTGCTCCACCAGCCACTTGTCGAACTCGATGGACGCACGCACCCAGCTGACCGTGGACGAGACGAAGTGCTCCAGCGAGACACCCGTGCCGACCAGCATCTGCGCCTCGCCGATGAGGCGGACGCTGCCGTCGTCGTGGGTGTGGCTGTAGACCTTCGGCCACAGGGTGCGACGGTTCCAGTCGTCGATCGCCTCGAGGAGCTTGGGCTTGTCCTCGATGGTGTGCGGGCGGTCGTAGAACGTACGGACCGAGAAGACCTGCTGCTCCGCCTCCCCGCGGAACATGAAGTAGGTGCGGAACTCCTCCCACGGCGCCGCGAGGTCTCCCTCGTCGTCGACGACGTACTTCAGCTCCATCTGGTCCAGGAGCTGCTTGACGAGGTCCTGGTCGGGGATGATCGGTCCAGTGGGACCGGACTCCTCCGGCTCCTCGGGCTGGCCCCCGAAGTTCGGGATCGAGGACGGGTCGATGCTCACGTGGGTGTTCCCTTCATACGGCTCCTTCCATCCTCCCGCACCCGCCCCCCGCAATGACAACCCTGCCCGACCGGCGCGCGCCCGCACCCCGTGATCGGCCCGCGCAGCGATGCGGAGCCGCCGCTCAGCCGGCCGCCGCGGCGCCCACCATCAGCCCGTCCCAGCCATCGACATGGTCGACCCGCACGGTGTCGCCGTCCCGCACCTCACCGGCCAGGATCTCCCGCGCGAGCTGGTCGCCGATGGCGGTCTGGACGAGGCGCCGCAGGGGCCGGGCCCCGTAGGCCGGGTCGTTGCCCTCGACGGCGAGCCAGTCCAGCGCGGCGGGGGTGACATCAAGTGTCAGCCGCCGCTCGGAGAGCCGCCGCTGCAGCGCGTCGACCTGGAGCCGGGCGATCCGCCGCAGCTCGTCCCCGGCCAGCGCGGAGAAGACGACCAGGTCGTCCAGCCGGTTGAGGAACTCGGGCCGGAAGGCGGCGCGGACCGCCGCGAGGACCTGCTCGCGCTTCTCCTCCTGCTTCTCCAGGGGGTCCATCAGGAACTGGCTGCCCATGTTGGAGGTGAGGATGAGGATGGTGTTGCGGAAGTCCACCGTGCGGCCCTGGCCGTCGGTGAGCCGGCCGTCGTCCAGCACCTGGAGCAGCACGTCGAAGACCTCGTGGTGGGCCTTCTCCACCTCGTCCAGCAGTACGACGCTGTACGGGCGCCGCCGCACGGCCTCGGTGAGCTGGCCGCCCTCCTCGTAGCCGACGTAGCCGGGCGGGGCTCCCACCAGCCGGGCGACGCTGTGCTTCTCGCCGTACTCGCTCATGTCGATACGGACCATCGCCCGCTCGTCGTCGAAGAGGAAGTCGGCCAGCGCCTTGGCCAGCTCGGTCTTACCGACACCGGTGGGGCCCAGGAACATGAAGGAGCCGGTGGGGCGGTTGGGGTCGGCGATACCGGCCCGGCTGCGGCGTACGGCGTCGGATACGGCACGCACGGCCTCCGTCTGGCCGATCAGCCGCCTGCCGATCTCCTCCTCCATCCGCAGCAGCTTCTGCGTCTCGCCCTCCAGCAGCCGGCCCGCCGGGATGCCGGTCCAGGAGGCGACGACGTCGGCGATGTCGTCCGAGCCGACCTCCTCCTTGACCATCTTGGCGCCCTTGTCCGCCTGCCCTGCGGCGGCCTCCTTCTTGGCCTCTTCCTCCTCCTCGGTGGCCGCGGCCAGCTCGCGTTCGACGGCCGGGATCTCGCCGTAGAGCAGCTTGGAGGCGGTGTCGAAGTCGCCGTCCCGCTGGGCGCGCTCGGCCTGCCCGCGCAGCTCGTCCAGCGTCTCCTTCAGCTCACCGACGCGGTTGAGGCCCTGCTTCTCCTTCTCCCAGCGCGCGGTCAGCCCGCGCAGCTCCTCCTCCTTGTCGGCCAGCTCGCGGCGCAGCCGCTCCAGCCGCTCGACGGAGGCGGGGTCGGTCTCCTTCTCCAGGGCCAGCTCCTCCATCTTGAGCCGGTCGACGGAGCGCTGGAGCTCATCGATCTCCACAGGTGAGGAGTCGATCTCCATCCGGAGCCGGGAGGCCGCCTCGTCCACCAGGTCGATGGCCTTGTCCGGCAGGAAACGGGAGGTGATGTAGCGGTCCGAGAGCGCGGAGGCGGCCACCAGCGCGCTGTCGGAGATCTGCACCTTGTGGTGCGCCTCGTAGCGCCCCTTGAGCCCGCGCAGGATCGCGATGGAGTCCTCCACGGTGGGCTCGGCGACCAGCACCTGCTGGAAGCGGCGCTCCAGCGCGGCGTCCTTCTCGATCCGCTCTCTGTACTCGTCCAGCGTGGTGGCGCCGACCATCCGCAGCTCACCGCGGGCCAGCATCGGCTTGAGCATGTTGCCGGCGTCCATGGCCGAGTCGCCGCCCGCGCCGGCGCCGACGACGGTGTGCAGCTCGTCGATGAAGGTGATGATCTGGCCGTCGCTCTCCTTGATCTCAGAGAGCACGGTCTTGAGCCGCTCCTCGAACTCGCCGCGGTACTTGGCGCCCGCCACCATGGCGCCCAGGTCGAGGGCGACCAGCCGCTTGTTGCGCAGCGACTCGGGCACGTCGCCCTTCACCACGCGCTGGGCCAGCCCCTCGACGACCGCGGTCTTGCCGACGCCGGGCTCGCCGATGAGGACGGGGTTGTTCTTCGTACGGCGGGAGAGCACCTGCACCACGCGGCGGATCTCCTGGTCCCGGCCGATGACCGGGTCCAGCTTGCCCTCGCGGGCCGCGGCGGTCAGGTCGGTGCCGAACTTCTCCAGCGCCTTGTAGGTGCCCTCCGGGTCCGGGTTGGTGATCCGCCTGCTGCCGCGCTGTGCGCTGAAGGCGTCCAGCAGCCTCTTGTCGTCGGCGCCCTGCTGCTTGAGCAGCTCGCCGGTGGGCCCGCCCTTGGCGGCCAGCGCGATCAGCAGGTGCTCGGTGGAGACGAAGCTGTCGCCGAGGTCCTTGGCGCGCTGCGCCGCGTCCGCGATGACGGCGAGCAGCTCGCGGTCGGCCTGCGGCCGGCTGACGGTCTGGCCCTGCACGGTGGGGAGCGCCGCGAGCAGCCGCTCGGCGCCCGAGCGCAGTGCCGCCTGGTCGGCCTCGACGGCCGCGATCAGGTCCTGGATGTTCTCGTTGTCCTCGCCCGTGAGCAGGGCGAGGAGCAGATGGGCCGGGGTGATGTCGGGGTGGCCGTCGGTCACCGCGCGGTCGTTGGCCGCGCTGATCGCGTCCCGGCTCTTGTTGGTCAGCTCCGCGTCCACTTCTCCTGCGCTCCTCCCAGTGCTGTCCGTAGGCGCGTCCCAAGCGCTTGCTACCTACAGCATGCAACAAGTTGAGTCTATTCCGCTCAAGGTAAAAACGTCTACGATCCTTCTTAGTTCCCGGCCGTTTCCGACCCGGGTACCCGCCCAACGAGCCGCACCGAAGCGGCATTTGGAGCTGACAGAAGTGAAGACTGGCATTGCTGGCACCCACCGTGTCGCCACGGTGATGCTCACGACCGGAGCCGTGCTGACGACGGGTGCGCTGGCCGCCCCGGCCGCCATGGCCTCCCCCGACGCCGTCGCGGCGAAGAAGCCGTCCATCACCGCCCGAGGCGGTTACGTGATGAACAGCGGCACAGGGAAGAGCCTCTACACCAAGGCCGCCGACACCCGGCGTTCCACCGGCTCGACCACCAAGATCATGACTGCCCGGGTGGTGCTGGCCCAGAAGAACCTCAATCTGAACCGCAAGGTCACCATCCGTAAGGCGTACAGCGACTACATCGTCCGCAACACCGCGTCCTCGGCGCGGCTGATCGTCGGCGACAAGGTCACCGTCCGCCAGCTGCTCTACGGAATGATGCTGCCCTCCGGCTGCGACGCCGCGTACGCGCTCGCCGACACCTTCGGCAAGGGCAGCACCCGCAAGGCGCGGGTGAAGTCCTTCATCGGGCAGATGAACTCCACCGCCCGCAGCCTCGGCCTGAAGAACACCCACTTCGACTCGTTCGACGGCATCGGCAAGGGCAGCAACTACTCCACTCCGCGCGATCTGACGAAGCTCGCCCGCAACGCGATGAGCTACTCGACGTTCCGGTCGATCGTGCGGACCCGGTCGACCAAGCAGAAGACGGTCACCAAGAGCGGCGGCTACCGCTACATGTCCTGGGCGAACACCAATCCGCTGCTGGGCACCTACTCGGGCGCCCTCGGCGTCAAGACCGGCTCCGGGCCCGAGGCCAAGTACTGCCTCGTCTTCGCCGCCAAGCGCGGCGGCAAAACGGTGATCGGCACCGTCCTGGCCTCCTCCTCTTCGGCGAACCGCACGAAGGACGCCACCAGGCTCCTGTCGTACGGCTTCAAGAAGTAAGGCCCTCACCCCCCTCGGCTGTGGGCGGCGTGCCCCACAACCGAGGGGGTCCCGAGGGTTACTCCCTCGGTTTGGGGCGCCAGACGACCAGGGCGCTGGAGGAGCGCACATCCTCGTACGGCACCAGATCGCGCCGATACGAGGCATGCACCTGCGCCTCCCGCTGCTGCATGGCCGCCGCCGCACCCTCGACCGCCGCGGACAACTCCGCAACCCGCTGCTGCAACGCAGCGACCTGGTTCTCCAGTTCGATGATCCGCTTGATGCCCGCGAGGTTGATTCCCTCGTCCTGGCTGAGCCGCTGCACCTCGCGCAGCTGCTCGATGTCCCGCGCCGAATAGCGGCGGCCCCGCCCGGGCGTGCGGTCGGGCGAGACCAGCCCGAGCCGGTCGTACTGACGCAGGGTCTGCGGATGCAGCCCCGACAACTGGGCGGCGACCGAGATGACGTAGACCGGAGATTCGTCCGTCAGCTCGTACGCCGCAGAGCGCCCAGCCGCAAACGCTCGTCTGCGTCCGTCCCGGCCGTCCACCTCAGTCTCCCTTCGCAGCCTTGAACAACGCGGCCCGCGGATCCTCTCCCGCTGTCGCGTCCCGGTAGGACTCCAGCGAGTCCTTCGCCTTGTCGTCCAGATTCTTGGGCACGGCGACCTCTACTGTCACCAGTAGGTCGCCACGCGTTCCGTCCTTGCGGACCGCGCCCTTGCCCCGCGCCCGCATGGTGCGCCCGGACGGCGTACCCGGCGGGACCTTGAGGGTGACCGGCGGCCCGCCGAGCGTGGGGACCTTCACCTCGCCACCGAGCGCGGCTTCCGGGAAGGTGACCGGCACGGTGACCGTCAGGTTGTCGCCCTTGCGCCCGAAGACCGGGTGCTTGTCGACGTGCACGACGACATACAGATCACCGTTGGGCCCGCCCCGCTCGCCCGGCGCTCCCTTGCCGCGCAGCCGGATGCGCTGCCCGTCGGTGACACCCGCCGGGATCCGCACCTGCATCGTGCGCGAACTGGTCGCCCGCCCAGACCCCTTGCAGGTGTCGCACGGGTCCTGGGCGATCAGGCCGCGCCCCTTGCAGTCCACGCACGGGTCGGTCAGCGAGAAACCGCCGCCCGTGCCGCGCGAGACCTGCCCGGTGCCCACACAGGTGGGGCACACCCGCGGGGTGCCGTTCTTGTCCCCCGTCCCTGCGCAGTCCTTGCACGCGGCGCTGGAGGACATCCGCAGCGGGACCGTGGCCCCGTCCACCGCCTCGGTGAAGCTGAGCGTCACCTCGGACTCGATGTCCTGGCCGCGCCTGGGCTGGGTGCGGGTCCCGGCGCCGCCGCGGTTGAACAGCCCGCCGAAGACATCGCCGAGCCCGCCGCCGAACCCGCCGGGTGACCCGGCACCGCCGCCGCCCTGGCCGCCGCCGAACAGGTCGCTCAGGTCGAAGTTGAACGTTCCGGCACCGCCGGGCCCGCCCGGACCGCCGCCCGGCCTGAAGCCTCCGTTGCCGAAGAGGGTGCGCGCCTCGTCGTACTCCTTGCGCCGCTTGGGGTCGCCGAGCACGTCGTACGCCTCGGAGGCGTCCTTGAAGCGCTCCTCGGCCTTGGGGTCACCGGCGTTGGCGTCGGGGTGGTTCTCCCGGGCCAGCTTGCGGTACGCCTTCTTGATCTCGGCTTCGGTGGCGTCCTTGGGGACGCCGAGGACCTTGTAGTAGTCCTTCTCGATGAAGTCCTTGGTACTCATCCTCGACGTCCCTCCTCCCGTACGCGGTCAGCCCTCGTCCGGGCCACCGTTCTCCTCTTCAGCCGCCGGCGCCTCGGCCCCGGCCTCACCCTTGCCGCCCGCACCGCCTGCGGCACCGGGCTGCGGCTCGGCGACCCCGACCCGTGCGGGACGGATGGTCCGCTCGCCGATTCGGTACCCGGGCTGGAGGATCTGCACGCACGTCGTCTCCGTGACATCCGGAGAGTAGGAGTGCATCAGCGCCTCGTGGACCGTCGGGTCGAAGGGCTCGCCCTCCTTGCCGAACTGCATCAGGCCCATCTTGGCCGCGACCATCTCCAGCGATTCGGCGACCGACTTGAAGCCGCCCACCAGCTCGCCGTGGTCCCGCGCCCTGCCGATGTCGTCCAGCACCGGCAGCAGCTCCGTCAGCAGGTTCGCGACGGCGATCTCCTTGACCGCCGCGCGGTCCCGCTCGACTCTGCGGCGGTAGTTCTGGAACTCCGCCTGGAGCCGCTGCAGATCCTGGGTGCGCTCGTTGAGCGCCTTGCGGGTGGCCTCCAGCTCGCCGGCCGGGCCGGCCGCGGCCTCGCCCTCCAGGGCTGCCGCCTCCGCCTCCTGCGCGCTCACTTCGGCCTCGGTGCCCTGCGCCTCGCCGGACTGTGGCGCCCCACCGGCCGCCTCCTGCTCGGCGGCGGCACGGTCGGCATCGGTCAGCTCACCGGCGTCGGCGGGAACGTCGGGCTCCTGGAAGCCCGCGGTCTCCTCCGTCACGCCGCACCATCCTTCGGCTTCTGGTCCTCGTCGACGATCTCGGCGTCCACGACGTCCTCGTCACCGGCGGAGCCGCCCTCGGGCTTGCCCGCACCCGCGTCCGCCGCGCCGGCACCGCCCTCGGCACCGCCGGCCTGCGCCTGCTGGGCCTCGGCGTAGAGGGCCTGGCCCAGCTTCTGGCTGGTGGCCGCGACCTTCTCGGACGCCTCGCGGATCGCCGCCGTGTCCTCGCCCTTGAGCTTCTCCTTCAGGTCCTCAAGCGCGGACTCGACCTCCGACTTGGTGTCGGCGGGGACCTTCTCCTCGTTGTCCTTGAGGAACTTCTCGGTCGTGTAGACCAGCTGCTCGGCCTGGTTGCGCGTCTCGGCGGCCTCGCGGCGCTTGTGGTCCTCCTCGGCGTACTGCTCCGCCTCGCGCATCATGCGCTCGATGTCCTCCTTGGGGAGGCTGGAGCCGCCGGTGACCTGCATCTTCTGTTCCTTGCCCGTCCCCAGGTCCTTCGCCGAGACGTGCATGATCCCGTTCGCGTCGATGTCGAAGGTGACCTCGATCTGCGGCACATTCCGCGGAGCCGGCGGCAGACCCGTCAGCTCGAACATGCCCAGCTTCTTGTTGTACGCCGCGATCTCCCGCTCACCCTGGAAGACCTGGATCTGCACCGAGGGCTGGTTGTCCTCGGCAGTGGTGAACGTCTCCGAACGCTTGGTCGGAATCGTCGTGTTGCGCTCGATCAGCTTGGTCATGATGCCGCCCTTGGTCTCGATACCGAGCGACAGCGGCGTCACATCCAGCAGCAGGACGTCCTTGACCTCACCCTTGAGCACACCCGCCTGCAGCGACGCGCCGATGGCGACGACCTCGTCCGGGTTCACACCCTTGTTGGCCTCCTTGCCGCCGGTCAGCTCCTTGACGAGCTCCGCGACGGCGGGCATACGGGTGGAGCCACCGACGAGCACCACGTGGTCGATCTCGCCGAGCTGGATGCCCGCGTCCTTGATCACGTTGTGGAACGGCGTCTTGCAGCGCTCCAGCAGGTCCTGGGTCAGCTGCTGGAACTGCGCGCGGGTCAGCTTCTCGTCCAGGTGCAGCGGGCCCTCGGCGGACGCGGTGATGTAGGGCAGGTTGATCGTCGTCTCGGTGGACGAGGACAGCTCGATCTTCGCCTTCTCCGCGGCCTCGCGGAGGCGCTGGAGAGCCATCTTGTCCTTGCCCAGGTCCACACCGTGGCCGGACTGGAACTGCTTGACCAGGTAGTCGACGATCCGCTGGTCCCAGTCGTCACCACCGAGGTGGTTGTCGCCGTTGGTCGCCTTGACCTCGACGACACCGTCGCCGATCTCCAGCAGCGAGACGTCGAACGTACCGCCACCGAGGTCGAAGACCAGGATCGTCTGGTCCTCCTTCTCCAGCCCGTAGGCGAGGGCTGCGGCGGTCGGCTCGTTGACGATCCGCAGCACGTTCAGGCCCGCGATCTCGCCGGCCTCCTTGGTGGCCTGCCGCTCGGCGTCGTTGAAGTACGCCGGCACGGTGATGACCGCGTCGGCCACCTTCTCGCCCAGGTACGACTCGGCGTCCCGCTTCAGCTTCTGCAGCACGAAGGCGCTGATCTGCTGCGGGTTGAACTGCTTGTCGTCGATACCGATGTTCCAGTCGGTACCCATGTGCCGCTTGACCGACCGGATGGTCCGGTCGACGTTGGTGACCGCCTGCCGCTTGGCCACCTCACCGACGAGCACTTCGCCGTTCTTCGCGAAGGCCACGACGGACGGCGTGGTCCTGGCGCCCTCGGCGTTGGTGATGACGGTGGGCTCACCGCCCTCGAGAACACTGACGACGGAGTTCGTCGTACCCAGGTCGATGCCGACCGCACGAGCCATTTCGGGTTCCTCCAGCTTGGTCTTGAGTGAAGCTGACTCAAGAGTGCACGACCGGGGAAATTGCGTCAAGAAGACTGAGTCGGGGCGACTCAAGGTGTGTGATTACAGTACGCGCATGGGTGGCTGCGACGGGACCGGACGGCCCGCCCCCCCAGGGGCGACGCAAATCACCGGGCGGCGCGGTACAGCGATCCCCGACAAGTGGGTAGTCTCGTACGGACTGGATAAGTTACTGCTTAGTAAACGCCGCCTCCGTGCTCCGAGGAGCCGCTATGCAACTCGCCGCGATCGTCGTCACGCTGCTGCTCACCGCGGTCGGCGTTGCGCTGTTCGCCCGCGCCATCGCGCAGATCTACCGCTTCGTCAAGCTGGGAGCGCCGCTCCCCGCGGGCACCCGCAAGGACAGCCCCAAGCAGCGAACGGCCACGCTGGTCAAGGAGTTCCTCGGGCATACGAAGATGAACAAGTGGGGCGTCGTCGGCGTCGCCCACTGGTTCGTCGCGATCGGCTTCCTCACCCTTCCGCCGACGATCATCAACGCCTACGGCCAGCTCTTCCAGGCCGACTGGACGCTGCCGATCGTCGGCGGCTGGCTGCCGTACGAGATGTACATCGACTTCATCGGCACCGCGACCACCGTCGGCATCGCCGTGCTGATGGTGATCCGGCTGCTGAGCCTGCCGTCCCGCGCGGGCCGCAAGTCCCGCTTCGCGGGCTCGAAGATGTGGCAGGGCTACTTCGTCGAGTACGTCATCTTCGTCATCGGCCTCGCCATCCTCATGCTGCGCGGCCTGGAGGGCGCGCTGCACCATGTGGACAGCTACGAGCCCGGCTACTTCCTGTCGTATCCGCTGGTGGCGGCGTACCACGGGCTGGACGTCGGCACGCTGCAGAACCTCGTCTACTTCTGGGCGCTGATCAAGCTCGGCACCACCATGATCTGGATGATCACGGTCGGTCTGAACACCAACATGGGTGTGGCCTGGCACCGCTTCCTGGCCTTCTTCAACATCTGGTTCAAGCGGGACGCACGCGGCGGCACCGCCCTGGGCGAGCTCCAGCCGATGATGTCCGGCGGCAAGGTCATCGACTTCGAGACGGCGCTGGACGACGACAACGAGGAAGAGGTCCGCTTCGGCGCCTCCCAGGTCGAGGACTTCTCCTGGAAGGGCATCCTCGACTTCTCCACCTGCACCGAGTGCGGTCGCTGCCAGTCGCAGTGCCCCGCCTGGAACACCGGCAAGCCGCTCTCCCCGAAGCTGCTGATCATGTCGCTGCGCGACCACGCGTACGCCAAGGCGCCGTATCTGCTGGCAGGCGGCGGCAAGTCGATGGAGGGCGAGGAGAAAGCCACCGAGGAGCAGCTGGCGAACGTCCCGCAGTCCGCGCTGGACGAGGCCGAGCGCCCGCTGGTCGGCACGGCGGAAGAGAACGGCGTCATCGACCCTGACGTGCTGTGGTCCTGCACCACCTGCGGCGCCTGCGTCGAGCAGTGCCCCGTCGACATCGAGCACGTCGACCACATCGTCGACATGCGCCGCTACCAGGTGATGATCGAGAGCGCGTTCCCCTCCGAGGCCGGGACGATGCTCAAGAACCTGGAGAAGAAGGGCAACCCCTGGGGTCTGGCCAAGAAGCAGCGGCTGGAATGGACCAAGGAGCTGCAGCGGGAGGCGGGCTTCGAGGTGCCGATCGTCGGCAAGACGGTCGAGGACCTCACCGAGGTCGAGTACCTGTACTGGGTCGGCTGCGCCGGCGCCCTGGAGGACCGCGCCAAGAAGACCACCAAGGCGTTCGCCGAGCTGCTGCACATCGCCGGCGTCACGTTCGCCATCATGGGCGGCGACGAGAAGTGCACCGGCGACTCGGCCCGCCGTCTGGGCAACGAGTTCCTCTTCCAGCAGCTGGGCGAGGAGAACGTCAGTACGCTGAACGCCGCCTTCGGCGAGGACGATGAGGACCCGGACACGAAGAAGCCCAAGTCGTCCAAGAAGATCGTCGCGACCTGCCCGCACTGCTTCAACACGCTCGCCAACGAGTACCCGCAGCTGGGCGGCCACTACGAGGTCATCCACCACACCCAGCTGCTCCAGCACCTCATCGACGAGGGCAAGCTGGTGCCGGTCACCCCGGTCGGAGGGCTGATCACCTACCACGACCCGTGCTACCTGGGCCGCCACAACAAGGTCTACACCCCGCCGCGCGAGATCATCGGCCGGGTGCCAGGGCTGCGGAACGAGGAGATGCACCGGCACAAGGAGCGCGGCTTCTGCTGCGGCGCCGGCGGCGCCCGTATGTGGATGGAGGAGCGGATCGGCAAGCGCATCAACAACGAGCGCGTGGACGAGGCGCTGTCCCTGAATCCGGACATCATCTCGACGGCCTGCCCGTTCTGCCTCGTCATGCTGACCGACTCGGTCAACGGCAAGAAGGCTGCTTCCGGCAGTGACTCCGCCACGGGTGGCGCTGCCAAGGAGAACCTCCAGGTCGTGGACGTGGCCCAGCTGCTGCTTGACTCGGTCAAGACGCCCGGCGAGCCGCCGGCGGCCGACGGCGAGGCCGAAAAGGACCCCGAGCCGGAGCCCGATCCGGAACCGGAGCCCGCGAAATAGCCACCCGGCCCGCGTCCTCGGTGGCCTGAACCGAGCGCTTCTCCCCGGTCCGCAACGGCCGGTCCCGCACCCACGGGGCCGGTCGTTGCGCGTTTTCCGGCAAGTCGTGGTCAAATGCGATCAGTTACTGCACCACACGAGCCAAACCGCTGTCGCGGTATACCCATTGCAGCGTGCCGGGCCTAGCCTCCTAACCGCGCTTACGCACGCGGCGGAGCGGCTGGAAGGGCGAGGAGGAGCACCAGGTGGCGGACCGCGAGGCCCCGGGTCGTACGGCCCAGGACGGACCGGCCGAAAACGACCGGCCCCCGGGCCGCGACGCGAGCGCGGCCGCCGGCGTCCTGCGTGCCGTACGGGCCCGGCCCCTGCCCGCCGTACGGGAGAGTGCCGGATGCTGACCCCCGAGCTGCTGTGCCGCCTCCGCTTCACCCTGCGTGACCTGCCCAGACTGCGCGCCGAGGTCGAGGCGCGGGCCGCATCGGCGGGGTTGAACGAGCCGCGCAGGGGCGAGTTCGTCGTCGCGGTCGACGCCGTGGCGACCAACGCCGTCGAGCACGCGGGCGGCGGCGGCCAGCTCGTACTGCGGCACCTCGGCGACGAGCTGGAGTGCCAGGTGGCCGACTCGGGCCCCGGCTTCACCGAGGACGTCATCCCGGAACTGCTGCCGGGACTGGACGGTGCCACCAGCGGGCGCGGGCTGTGGCTGGCCAGGCTGGTGACCGACCGGCTCACCGTCGCGGACGCCGCCGGGCAGGGCTCCGTCGTCACCTTCGCCGTCCGCCTCTCGGGGGAGTGAGCCCTCCTCCTCGGTGAGGGCACGGCGGGACCCTCTCCGCCCCAGGTGGGGGCCGCAGCAACCGGTTCCCCTAGGGGATGTCACAGGTCAGCAGCGATGTCCGGCCATCTCGTCCGGCTGTGGCCCGCAGGGCCCGCTGAAGGCGGTACGTTCAATTGCGTGGCTGGTTTCAGAAGCGGACGCGGCCGGGACTCCCGGGGCGCGCAGCAGCATGGGCAGTACCCTCAGCACCCCTCGGGTCCGGCGTACCCGCAGCAGGGCCCCTGGCAGGGCGGCCCGGGGCCCGGTGAGCCGGAGTACTTCGGCGAGCCGCAGGCCCAGCAGCCGCCGCACTACGGAGCGCGGCAACCGGGCCATCCGCAGGGCTGGCACGGGCACGACCCGCAGGCCAACAACCCCGGCCACACCCAGCAGTTCAGCATCAACGACCCGTATGGCCCGGACGGCGGCCCCCACGGCCCAGGCGGTTCCTACGGCCCGGGCGGCGGGCACGGTCCGCAGGGCGGCCAGGACGACTACGGGTACGGCGGCGGCGCCACCTACCACGCGGGCAACTCCCCGGCCCCGCCTTCCGGGCCCCGGCTGCACTGGAAGGAGCTGCTGACCGGCGTCGTCCTGCGGCCCAACGCCACGTTCTGGCAGATGCGGGACTACGCGATGTGGGGCCCCGCGCTGATCGTCACGTTCGTCTACGGGCTGCTGGCGGTCTTCGGCCTCGACAAGGCCCGCGAGGACGTCCTCAACACCACGCTGTCGCAGGCCGTTCCGTATGTGCTGATCACCGGCGTCGCCGTGGTGATCGCCGGGCTCATCCTCGGCGCGGTCACCCATACGCTGGCCCGCCAGTTCGGCGGCGACGGCGCCTGGCAGCCCACGGTCGGGCTCGCCATGCTGATCATGTCGCTGACGGACGCGCCGCGGCTGGTGTTCGCGCTGTTCCTGGGCGGGACGGCCACCCTTGTGCAGGCCATCGGGTGGGCGACCTTGGTGCTCGCCGGGTTCCTGTTCACCTCGATGGTGAGCCGCTCGCACGATCTGCCCTGGCCGAAGGCGCTGGGCGCCTCGGCGATCCAGCTGCTGGCCCTGTTGTTCCTGATCAAGCTGGGCACGCTGTAGGTGCTGCTGCCCCGCCCCTCCCGGGGAACCGGAAGGGGCGGGCTGCCCTGTGTCTCCCTCAGCTGCTTCCCTCAGCTCGCGAACCGCTGTGCCGCCGAGCCGTCGCACGCGGCGAGCTTCGCCCGCGCCTGCGCGTCCGGCAACGTCACACACAGCCCCGCGTCCGAGGCGGGCCGCAGGGTGGCTCCGTTCCGTACGTACTGCTGCGCGGCGGCCCCGGAGCAGTTGCCGAGCTCCAGAGCGGCTCCCGCCTCGACACCGCCCTCGCTCTGCACGCACCGGTCGTGCGTCTGCCCCGCGTAGAGGGCCTTGCCTTCCGCGTCGTACCACCACAGCTGGTTCCGCTTGTCCGCCCCGCACGCCCAGCCGCGTACATCCGTGCCGACCGCGCTGGCGGCGCCGTCGGCGTCCAGACAGCTGCCGGTGGCCTCGTTGCGCAGTGGCTTGAAGACGTCGTCCCAGGCGAGCCGGTACAGCTTCGGCTGCCCCGCACCGGCGGGGTCGGCACAGGACGCCTCGCGTACGCCCTGCTGTCCGGCCTGGTACATCTCGGTGAAGCAGGTGGCGAAGGCGCCGTGCCCGCGCTTGTTCGGATGGAAGGACTGGCGCACCGAGTTGGAGTCGGGCGGGAACGGATTGCTCAGGTCCACATACAGCCCGCGCGCCCAGGGGTTCTCCATGCACACCTCATGGCCGTGGAAGAGGCGTGAGGCGTCCAGATAGCTGGCCCCGGTGCGCTGTGCGACCGCGCGGAGGCCCTTCTCGAACTTCGGCACCGCCGCGTTGCGCCCCCAGGCGGCATCACCGGTGTAACCGACACAGCCACCCATGAGCTTGCCGGGGAACTTGGGGTTGTCCTTGATGTCGGGGCCGATGGGGCTGGGGTAGGCCATCAGAACGAGCTGGTAGTCGCCGTCGGCGTAACCGGCGTCCCGCATCACGGTCTTGAGGTCGCCCACGGTGCGCTCCACCTTCGGCGCGAGCCCGTCGACGCGGGTCTGCCAGCCGGGGTCGTACTTCGGCTCGCACGGCCCCTTCAGGGTGAGGTAGCGGGTGACGCAGTCGGTGATCACCGGCCCGAACTGGAGATCGTCGTTGGCCCCGACGACGAGCATGATCTGCTTCAGCCTGGTGTTGCGCGCCTTGATCGCGAGGCTGTCGCTCTGCACCAGCTCGTCGGCGTACTGCTTGCTGCCGCCGATCCGGACGTTCTCGGTGCTCGCTCCGGAACAGGCCACGTTGTACGTCACGTCGGCGCCGATGCCCGTACGGTGTACGGCCGCCTCGGGTGACCGGTGGCACCAGTTGTCAGGGCCGTTGGTGCCCGGCTCGTACGTGCCGACGCCCTCGCCGGAGATCTCGCTGTCGCCCAGCGAGATGACGCTGGTCCTGCGGTCGGCCATGGGCCGCTCGTCCGGGCTGCCGTAGAGCTTCCGCGCCTCCGCGGCCCGGATCTTCTCCAGCTCCGCCGGCAACGGCGTACTCGCGCTGCTCCCGGCGCTGGCCGCCCCGTGCCCGGCCTCCGTCCCCTTCCCGGCCCCGCTCGGGGGCGCGGCAGCCGCGGCGCCGGCCCCCGCACCCCCGAACACCATGAGCAGAGCTGCCGCGAGCGCTGTCGCGGGTCTCATACGCGCCTCACGCGCCATCAGGTGATCTCCCTACGGCCGGCAACTGTTGTTACCAGCGGTACCTACCCGCAGGTACCGGAGAAGGGAACCACCCGTGCGGGGGTCACGGCACAGCGTCCCGCACCCCGAACCCTTCGCACACCGGGGACTTGACCGCCCTGGACCCGCTCGCAGCCCGGTTACAGATGCCTGTGGGGGCCTGCAGGTCCACCCTCAGGCGTCGAGAACCTGACCCGCACGGCGGACGACGGGCCCCTCGACGGACCACGGAAAATTGATCCACTGGTCCGTCCGCTTCCAGACGTAGTCACACTTCACCAGCGAGTGCGACTTCTCGTAGACCACTGCACTGCGCGCCTCGGCCACATGCTCGGCGCAGAAGTCCTGCACCAGCTTGAGCGTCTTGCCGGTGTCGGCCACGTCGTCGGCGATGAGCACCTTCTTACGGCTGAGGTCGACGACGTTCGGGACGGGAGGCAACATCACCGGCATGGCAAGCGTTTCCCCCACACCGGTATAAAACTCCACATTCATCACATGAAGGTTCTTCACGTCGAGCGCGTAACCGAGCCCGCCCGCCACGAAGAGCCCGCCACGGGCGATCGAGAGGATGATGTCCGGCTCGTACCCGTCGTCGGCCACCTGCTGCGCCAGCTCCCGGATGGCCTGGCCGAAGACGCCGTACGTCAGGTTCTCGCGCTCACTCTCGGGCTCGGGCTCGCGCTCGCGCTCGTCGCTCACAGCGGGCTCTCTCAATCTCTCGGGCTCAGACGTGGGTGCGATGGAAGTTCAGATACGAGCGGGAGGGGGTGGGCCCGCGCTGGTCCTGGTAGCGGGAGCCGTACTGCGCCGACCCGTACGGATACTCGGCGGGAGAGGTCAGCCGGAACATGCACAGCTGGCCGATCTTCATCCCGGGCCACAGCTTCATGGGCAGCGTCGCCACGTTCGAGAGCTCCAGCGTCACATGGCCGGAGAAGCCCGGGTCGATGAACCCCGCGGTGGAATGCGTCAGCAGCCCCAGCCGCCCCAGCGAGCTCTTCCCCTCCAGGCGCGAGGCCACGTCATCCGGCAGCGTGATCACCTCGTACGTGGACGCCAGCACGAACTCCCCGGGGTGCAGGATGAACGGCTCGTCGCCCTCGGCCTCGATCAGCCGCGTCAGATCGGGCTGCTCCACGGCGGGGTCGATGTGCGGGTAACGGTGGTTCTCGAACACCCGGAAGAAACGGTCCAGCCGGACGTCGATACTGGAGGGCTGCACCATGGCCGGATCGTAGGGGTCGATCCGCACCCGGCCGGCATCGATCTCGGCCCGGATGTCCTTGTCTGAGAGAAGCACGGGGCGAGACTACGCGCACGAAGCGGGGCCGGCCCAATCGGACCGGCCCCGCAACGGTGAGGGGGCGCGCAACGGCGCCCCCTCCCAAATCTGTCCGCCCCTCAGCCCTTCCGCTGCCGCCCCACAGGCACCGCCTGCCGCAGCCGCCCGCACCGGGGACAGCGCAACAGCCGCCCGGGCCCGATCCGGGAGGATCCGAGCTGCTGCATCGGGAACGTCGAGGTGCTGAACACATGCCCTTCGGCACACCGGACGACAGTGGATTCCATCGCTTCCCTCTCCCCAGTCACGTGGATGCGTGGACGACAAAAGCCACGTTAGGGGATGAGTCCGACGCCCTCACGCCCGGCACTCCGCCCCC
>NZ_JADKMA010000176.1 GCF_017676365.1 Streptomyces oryzae
GGGGCGGCAGGGGCGAAGGCGCCACCGAACGCGCCGCCACCCATCTCAAGAGCCACTCCTTCCTCCTGGGCGCGGAGCTGGCCCGTACCGCGAAGTTCTGGACGTCGCAGGTGAACACCGTGCTGCAAGGCTGCGCCCACATCTCCAACCACCTGGACTTCTCCAAGGATTACCACGGCGAGGAGGACCGGAAGATCGGTGCGCAGATTCTGGGTAAGGACGGCAGGGAACTGCCGCCGTCGCAGATCACCAAACTGCTGCACTGAGGGGGAATGGCGGGGGATGAAGGAGTCGCGGATCACCTACAGCGACCTGGTGTCGGTGGACTTATCCAGCTTCGGGTCGGCGGTGGCCGACTGGAACCGCGTCCAGAGCGAACTGAAGACGCGGGCCTCGGAAGCCGAGAACGACATGAACCGCAAGGCGCGGAACGCCCACTGGGAAGGGGTGAACGCGGACGCGGTACGCCCTTTCGTCCGGAAGATCGCCGAAGAGGTCGAGGACCTGCGGCGGGAAGCCGAAAGCATCTGGAACCTGATGGACGACGCCCACCAGGAGCTGGCGGACATCCAGAAAGACGTGGAGGCGGAGAAGGAGAAGGCCCACAAACTCCGGGTCCACATCCAGGACAACGGCGACGGAACGGTGACCTGCGAATTCCGCCGGGGCACGGACGCCGCGACCACGGCGAGCGGTTACTACGTGGGCGGCAGCGGCGAAAAGCGCACCTCCCAGGAGCGGGAGGCCCGGGACGCCATCGAATCCCGGCTCAACTATCTCATCGGCAAAGCCCGCGAGATCGACACCACCTCAGCGCGGTACATCGCCAAGAGCCACGGCGCCGACAAGCACGACGCCGGGCACGCCACGTACAAATCCCTGGACGACGCACAGGCGCGGGAGGCGACCCGCCTCGCCAAGAAGGAACTGCAGCTGGCAGCCCACGGCAGGGAACTGAGCACCCCGGACCTGCAACGCCTGCGCGACCTGACGAAATACAACGCCAAGGACGCCGAGTTCGCGACCCGCTTCTACCGCGAACTGGGCCCGGAGCAGGCCCTGCGCCTGCACGGCCAATTGGGAGTCGACGCCTCCACGGGTGGCGGGGACACCCGCCGCGAACTCTCCCGCACCATCCAGAACTCCTTGGACGCCGGCCTCGCCCTGGCCACCCACCCGGGCGGCGGCAAGGACGGAAACAGCGACCATCTCGGCAGCGCCTGGACGGCCGAACTGAAGAAGGCCGGAAAGCAGCCTGTCCTCTTACACGATCCCCAGAGCAACGAGTGGGGCAAGAACGCCATGTCCCAGCAGAAAGTCCTCGGCTACCAGGTGCTGGGCAACATGCTCCGGCACGGCAAGTACGACAAGGACTTCCTCAACTCGGTCGGCAAGGACATGGTCGAAACCGAGCGCCGGAACGATCTCGGCCCCGCCGGCTGGCCCAACCCCCACAACGCCCGCCGCACCACCACCCTCAACCTCGACCCCCACGGCGGCACCGGCTACGACCCCATGACCGGCCTGCTGAAGGGCCTGAGCCACAACCCGGACGCCGCCACGGAGTTCTTCAACGCGTACACCGGAGACGACGAACAGGGTCCCAAGGAAATGGCCAACTTCGACTATTTCTTCGGTGACCAGGAAGGCAGCGACCCGATCAAGCCGCGCGAGTGGCCCCCCGACGGCGACGACGACTCCGCAAAGATCGGCAAGGACGCTCTGGGCGGCGCCCTTGAAGCAGCAACGACGGGGCGCCCTCCGGGGGATGAGGGGCCGCCGCTGAAGCACACCGAGGACCAGGCGGAGTTGTTCCACCGGGTCGTTGAACGGCTGGGCGGCAGACACAACGCCCCGCTTGTGGAGCACGGCGGAGACCTGGAACCGCTCCAGTCCCACATGGGAAACATGGCTGCCGACTACATGCGCGATGTGCAGCGGGGCACCGTCCGTGTCCCCGAAGGATTGATCGCCATGCAAGGTGCAGATGCGGAATTGGGGACAGTGGAAAACGAGGCGCTTGGCCGCTTTCTGCGAACTGCGTCCCAGGACCCGGATGGTTATGCAGCTATCACCCATGCCTCCCATGCGGTGTCGGCAGAGGCTCTTCGCAACTCGATGCAGAATCCAGCGGGCGACGCCAGCGTGATGGACGCGGCGGTAAAGGGCGCGGAGCCGGGAGCGCAGGTCGCTGCTGAGGCAGCTGCAGGACGAGCGGACGGTATCGAAGCTGCTGAGGACAAGGTGGGAGCCGCCGAGCGCTACAACGAATCGCTCGACAAGAAACAAGAGCTGGTCGGCCAAGTTGTGGACATGGGGCTCGGCCGCCTGACCTACGGAAGCGAAGCGGCGGGACAGGTGGCAGGGGCGGTCCAGGAGGCCGTCTTCGATCACTACCGGAAGGACCCTGAGGAGATCGCGCACCAAGTGGAGGAACAGCGCCGGGATTTCCTTGCCAGCGAAAGGAAGAGGGAAGCGGAGACGATGGAGAAGATCGCGAGAGTCGCAGGCGCCCATGCGGGAGTGAAAGGCGATGCTTTGGACTGGGCAGCCACCGATGTTGCCAATGCTGTAGCCGACGACTTCCCGAAAAAATAGGGCAGTCAGTGGGTAAGCGGGCATTCGTGCGGTGCGGAACACTGGCTGCGATCGTCGTTGCCGCGACCGCTTGGTTGCTTCAGCCGGAGAAGAAGGAAGGTCTGGCTGTTCCCGACCGTGTGTGCGGGGGAATCTTTTCAGGGGAAAGGGTAGCCCCTCTTTTCTCTGGCGCTGAGGGGGAAATCAAATCCGAGCTCTTCCGTGATTTTCCGGGAAACCCGAAACGATCACTGGCGCCGGTCTGTGAAGTGTACACGGATCACCTGACTGTAGGCTTCCGTGTCGACCACCCCGGATATCCGGACAGCCGCCGTGAAGTGCAGGAGGATCACAAGTACGTCGCGGAGTTGGGCTCCGCATACGGCGCGTATGACAAAACTGGTGGCGCAATCAGCCTTGATATCCCATGTCCCTCCCGAGATGAGCCCAAAGCCACGCTTGCCTTGAATGTAGGAGCGAGTGTGGTCCGTGGGAACGTAAAGGGAAGCCTCCCGAAACTCGAGGATCTCACGGGCTACGCAGCCCGTACCCTCGCGCAGAAAGTCTACAAATGCAAAGGCGCCGAGGAACTCCCCAAGGGGCCGGTCCGGATAACGAGAGGGGAAGGCGGCAGGTGAGCTCATTCATGCGGGCGGCGATGGTGACGGTGGCGGTGTCAGGGCTTGCGTTGCTGAGCGGTTGCGGGGGAGGCGATGGCTCCGCCAAGAGCGATGGCATCGAGGGCGCGAAGGAGGGCAAGAAGGCGGCGTCGGCGTCGCCGAGTTCAGGCGCGAGCGCGTCCGATGGCACGGACGCGCCGAAATTCGACCTTCCCAAAGGAGTCCGCACCGTATTCGACGACGGCGACATGACTGGCGATCCGAAGAAGGACGAGGTTCTGAGAGACCACGCGTACGCGGTCGAAGCCATGGCGTTGGCGTACGCCACTGGCAAGCCGGATGTGCCGGTAGTCCACCGTTACTACCAGGACGCCGCGGGGCAGCAAGTGCAGTCGCGGGTGAAGAAGTACCGCGCGGAGGGAAAAGTAGGTACAGGCACATACCGCTACTACAACCGCAAGGTCACCGTAGGAAAAAGTGCTGCTGCTGTCACCTTCTGCGAAAGTCAACGTGATGCCTTCGCCAAGATGGTGAAGACCGGCAAGGTGGTTCGCACCAAGCCGAGCATCAGTGACTTCACCAGCGGGAAGGCCATCATGGAAAAGCGTGGTGATACGTGGGTGGTCATCTCCATGGCAGGGAATGGAGGAGACGAGAAATGCGCGCGGTGAACAGGAGAACAGCGGCGTGGGCGCTGACTGCCGTGGCGATCCTCTTATCGGCGGCGCCCCCTGCGTTGGCTGGAAATGGCGGTGGATGGGACGGCACCACGGAACCCGAGCCACCCCCACAGAACAACAAACCCAACAACATCACCTCCCGCGTCCAGTACTCCCTCCACCACGTACCGGAATCCGGTGGAGCCGCCATGGCCCCTGCGCAAGGCGCCGATTGGGAGCCGCCCGCGTGTTGGTATGAGCCTCGGTACTCGCCCGAGGAGTTCTCCGAGTACGCCACGACCGTGGATGTCCGGCATGGTGAAGCGAGGAACGGGGAAGGCGGGGTGCGGGCGAAGTATCCGGATATGCATATCGGGGACAAGGGCGAGTGGTATGTCATGCGGTATGACACCGATACCACCGGCGGCACTCCCCGGAAGTGCCTCGACCAGGACGGGTTCGTCTTCATCGGGCCGGGCCATCCGGCGCCCACCGGCGCACCCGTACTCGACCCGGAAATTCTCGCCGGGCTCGCCTACAAGAAGACGACCCTGCCCGCGCCGCCACTGACCCTCTCCCCGAAGGCCGGCCAGCAGGTGGTGAATCTGGCCACCCACGCCCGATTTCGCCAAGAAACTGAGCCGCGTGTGGGTGACCGCGGAAATCCATCTGGCGGGGCTCGATCTGGCCGCGACCACGGTCGCGGAGCCCCACCGGCTGCGGCTCGAAGCGGGTACGAAGGACGCGGACCCCGCCACCTGCACGTACGACCTCGCAAAGAGCGAGGGCGGGGGCTACGCGGTGAACACCGAGGACGCCGGCTGCAACATCACTTACCGCCGCGCCACAGCGAAGGGAACGTCCCGCACGCTCAAGGCGTATCTGACGTGGCGGGTCTCCTGGGCGGAGGGGGACAGTCCGGACGGTACTCCGCGCCATGGGATGCCGCAGGGGGAGTCCACCCAGGAAGTTGCCGTCACGGTGAAAGAGATCCAGTCCATCAACCGGGACTGACCCCCGCGCGTCAGCTGTTGTAGGTGCTCTGCGCGCGTTCCAGGCCCTCGGTGATCAGCGCCTCGCACGCGTCGGCCGTACGGTCGACGAAGTAGGCGAGCTCCTTGCGCTCCGCCGCGGAGAAGTCCTTCAGGACGTAGTCGGCGACCTGCATCCGGCCGGGAGGCCGGCCGACGCCGAAGCGGACGCGGTAGTAGTCGCGGCCCAGGACCTTGGTGATGGACTTGAGGCCGTTGTGGCCATTGTCGCCGCCGCCGAGCTTGAGGCGGAGGGTGCCGTAGTCGATGTCGAGCTCGTCGTGGACCACGAGCAGGCGGTCGGTCCTGATGCCGTAGAAGTCCAGCAGCGCCTTGACGGGGCCACCGGAGACGTTCATGTACGACATCGGCTTGGCGAGCACCACGCGGGTGCTGGTGGTACCGGGGATGCCGATGCGGCCCTCGACCACGTGGGCGCGGGCCCCCTTGTGGGACTTGAACTTGGCGTCCATCCGGCCGGCGAGCAGGTCAGCGACCATGAAGCCCACGTTGTGGCGGTTGCCGGCGTAGTCGGGGCCCGGGTTGCCGAGTCCGGCGATGAGCCACGGGGTGGTGGCCGACATGGTGGTCCTCCGGTCGCTCGGTCGTGTGAGATGGTGCGCCCGCCGCCCCGGCCCGCGAGCGCCGGCCCGCGAGCCCCGGGCGGGGGCGCCGTGGTCGGCGCGGCCCGCCCGGCGCTCGCAAAGCGCGGGGTACGGCGAAGGTGCCGAGGGTGTTACTCCGCGGCCTCGGCAGCCGCGGCCTCACCCTCCGCGCCCTCCTCGGCCTCGGCGGCCGGCTCCTCCGCCTGCGCGGCGAGGATCTGGATGACGGTCTCGTCGCCCTCGATGGCGAGCGAGGTGCCGCCCGGCAGGGCGATGTCCTTGGCGAGGATCTGGTCGCCGACGTCCAGGCCGTCGACGGAGACGGTCACCGACTCGGGGATGTGGGTGGCCTCGGCCTCGACCGGCAGCGAGTTGTAGACGTGCTCGATCAGGTTCTGGCCCGGGGCCAGCTCGCCCTCGAGGTGGATCGGGACCTCGACCTGGACCTTCTCGCCGCGCTTGACCGTCAGCAGGTCGATGTGGACCAGGAAGCCGCGGATGGCCTCACGCTGGACGGCCTTGGGGATGACGAGCTCCTTCTTGCCCTCGACGTCCAGGTGGATCAGGACGTTCGGGGTCTTGAGCGCCATCATCATGTCGTAGCTGGGCAGCGCGACGTGGACCGGCTCGGCGCCGTGGCCGTAGATGACGGCGGGAACCTTCTCCTCGCGGCGGAGCCGACGGGCCGAGCCCTTGCCGAACTCGTTGCGGATGGTCGCGCTGATGTTGACGTCAGCCATGCTGCGCTCCTCGTAAGCGACGGTGGTACGGATGTCTGCGGTGCCACTCGGTCCCGACGGACCTGCTACGAAGAGCGCGCGTCGATAACGGAGCATCCGGTCCGGACGTACGACGTACAACGTACGACCTACAACGACCGGCCTCCCTCGCCGAGCGACTCGCAGAGTCTACGCGGCGAGGGAGGCCGGTCGGAAATCGATCAGCAGGCCGGGCCCGCGGCCGGGCCGGCTGTGCCTGCTCGTCTTATGCCTGCTCGTCGAAGAGGCTGGTGACCGAGCCGTCCTCGAACACCTCGCGCACCGCGCGGGCGATCGTCGGCGCCATCGACAGCACCGTGATCTTGTCGAGCTCCAGCTCGCCCGGGGTGGGCAGCGTGTTGGTGAAGACGAACTCGCTGACCTTGGAGTTCTTCAGCCGGTCGGCGGCCGGACCGGAGAGCACGCCGTGGGTCGCCGTGACGATGACGTCCTCGGCGCCGTTCGCGAACAGCGCCTCCGCCGCGGCACAGATGGTGCCGCCGGTGTCGATCATGTCGTCGACCAGAACGCAGACCCGGCCCTCGACATCGCCGACGACCTCGTGCACGGTCACCTGGTTCGCCACATCCGGGTCCCGGCGCTTGTGGACGATGGCCAGCGGGGCGCCGAGCCGGTCGGCCCAGCGGTCGGCCACCCGGACCCGGCCCGCGTCCGGCGAGACGACGGTGAGCTTGTCGCGGTCGGTCTTGGCCGCCACGTAGTCCGCCAGCAGCGGCAGGGCGAACAGGTGGTCGACCGGGCCGTCGAAGAAGCCCTGGATCTGGTCGGTGTGCAGGTCGACGGTGAGGATGCGGTCAGCGCCCGCGCACTGGAACATATCCGCCATCAGCCGCGCCGAGATCGGCTCGCGCCCGCGGTGCTTCTTGTCCTGCCGGGCGTAGCCGTAGAACGGGACGATCACGGTGATGCTCCGCGCCGACGCCCGCTTCAGCGCGTCGATCATGATGAGCTGCTCCATGATCCACTTGTTGATGGGAGCCGTGTGGCTCTGCATCAAAAAGCAGTCGGCGCCGCGCGCTGACTCCTGGAAGCGGACGTAGATCTCACCGTTCGCGAAGTCGAAAGCCTTGGTCGGGACCACGCCGATACCGAGCTGCTTGGCGACCTCTTCGGCGAGTTCGGGGTGGGCGCGGCCGGAGAAGAGCATGAGTTTCTTCTCGCCGGTCGTCTTGATCCCGGTCACTGCTGTTGTCTCCCTGTGTGGTGTGCCGCACGGCGGCTCAGCGGGGGGCGGCGTCGTCGGCCGTCGGATGTGCTGGGGCGGCGTCGGTTTTCGGCCGGATGGCCAATTGGGCTTCTCATAACCGTACGCCCCGCTTCAGACAACCGGATACCCGGCCTTAACCCTCCTCGGCAGGAACCTGCCCCGCCGCCTCCTTCGCGGAACGGGTGGTTTCGGACGCGTTCGAGGGCGCATCCGAGGACGCGCCGGCCGTCTCCCGGGCGCCCGCCGCCTGCTCCTCCTGAGCCGCCTGGGCGGCCTGCGCCGAGGCGCTGCCAGGGCGCTTCCGGGCCACCCAGCCCTCGATATTGCGCTGCTGACCCCGCGCCACGGCCAGCGAGCCGGGCGGCACATCCTTGGTGATCACGGACCCGGCGGCGCTGTAGGCACCGTCCCCGACCGTGACAGGAGCCACATACATGTTGTCCGCGCCCATCCGGCAGTGCGAGCCGACGGTCGTGGTGTGCTTGTTCTCACCGTCGTAGTTCACGAAGACGCTCGCGGCGCCGATGTTGCTGTGCTCGCCGATCACCGCGTCACCCACGTAGGACAGGTGCGGCACCTTGGTGCCCTCGCCGATCTCGGCGTTCTTCATCTCCACATAGCTGCCGGCCTTCACCTTGCGGCCCAGCCGGGTGCCCGGACGCAGATAGGTGTACGGGCCGACCGAGGCGCCCTCGCCGATCTCCGCGCCCTGCGCCACGGTGTTGCTGACCACCGCGCCCGTGCCCACCCGGGTGTCCGTCAGCCGGGTGTTCGGGCCCACCTCGCTGTCCGCGCCCAGATGCGTGCTGCCGAGCAGCTGGGTGCCCGGGTGGACGGTGGCGTCCGGCTCGTACGTCACGCTCACATCCAGCCAGGTGGTGGCCGGGTCGACGACCGTGACGCCCGCCAGCATGGCGTCCTCCACCAGCCGGCCGTTCAGCATCCGGCGGGCCTCGGCCAGCTGCACCCGGTTGTTGATGCCCGCGATCTCCCGGTGGTCGCCCGCCACCGCGGCCCCCACCCGGTGACCGGCTTCCCGCAGGATGCCGAGGACGTCCGTGAGGTATTCCTCGCCCTGGCTGTTGTCCGTACGGACCTTGCCCAGCGCCTGCGCCAGCAGCCGGCCGTCGAAGGCGAACACCCCCGAGTTGATCTCGCGGATGGCGCGCTGCTCCTCGGTCGCGTCCTTGTGCTCCACGATCGCGGTGACCGCGCCGCCGCCGCTCTCCCGCACGATGCGGCCGTAACCCGTCGCGTCCGGGACCTCGGCCGTCAGTACGGTCACGGCGTTGCCGTCCGCGGTGTGGGTGTCCGCCAGCTGCTGCAGCGTCCGCCCGGTCAGCAGCGGGGTGTCGCCGCAGGTCACCAGCACCGTTCCGGCGGGGCCTTCGCCGCCCAGCTCTTCCAGGGCCATCCGTACCGCGTGCCCGGTGCCGTTCTGCTCGTGCTGCACGGCGGTCCTGATGCCGGCGTCCAGCTGCCCCAGGTGCGCGGCGACCTTCTCCCGCGCGTGTCCGACGACCACGACCAGCTGCTCGGGATCCAGCGCCTGTGCGGCGCTCACCACATGGCCGACCAGTGAACGGCCGCAGATCTCGTGCAGGACCTTGGGGGTCGCCGACTTCATGCGGGTGCCCTCACCCGCTGCGAGAACGACGACGGCTGCCGGGCGAGTGACGCTCACGGGTGTGCCCTTCGGCTTCGGGGGTGGGTGCTGTCCCGCAGGATACCGGGGGGTTCGCCGGGCGAAGGGAGGGCGGGGCTCGGTCGGCGGTGAGGGCTCGAACCTGGGTCTTGTGTGCTGTGGGCTCCCCCGCCAGGACTCGAACCTGGAATAATTCGTCCAAAGCGAATCGTGTTGCCCATTACACCACGGGGGATAGCAAGCGGGTCATTTCGGGCATTCCTCTTGGGTGGCCGAACTGACACCCAACACTATGCCGTACCACCAGCCCTCGATGCGACGGTATAGCTCAGCGCCTTGTCGCACACGTACCGTCAGGCAGCCGCGGTAGCTCTCCCCGGTGTTCTTGCGGACCGTCTTCGGGTTGTGCTTCTTGAGCAGCGGCTTATAGAAGTTCTGCGGCGCGGCGCCGGTCAGCTCCTGCCAGAAGTGTTGGGCGCCTTCCAAGTCGGCCGACTCATGGATCATCACGCAGTACCGCCGACGTTCCTTCTCCACCTTCAGCAGGTCCAGCCAGGCGAGGAAGAGCTTGATCATGTCGGGGTCGCTGTTGACGAAGACGACGATCTCGTCGCGCCGCCACGGCTTGGCCTTCGCGCCCTCCGCCCAGTACAGCCCCACTCCGATCAAGAACAGCTCCCGGTCGCTCACGGTGCCGATCTCCGCAGTGGCGGCTGCCTTGGTTCGCTGCCGCTCCTCTTCGCGTAAGGCGAGCGTGCGCTCCCAGCCGCGCTTGGCGATGGCTGCGGCCTCCTCCCGGGTGCGCCGCGGCGGCCTCGGCAGGTCCCGTACCCACAGGGACACGGAGCTGCGGGAGACGCCCAGCTCCAGTTCGATCCGGTCGTACGTCCAGCCCTGCCGTCGTAGCTCGCGCGCCCGCGCCCGCAGGTCGTCCTTGGCGTTGGGGCGGCGGGTCCAGGCGGGTGGGGGTTCGCCTTGGACCAGGCGGTTGAGGAGGTCGTTGTTGCTGACCTTGAGGCGGTCGCGGATCTGGCGGCGGCTGAGCCCTTCGCGTCGCAGGGCGACGGCCTGCTCGCGGAGTTGTTCGTACTGGTGGGCGTCGTGTGTGCGTGGCATGAGGTGAGTCTCGGCGGCCACCCCTGACGCGCACCGGGAAAACGTGTTCCATTGCTCAGTTCGAGTGAAAAGGGTTCTGTTCGATTGCTTGATCGCCTCGTCGCAGACAGCTACGCGGAATGGGATGTTCCGGGGATCGGCGGGACAAGGCGGTGGCCTGCGGTCGTAGGGTGGTCGGTATGACCGAGACGGGGGAAAACCGTACGCGGGGCGGGCCGTGGTGGTGGGAGAGACCACGTGGTGCGGTGCTCGATATCGCCCTGGGCGCGGCCTCCGCCGCGGAGTGTGCCATTCAGGGGCAGGCTTTCGCCCGGGAGACCGGAATCCCCGGGGTGCTCGCGGTGCTGCTGGGCGCCGTCGCCGGGGCGATGCTGGTGCTGCGCCGCCGCTGGCCGATAGCCGTCGTCCTGGTGGCCATCGCCGTCATACCGGCCGAAATGGGCACCTTCCTCAGTGTCGTCGGTCTCTACACGCTCGCCGCGACCGAGGTGCCGCGCCGGATCACCGGACTGCTGGCCTCCATGGCCGCCATCGGCATGCTGGTGATGACGACGTTCCGGCTGGAGCAGAGCATCGGGCGGGACCCCGACTTCAACCCCTCCTCCTGGTTCGTCCCCCTCGTCTCGATCCTGATGTCGATCGGTGTCACGGCCCCGCCGGTGCTTGCCGGCCTGTACGTGGGGGCGCGGCGGCGGCTCGTGGAGTCGCTGCGGGAGCGCGCCGACGGCCTGGAGCGCGAGCTGTCGCTGTTGGCCGAGCGGGCGGAGGAGCGCGCGGAGTGGGCGCGTAATGAGGAGCGCACCCGCATCGCCCGCGACATGCACGACGTGGTCGCCCACCGGGTGAGCCTGATGGTGGTGCACGCGGCGGCGCTCCAGGCCGTGGCGCTCAAGGACCCGGAGAAGGCGGCGAGGAACGCCGCGCTGGTGGGCGACATGGGCCGCCAGGCCCTCAACGAGCTGCGCACCATGCTGGGCGTACTGCGGTCCGGCGAACCGGAGAAGGGGGAGAAGGGGGAGAAGGGGGAGAAGAGGGCCGGGAACGCGGAGGTGGAGACGGGGACGGGGACCGGGAGTGCGGAGCGTTCCGGTGTCGCCGCCGGTTCGGCCGGCGTCGGTTCCGCTGTCGCCGGTTCGGCTGCGGCCGGCTCTGCTTCTGGCTCTGCTTCTGGCTCTGCTTCTGGTTCCGCTGCGCCCGGCTCGGTGTCGTCCGGCTCCGGTGCGGCGGGTGCTGCCTCGACCGGCTCCGATGCAGGAGCCCTCTCTGCGTCCGCTTCCGGTTCCCCGGCCTCCGGTGCTCCGGGGGCGTCTGCGGCCGTCACCCGTCAGACCGGTGACGGTGTGGCCGAGGCGTCCTCGCGGCTGGCCGAGTTGGCTTCGGCGGCAGCCGGGCGGGTGAGTGCGGGGGCCGCCGACGCCCGGAAAGAGGGAGCGCACACGGGGTCGCAGGACGGCGCGCTGCAGTCAGACCACGATGCGGCGCCCTCCCTCGCGCAACTCGATGTGCTGGTGGGGCAGTCGCGTGCCGCGGGGATGGCGGTGGAGCTCAGCGTGGAGGGGAGCCCCGACGGCGCCTGTCCGCAGCCGGTGCAGCAGACCGCGTACCGGGTGGTGCAGGAGGCGCTGACCAATGTGCACAAGCACGCGGCGGGCGCGGCCACCCGGGTGCGGGTCGCACACCGCGCGGCCGAGGTGGCGCTCCAGGTCGAGAACGATCCGGCAGTCGACGGCGCTGCCGACGCGGGGCTGCCCAGCGGCGGCAACGGCCTGGTGGGGATGCGGGAGCGGGTGACGGCGCTCGGCGGCGGGTTCGTCTCCGGGCCGACGGACGCGGGCGGCTTCCGCGTCTCGGCGATCATCCCCTACGCGCGTTCGTGAGCCCCGCGATCATCCCGTACGCGCGTCCGTGAGCCCTCCGGGCCCGGCGCTGCCCTCGCGGGGTGCGGGCGGCGGCGGACCGGCGCTCAGCCGGGCCGGGACCAGGCCCATCAGCAGTGCGGAGAGCGCGGAGTCGAAGTCGGCGCCCAGATACCAGTCGCCCGTGGCGTCGATGCTGTAGACGCGGCGCTCGGCGTCGATGGCCAGCAGCGCCTCGTCCTCTCCCTCGGTGCCGATCGGGCAGACCTGGGTGCCGAGCGCGCGGCCCAGGTCGGCGAACGTGCGTGCCGCGTACAGCCCGGAGAGCGGGTCGATGGACACGGGCGAGGGTGCGATGTGGCGGCCGGGGCCGGTGGGGGTGATGTGCAGGGTGCCGAACTCGGCCCACACCTCCACGGCCGCGGGGAAGACGGCGTGCCGGTGGCCGCCGGCAGAGATGTGGCCGCGCAGGGTGTCGGCCCACTGCTCGGCCTGCCGGATGTCCCACCGGCCGGGCGCCCACCCGGCGCTGCGCAGTGAGTCGTCGACGGCGACGGCGAAACGGGTGGTCACTGCGCGCGCTCCTGTGCCGGGTCGACGGCCCGCACCCCGAAGTGGGCCAGCAGTGCCCCGCAGGAGCGGCACGGTGGCGCGTAACTGCCGTGCAGCGGATCGCCGTCCTCGCGGATACGGCGCGCGGTGAGCTTGGCGTGTTTGAGGGCGCGCTTGGCCTCGCTCAGCGTGAGTGGCTTGGCCGCCTTCGCGGAGCGGGCCGCCTTGGCTGCCGCGTCTCTGCCGCCTCTGCCGTTCCTGGCGCTCTTGGTCGCCCTGCGTCCGTTGCGCTTGTCGGCTCGGGCGGCCTCGGTGGCGGTCAGATAGCGCGACAGCAGTACGGCCTCGGGGCAGCGGCCCGTCTGCCGGGAGCGGCGCTC
Source organism: Streptomyces oryzae (assembly GCF_017676365.1). Lineage (GTDB taxonomy): Bacteria > Actinomycetota > Actinomycetes > Streptomycetales > Streptomycetaceae > Streptomyces > Streptomyces oryzae. The sequence continues at coordinate 13,028 of NZ_JADKMA010000176.1, forward strand.
TGTGGTGAGGGTGTCCAGGAAGTCCTGCACCAGCGGGTGGTGGGTGGGCGGGTGTTCGCTCTTGCTGCCGGTGCAGGTCAGGGTCTCGCCCCGGATGGACAGCGCGGCGGCGACGGCTGGCAGAATGCCGTCGCGGCGCTGGCGCAGGACCGGTGCGGTGGCGCTGAGGGAGTCGACGGCGGCTATCCAGCCGACGCGCGGGTCGCCACTGCTGTACGAGTTGGCGTACGAGCCGTGTTGCGACTGCGGCATTTCCTGCTGCCGCGGTGTCTGCGCCTGTGGTGCCGTGTGCAATGGAGATTCCTCCCAGAGTGTCCCCTCTGTGCCGGGGCTCGCCCAAGTATGCAGTGTGGCGCATGAGTCGATCATTCCGCCGGTGATGTCGTGGAATTGTGGCGGTGGTGATGGTGCGGTGAAGAGCGCCCTGTGGGCCCCCCGGGGGCGACGGATGATGGCCAGTCCCAACTGAGAGGGATGGCCATGACCCGCACGACGATGCGTACGCGCTCCCGCTCGACGCGCCGTACGCTCGCGGCATTCGCCGTACTGCCCGCACTGCTGCTGCCGCTCACCGCCTGCGGTGGCGGCGGGGGCGACGACGGGGACGCCAAGAGCAGTGGTAAGAGCGACGGCGGCAGCAGCAGTGGTAAGAACGGCGGCGACGAGGACGGCGGCAAGGGCGCCGAAGCGGACGGCGGAAAAGGCGGCGAGGACAAGGGCTCGGACGGCGGCAAAGGCGACGAGACCGACGAGAACGACAAGCCGGACAAGGGCTCCGCGAAGCCGCTCACCGAGGCGCAGTTGCGCGCCGCGCTCCTCAACTCCAAGGATGCGCCGGGCTATCGGGCGCATGAGAGCAGGGACGCGCTGGACGACGATCCCCCGCCGGCCGGCCCGGAGTGCCGCCCGCTGATCGACCTCTTCAGCAAGGACTCCAAGCAGAAGCGCACCGCCTGGGCGGCCGCAAGCCTCCTCAAGGGCGGCAAGGACCAGCTCAGCACCCAGAGCACGATCCACCAGGTGCTGCTCTCCGCCTACCGGCCCGGCGAGGCCGAGACGTTCGTGGGGAATCTCGAGACGGCGACGAACAAGTGCCCGGAGATCCTCGACGAGCCGGACGGCAGCGGGAAGCAGGAGAAGGTGGTCGTCGGGCCGCAGCCGTCACCGGGGATGGGGGACGATTCGGTGCGGTTCGGTATGACCAATGCCAAGAACAAGCCTTATGGGATCCAGGTGACGGTTGTCCGTTCCGGCGCCAACACCATGACCTTCATGTCGACCTCGCTGACCGGCAAGGGGCCCGAGCAGCCCAAGCAGCTCATGGACAAGCAGTTGGCGAAGCTGGAGGAGGCCGGAAAAAGCTGACCGCGTGCGCACCACGCGCCGACCACGCGCACACCACGCGCTGACAACGCGCTGATCACGGGCCGATCACCAGGGCCGGTGTCTGCCTGCTGTCGTACCGCATAGGCTGTTCGGTACCAGCCAGAAGCAGCAGGGAGCCAACGCCATGACGACAGGTCGGCTTGGGGTGGGGGCACCTCCCGGACCCCAGGGCCGGGGGAATGCCGCCTCGCCACCGAACCGGGCGTACGCCGGGCAGGTCGTGAATTTCCCGGATCCCGTCAGGGCGGCCCGCTACCCCCAGGGGGTGCGGGTCGACCACAGCGGGTTCCCGGACTTCTCCGCTTACGCGCGCGCGGCGGCGGAGATCGCGGAGCCCCCTGAGGGGTTCGGCGGCGACGAACTGCGCCTGACGGACTATGTGTCGGCCAACGCCGCGCTGCACGCCGAGGGGCACGAGCTGTGGGCGGACCTGCCGCCCGTGGCCACCCCGCACGGCTGGACGTGGCACCACGTACCGCACAGCCGGCGGATGGAGCTCGTACCCGTCGAGATCAAGGCGCTGCTGCGGCACCACGGCGGGCTGGCGACAGCGGCCGTCGACCACGAGAAGACCGGCACGCGCCCCCTCCAGGAGACCCGGCCCGCGCACTTCGCCGTTCCGCACGGCCCCGAGTCGGCGGTGAGCGAGCGGCAGGTCGTGGACATCGAGGAGCGGCTGGGCTATCGGCTGCCCGGCGCCTACCGGACGTTTCTGAAGATCGCCGGCGGCTGCGCCCCGCAGGGTGTCGCGCTCGACGCGGAGTTGGGCCTGCTGGTGGACCAGCCGTTCTTCACGGTGCGCGACGACGCGGCCGTCAACGACCTCGTCTACATCAACAAGTGCCTGCGCGACCACCTCACCAAGGACTACCTCGGGGTGGGCTTCGTGCAGGGCGGACTGGTCGCGGTGAAGGTGAAGGGCGACGCGCTCGGCTCGGTGTGGTTCTGCGCGTTCGACGACGCCAGGGACGCGGACGGCTTGCAGGTCCAGGAGCGGGTGGAGCGGCTGCTGCGGCCGTGCGGCGCGGACTTCGACGAGTTCCTGCTGCGGCTGGCCGGGAACCCGCCGGAGCTGGAGACCGTGGCGAACCTGATGGTGGACGGCGGCTTCGCCCGCGCCGTCCCGTTGGAGAGGTGAGAGCGCGATGGTGACCTTGGCGCAGGCCCAGGAGCGCGCCGAGCGCTGGGTCAACGGCGACGTCCCCGCGTACCAGCACCGCGAGGTGCGGGTACGCGAGTTCGACCTGGGCTTCGTGGCCTGGGCCGAGGACCGGGAGGGCGGACCCGCCGCCGACGGCGGCAACCTCCGGCTGGTCATCGCCCGCGACAGCGGGGAGACGACGCTGTGGCCCGCGCTGCCGGTCGGCGAGGTCATCCGCCGCTACGAGGAGGAGTACGGCGAGGAACCGGCCGCAACGCCCCCGCCGCCCTCGGACAAACGGCTCGACCTGGAAGCGACCTCGTTCCTGCTGACGCCGCCCGAGTGGCTGCAGCAGGCGGCCGACAAGATGGGCATCCCGGACCGGCGTGCGGAGTCCACGGCCGCGCCGGGCGCGTCCGAGGGCGCGGGGTTCGGCTCCGAGGGCGCGGGGGTGCCCGCGGCGCCCGCCGCCGCGCTCGGCGACTCGCTGGGCGGGAACTCCACCGGAGCCAGCCCCTGGGACGGTGCCGACACCGGGGGTGCCGGCAGCGGTGAGGCACAGGCCCCGCCGGCGACGGTGTTCGCGCCGCCGCTCATGGGCAGCGACGAGGACGACACCCCGCCGCCGCCCGGCTCGGAGGCGCGTACCGCGCTGCTTCCCGAGGGCAGCGCGCTGCCCAAGACAACGGTGGCCCCCGCGATCGACCCGGGGCCGGACGCCGACTTCGGACAGCCGCAGCCCCAGCCGCCGCACCAGCAGCCTCAGCAGCCCGCGCAGCCTCAGCAGGCTCCTGGGCAGCCGTCCCAGGGTGGTGCGCCCGGCGTCACCGGACAAGGGGGTGACGGCACCGGAGGCGGTGGGGTGCACCACGCCGCCACCATGCTGGCCGACCCCTCCCAGGGCGGCCTCCAGATGCCGGGCGCCCCCGGCACGCCCGGCGCTGACGACCTCTCGGATGCCGCCACCAGCCGTGCCCCGCGCGACGACAACCCCGCGCGGCCCGCGTCCCGCGGCACCGGCCCCTCCGTGCCCCCGCCGCCCGGAGCCCCTGGCGC
>NZ_JADKMA010000177.1 GCF_017676365.1 Streptomyces oryzae
ATCTTCTTGTCCTTGATCACCAGATGGTGCGAGAGAACGCCGCGTACCGCTTCGTGGAAGCCGCAGCCGATGCCCTCGTCGGGCAGCTCGTAGTCGTTGAAGATCTTGGTGTCGCCCGCCCGTACCAGGCTCAGGGCCCGCTCCACGAAGTCGAAGGCCATGGCGGCGGCATAGGCGATGAAGTAGGGCCTGGCCCGGTCCCGCTCCAGGGTGTTGGACCACTTGGGGATCTTCCACTCCAGCGTCATCTCCGGCAGCCGGCTGCTCTTGGGCAGGGTGATCTGCACGCTGTGCCCGGTGGCCTTGACGTAGTCGGTCTCCACGATCCCGTTGAGCGCCGTCGACCACAGCCGGGCCAGCGGACCGCCGCCGGTGTCCAGGGCGAGGTGGTCGCCGGTGCCCTTGTGGAACCACCGCGGGCTCATCACCCAGCTGTACTTGTCCTCGAAGTCGCGCTTCTGCGGCGCGGGGACGGTCGTCTGGTTCCAGGGGTGCCGCATGTCGACCGGGTTGCCGAGCGGGTCGTGGGTGACGAAAGGATCCTCGTTCACCCAGTCCTCGTAGTAGGAGCTGCCCAGCAGGATGCGCATGCCGAGGTTGATGTCGACCAGGTTGTTGGTGACCAGTTCGCCGTCGACGATGATGCCCGGGGTGACATACATCGCCTTGCCCCAGGTGTTCATGTTCTCGTAGCGGTAGTCGACCGTCTCGTAGTGCTGCCAGGCGCCCCAGCAGCCGAGCATGATCCGGCGGCGGCCGACCTCCTCGTAACCGGGCAGTGCCTCGTAGAAGAAGTCGAAGACGTCGTCGTTCAACGCGACGGACTTCTTGACGAAGTCGAGGATCTTCATCAGCCGGCTGAGATAGTCGGTGAAGGTGGTGGGTGACGGCATGGTGCCCACGCCGCCCGGATACATCGTGGAGGGGTGGACGTGGCGGCCCTCCATCTTGCAGAACATCTCCCGTGTCACCCGGCTGATGTGCAGCGACTCCTTGTAGACCGCTCCCTCGAACGGGTTGAAGGCGCGCATGATGTCGGCGATGGTGCGGTAGCCGTGGATGTCCGCGTGCGGTGCCGGGGTCTTCTCCGCCTTGGCGAGTACGCCGGGGTTGGTGGCCTTGACCATGGCCTCGCAGAAGTCGACGAAGACCATGTTGTCCTGGAAGATGGTGTGGTCGAACATGTACTCGGCGGCCTCGCCGAGGTTGGTGATGTGCTCGGCCAGCGGTGGCGGTTTGACACCGTAGGCCATCTGCTGCGCGTAGTTGGAGCAGGTGGTGTGGTTGTCGCCGCAGATGCCGCAGATGCGGCTGGTGATGAAGCCGGCGTCCCGCGGGTCCTTCCCCCGCATGAAGACCGAGTAGCCCCGGAAGAGCGACGAGGTGCTGCGGCACTCGGTCACTTCCCGGTTGGCGAAGTCGATCTTCGTGTAGATGCCGAGGTTGCCGATGATGCGTGTGATCGGGTCCCAGGACATGTCGACCACCTGCGGCGTCTTGCGCTCCGCCGTGGCCCGCTCCGCGGTTGCCGTCATAACAGTCCTCAGTCCTCACCTGGTCTGGATGTCGTCCATTGCTCGGGGGATACGCCCTGGTCAGGGGCGCCAGCGCGGGGCGTAGCCGCTGGTCAGTTCGGGCCGGTTGTGGTGCCACTTGGGTTCCTGGTTGACGGCGATGTTGGTGATGCCGCGCAACCGCCGGATGAAGGCGCCGTAGGGCCGGATCAGGATGGAGGAGAGGCTGCCGCCGGTGGGCTCGTCCATGAACGGCATGAACGCGTCGGGGAAGCCGGGCATCGTGCAGCCGATGCAGATGCCGCCCACGTTCGGGCAGCCGCCCACTCCCGACATCCAGCCGCGCTTGGGCACGTTGCAGTTGACCACCGGGCCCCAGCAGCCCACCTTCACCTGGCACTTGGGCGAGTTGTAGTCCTTGGCGAAGTCGCCCTGCTCGTAGTAGGCGGCCCGGTCGCAGCCCTCGTGCACCGTCTTCCCGAACAGCCACTGCGGCCGCAGCATCCGGTCCAGCGGTGGCGGTGGCGCGGCGCCGGCGGCGTGGTAGAGGACCCAGGTCAGGGTCTCCATGAAGTTCTCCGGCTGGATGGGGCAGCCCGGCACGTTGACGATCGGCAGCGCGCCCTGCGACCTGAAGTCCCACCCGAGATAGTCCGCGAGCCCCATGCAGCCGGTGGGGTTCCCCGCCATGGCGTGGATGCCGCCGTACGTCGCGCAGGTGCCGGCCGCGACCACCGCCCAGGCCCGGTGGGCGAGGTTGTCGAGCCACCAGTTGAGGGTGAGCGGCTCGCCCATCTCCTCGTCGTTGCCGAAGGACGTCCAGTAGCCGTCGCCCTCGATGATGTTCTGGTTGGGGATCGACCCCTCCACGACGAGGATGAACGGGTTTCCCGCCTCCCCGGCGGCCGCCTTGCGGAACGGGGCCAGGAACTCCTCGCCGCCGGAGGTGGGGGAGAGCACCTTGTTGTGGAGGTTGACCTTCGGCAGGCCGGGGATGAGGCCGAGGACGAGGTCTTCGATGGCGGGCTGACTTGAGGCCGTCATCGACACGGTGTCGCCGTCGCAGCTCATTCCCTCCGAGATCCAGAGGATGTCGATCTCCTCGAACCCTTGTCTCTCCTCGGCCTGCGACGGATGTTCGCTCGTCCGGGTGGTGCCGCTCTCGATCGTCATGTCCTCGGCCTCCCTTGCAGGCGGTCGCGCAGCCGGTCGTAGACGCCCGCGACCGGAGCCGCCATGGCGAGGGCCGGCGGCTGGTCGGGGGCGTGCGGGTGCGGCCGGCTCGGTGCGGCGATCTTCGCCTTCTTCAGCTCGTCGGCCAGTTCGTCGAGGGTCTGCTGGTCGAGGGCCGCGCGCAGCTTGGGGAACATCAGCCCCTCTTCCTCGGCCACGTGCTCCTCGACCTCCCGCTGCAGCTCGTCCATCAGCCGGTCGGTCCGCTCGAAGACCTGCTCGTCGCCCTCGCCGCCGCGGTGACCGTCCGGGTAGGTGTCGCTGTGCCGGTCCGCGGTCGGCAGTTGATCCAGGGCGAGGAGCGTCTTCTTCACGCCCATGTGCTCGGCGAGTTGTTCGTCGATCTCCTGCTGTCCGTCCGCCATGACCTTCCGGGCCAGCGGGTAGACCAGCAGCTCTTCGACCGCCGCGTGCTTGGACAGCTCACGGATCACCGTCTCCACGACGGCACGCCGCTGACGCGCTGAGGCGGCACCGCGGTAGTCGCGGAAGAGTTGCTCGACCATCCGATGGTCATGCGTCAACAGTTCGATGGCATCCATCGGGCCTCTCTTCGTCGGGGCAAGCGGAATCGGTATCCGCACCGGCACCGTCCACCGGCTGAACCTCGTCGGGGCGGAAGTACCAGAACCGGCCGTACCAGGCGTTGAGTTCGGCGGCGGGGTCGTCCTCCACCGAAAGGGCGAGGTGCACGCTGCCGTCCACGTCGTGGAAGACGCCCTCGACCCGGGCCGTCCGTCCGGCGAGGAACATGTCCTGCGCATCGGCGCCTCGCGCCCGCGGGCACATCCGCACCCGGTGGCCGCGCCGCACCGCGACGCCGTCGACCAGCACGCTGTCTGTCGCCGGGCTCAGCCCCGCGTCCCCGCCCTCCCGCCACCACGGGAGGTCTTCCGCGCGGTCCGAGGGGTCCGAGCCGTCCTCGGTGTCCGAGAGTTCGTGGCGGGCCGGTTCCAGGGAGCGGATCGCGCCGTGCAGCCGCGCGAAGACCTCCTGCGGCATGTTCTCGACCCGGTCGAGAATGGCGGCGGCGCGTGGGTCGGTGGCCCGCGCCTCCCGCTTCTCCTCGTCGGTGAGCAGCAGGGTGCGCAGCGAGAGGAGCTCGTCGATCTCGGCGGCGTCGTGCAGGTCACCCGGGCTCTCGGGGGCGACCCGCGGATGGTCGTCCAGCAGGATCGGCGAGGAGAACATCATCCGCCGGGTGCCCTCCTCCCCGGCCAGTACGGGGAAGGTGTGCAGATTCCGGCAGGCGCGTGCGTACGTCCGTACCCGGGGCGGCGGATCGATCAGGGAGACGAACTCCAGGCCCGCACCGCCCAGCAGGGTGTGGGTGGCGAGCAGCGCGTGACCCAGCGCCTCTTCGCGCGGTGTGCCCGGGGGCAGGGTGGCGTCGGTGTTCTCCGTACGGACGATCAGCCGGTCGACTCCGCCGGGCCCCTCCAGCGGGTCGACGCGCAGCGAGGTGCGTGCCTGGACCGGCCGGCGTCGCCGCACCACCCGTACGGATGTGCCCTGCTCGCCGCCGTCGGCGAGCACGGTCGTCTCCTCGCCGCCCGGCGCTCCGACGGGGTAGGTGCGCTCACCCTCCAGGAGCTCGGCCAGGGGCAGCTCGATCAGGGTCTCGTGCGGAACCGCCTCGTCGAAGGACAGCTGGAGTTCGCCGTCGGTCTCCAGCGACTCCACGAACTCCCACGGGCCGTCCCGGTGGGTGCGGCGCTCGATGTGCTTGCTCTGCAGCTGGAGGAAGCGCACCAGGACGCGGAGCACGGCGCCGGGCGCGGCCTCGAACAGGCATGCGGTCTGCTGCTGCCAGGACTCGGCCGAGCCCGCGACGCTCGCCGGGACGGGACCGTCCGCCTCGACCCAGCCCCGGGGCGCGAGCACGCCGAACTGCCAACGCACCCGGTTCTTGGGGGAGGAGCGGCGGTACGGGTAGAGCAGATAGCCCTCGTAGCAGATGGCGTCCGCGACTGCGCGGATCTGCCCGAATTCGGCGGCCTGGGACGGATGATCCACCCTCGCGCCTCCTGGTTCCTCGGCACTCGCCGCACCCTCGTAACTGTCGCCGTCCATATTTGCACCGTTTTTTCGTCTTTGCGCGTTATCGGCGACGGGTGTGGCGGGCGGAGCGTGCCCAGGCGGGCGGAGCACGGACGGCCGTAGCCCAATGGGGTGACTGGCTCGGCGGGCCCGTGCGTCGCGCCCGGTCGAACGGCCGGTGCCGGGCCCCGGGTTCGGTGGCCGGTGTGTCTGGCGCCGACCGTGCGTACCCGGACACACCGGCCCGCCCGGACCCGCGGCGGCTCCGGTCATGAGCGCGAGGCCACTTCTTCCGCGAGGCGCCGTACGGGGTCCGACCAGGCTTCGGGGTCGAGCCAGGGAAAGGTGTGGGCCCCCGGCACCTCGGCGAAGCGGCCGTCCGGCGGCAGGGCGGCGAGCTCGCGGGCCCAGCGCCTGGTGTCGACCACGTCCTGCCTGCCGTGCAGCACCAGAACCGGGACCGTCAGCCGGTGTACGGCGTCCTCCAGCGGGTCCTTCAGATGGACGCTGACGGTGTGCACCAGCCGCCTGGCGCCGGCGCGCTTCCACTCGGGGCGGTGGGAGGGGCCCAGTCCGGGCGGTTCGCGGCGGGCGTCCAGCCGCCAGCGGGCCAGCAGCCGCAGCCAGCCGCGTGCCGCGGGGTCGACCGTCGGACTGGCCAGCACCACCGCGGCCACGCCGGGGTGGCCGGCAGCCGCCCGGGCGGCGACCTGCGTGCCGCTGGAGTGCCCGGCCAGTACGACCCGGCCCAGGTCGCGGGTGGTGAGCCAGTCGGCGACGCAGCGGCCGAACTCCGGAACGTCCAGCTCGTGCGGGGGTTCGCCGCTGCCGCCGAACCCTGGCAGCTCGACGAGGTGGGCCCGGTTCCAGCGGCCGAACGCGGCCAGGCCCGGCAGCAGATAGTCGGCCACGGCCAGCCCCTGCACCAGCACGACTTCCGGGACTCCCGGGCGCGGGGACCCGACCGACCGGCTGCGCATCCGCCCCAGGACTCCGTCGTGATGGGTGACGACCGTCCGGGCCGGAAAGGCCGGAGGGAGCGGAGAGTCCGAGGAGCCTGAGCGGACTGCCGGGTCGGGAGGGTCCGCGGGGCCGGGTCGGCCGGCGGCATCGTCACCCCGGCGCGTCACGGGCTGCCCTCGTCCACGCGCTCGAAGGGGGCGAGCCGCGCGGCCTCCGTGCCCTGCCGCAGCTGCTGGTCCAGGAAGGTGTCCAGCTCATCGACCGTCAGCAGCGGCGGCAGGGGATACCGTTCCGGCTGGGCGGCGAGTGCCGGACCCCAGCGCAGGGTGCTGCCGATGTCCTCGGGGAACGCCTGCCGGTCCACGCCCAGGGTGCCGCCCGCCTCGCTGCCGTACCGGCCCGCGAGCTCGTCCCAGTGCCCGGCCGGCACCTGCCCGACCGAGCGCAGTCCGTTGGAGAAGAGATTGACATCGACGCGCCGGTAGGGGGCTGCCGAGGTCTCCAGATAGCGCTCCAGCAGGCCGTACGAGGAGCGGGCGGTGAACTGCAGCCAGAGGGGCACGGCTCCGAGCCGCAGCGTCCAGTACGGCTCCCACTGGTTGTACGACTCGACCAGAAGACGGTCGGCGGGCCTGCCGAGGCGGCGCAGCCACCAGCGGTGCAGCTCGGCGACGAGCGGGCTGAGGTGTTCCGGCTGGCCGATGGTGATACGCCGGACCGGGTGCCCCCGGCGTGCGGCCAGTGCCACGAGGTTGGCGGTGAGGGCGTCGTCGTACCCCCATTCGGCCTCCGGGTACGTCGCGTCCGTCGGCGGTGCCTCCCAGCGGCGTACGGGCGACCCCTGTTCGGCCAGGTGCCGGGCGATCTCCCCGCTGCCGGTCGCGTACTCGTGCGCGGGCATGCCGCCCAGCGCACCGAACTGGAAGCGCTGCCGGTCGCCGAGCACCGTCATCGGCCACCGCAGCGCGCAGTCCACGATGAAGACCCTCCCGCCGGGGGCGAGCCGCTCTTCGAGGAAGCGCGTCAGTACCTCGCCGAGCTGCAGCCGCTTGAACCGGAAGTACATGAAGCGGACCAGCATCGCGCGGTCCTGACTGGGGTCGTGCATATGGCACAAGGACAGCTCGGGGTTTCCGTGGACCATGCGCCGCCCCAGCGAGCGCCCGGCCGCCAGCGCGGCGTGCGGCTGATCCGGGTCCAGCCGCGCCCGTACGGGGACGAGAAACGTCTGCGGCACAACGGGCGCTCCCATGGCCGCGGCCAGATGCACCGCCGCACCGCTTACCGAACCGACGAAAACGGCGGGATACGGGCCCGGACCGTACTGCGAGACCGTCCACCGGGCCAGGTCTTCGGCCCCGAGCCGGGACACCAGGCCGGGCCGGGTGCTCTGCAGCTGTCCCGCGAGGACGAAGGCACGCCGCCGAGCGCCGGAGGGCAGGCGGGCGAGGCCGTCCGCCAGCCGCGCGGACCCGGGCACCACGCCGAGTCCCCCGAAGGAACGGCCCTCGCAGAAAACGGCTCGTCGCCCGTACCGCGGCCACCGAGGAGTCGAAATCGCACAGGCAGCTCGCCACCCGCGACGCCTGTCGCACCGCTCGACCTCCCTCCGCAACCGGGGGTCACGACCCGCTACGTCCTCAGCCTGCGCCGCAGTTGCCGATCGCGCATCTCGGCGGTCGCCTGCGGGCCTTCCTCGGCGTGTGGTGAGCAGCCGCCGTTCGTCGGGCGGGCCTGTCGTGCCCGGTCGAGGAGGATGAGGGGGATCGCCGCCGTGGCGAGGCCGGCGCCGATCCAGCAGACCGAGGTGAGCGCGGCCCCCTGGGTGAGCGCGGCGGCAGCGAGGACGGGGGTCACGCTGATGCCCAGCTGGAACGCCGACACGGTGCCGGCTCCGGCGAGGGTGGGGGCAGCGGCCGCGACGGTGAAGACGCGCCCGTAGACGGCGGGGTTCAGCAGGAACGCGGCGATGCCGAGCAGGAACACTGTGGGCATAACCGCCCAGACCTGATGGACAGCCGCGACCATCACGGCCGACAGGACCACGATCGCCGACGCGCCGGTGAGCAGCGCGAGGTGGGGGCGCCGGTCGGAGACACGGCCGCCTATGGACAGACCGAGGAAGGCACCGACACCGAACAGCGCGAGGACCGCCGGAATCCAGACCTCGGCGAGCGCGGTGATGTCGGCGAGCATGGCCGCCAGATAGTTGAACGTGAGCATGTACGCCGCAGTGGTCAGGATCGTCATCGCGTAGATCCCCCAGAGCTCCGGCTTCCGCATCGTGGCCAGCTCCCGCGACACACTGGGCGTGCCGGCCGGGCCGGTGTCGGGGCCCGTGCCCTGGCCGGTGGCGGGGAGACCGAGGTGGCAGCCGGCGATCCCGGCGACGGTCAGCACCACGACGGCCCAGAAGCCGCCGCGCCATTCGGTGAAATGGCTGAGCAGCGTCCCCGCAGGACCGCCGGCGACCATCGCCACCGTGAGCCCGCCGACCACCACTCCGGACGCACGCGCGTTCCGGTCCGGCGTCACCAGGCCGATCGCGGTCACCGACGCGACGGCGAAGAAGCCGGCGTAGGCGATACCCGAGACCACCCTGCTGACCAGCATGACCGGGTAGTTGCCGAGCAGTCCGGCCGCGATGCCGGCTGCGAAGACGGCCTGGGTCGCCAGCAGCGCGGTACGGCGGGGCCAGTGCAGGCTGAGCACCGCGAACGGCGGCCCGCCGATCACCACACCGACCGCGAAAGCGGTGATCAGCAGCCCGGCCGAGGAGAGCGTGATGTCCAGATCGGCGGCGACCGCGGGCAGCACACCGGCCAGCAGAAACTCCGCGCTCCCCATCGCGAACAGGCTGAAGCCCAGCAGATACACCCCGACAGGCAGCATGCCGGAACGGCTGCCGCCGACCGTCTCAGCTGTGACGCCGGCCATCAGCGCGCACCCCCGGTGCCGAGGCCGTCGGCGCCGCCGGCGGCCGTTTCGCCGAGTACTTCCGGCAGCAATCGGTTCGTCGGATCCGTCGTTGTGTTCATTGTGTTCATTCGGATCACCTCCGCCGAGAGTGTCCGGAGGCTCGACCGATTCCGACAAGCAACGTTGCTGATTCCGGGATGCGTTGCTTGACTGCGTCCCATGGACGACCAACCGAGCGTCGATGCCGTGATCGAGCAGATCGCTCCCCGGCTGCGCCGCGCCCGTGAGAAGAAGGACATCAGCCTGGCCGACCTCGCCCGCGCCACAGGCATCTCGACCAGCACGCTGTCACGGCTGGAGTCGGCTCAGCGCAAACCGAGCCTCGAGCTCCTCCTGCCGATCACCGCCGCGTTGGGCATTCGGCTCGACGAGATCGTGGCCGCGCCCGTCGTACTCGATCCGCGTATCGCGCAGAAGCCCACCAAGAATGGCGGCCGGGTGCTGATCCCGTTGTCCCGGCAGCAGGGAGAGCCACGCGCGTACAAGATGACCATTCCGGCACACGACGAACAGCCGTACCTGCGGACCCACACCGGGTACGAATGGCTCTACGTCCTCCGCGGCCGGCTCCGTGTGAAGCTGGAGGACCGGGACTTCGTCATGGGGGCAGGCGAAGCGGCCGAGTTCGACTGCCAGATTCCGCACTGGTTCGGCGCCGCGGGGCGCGGCAGCGTCGAAGTGCTCAGCCTCTTCGGAAAGCAGGGCGAACGCATCCACCTGCGCACCCCGCAACGCTGACGCGGCAGCAGATACCCCGTGAGGGGGCGGTCAGCCGATGATGAACGGAAGCTTCGCGGCGAGATCGCCCAGCACGGCCTGCTCCGCGTCGGTCGGCCTGCGGCGGCCTGTGCCGATTAGCAGCGCGTCCTTGTCCGAGAACGCGGCGGGAAACGGCGCCCCGGCAATCTTCTCCAGCAACGTGCGGGCTGCCGCGAGGGCGTCGGCGGGCGGCTCGGTGGCGGTGGCGATGGCAGGCGGCAGATGGGCGATCAGGTCGAGGTGGTGCAGGGACCACTCGAGCACGTAAGCCGACAGATAGTCGCCGACGGTCAGCACCTTGTCCTGTGTGCTGACGCGGCCTGCGGGATCGGCGAGTTGGGCGGCGCGGCCCGCGGCGGAGCCGACGTCGTCGAGGTGGAACTTGAGCAGCCGGGGCTCGCCGTACGCGGCGGCCAGCCGGGGGATCAGCGCGTCGAGCGGGTCCTCGCCGGTCGGGGGCTCGACCAGTTCCCAGTAGGTGACCGCGTCCGCGGTCGGTTCCGTCCCGGCGGGCGTGACCAGCGTGATCAGGACGTCCTGGGCATCGATGACCAGGTGGCACGCCAGGTCCCGTACCAGCCAGCCGGCACAGCCCGACGGCCGCTCGAAGTCCTCGTCCGGGGTCTCGAGAACCGCCGTGCGCAGCGCCGTCCAAGAGCGTGAGAAGAGATCCACCGCGGCACGGTAATGCCCCACAGGAACGGCGGACAAGCGAATTCGGTCACTGCCGGCCACCGGTCCCGAAGCCCGGAGAACTCGTCCGGAGAACTCGTCCGGAGAAATTCCTCCGCCCGGCAGCAACCTTCCGCACACCGGCGGCAACGACACAGCAGCAGGCGCTCGTTGCCGGCCCGTGGTCCGGTGTGCAGCGAGCACCGAGGAACAGCGGAAGCAAACGGACAGCGGAAGCAACGGAACTACGGAAACGACCGCAACAGCGGAAGCAGCCGGAACAGCGGAAAGGAACCCCCCATGGCACGGCAGGCACGGCACAGGCTCAGCAGGCGTGTGACGCTCCTCTTGGCCCCCTCGGCGGCATTCGCCGCGCTGCTCGGCTTCGCCGCCGCACCGGCGCACGCCGCAGCCTGGTCCTCCTCGGACCGCTGGGGCAGCTACGAGACGTCGGACGGCTACACCCTCTACAACAACATCTGGGGAGAGGGCGCCGGTTCACAGACCATCGAGGCGAACTCGGCGTCGGACTGGTGGGTGCACGCCGACCATCCGGCCACGGGCGGCATCAAGTCCTACCCGAACGCCAAGAAGGTGGTCGGCAAGCGCATCGGTGAGCTCACCTCACTCGACAGCAGCTATCAGGTGGACGTTCCGGAGGCCGGCGCCTACAACACGTCGTACGACATCTGGGACAGCGACCACGATTACGAGGTCATGCTGTGGGTCAACCAGCATGGCGCGGTCGGCCCGATCGGTACGCCGCAGGGCACGGTGACGCTCGGCGGGCACACCTGGCAGGTCTACAAGGGCGACAACGGCGCCAACCAGGTCTTCTCGTTCGTGCGCACCTCCGATTCCGCGCAGGGCACCGTGAACATCCTGCCGGTCCTGCGCTGGCTGAAGGACGACAAGCACTGGTGGGGCGACGAGACCATCGGCGACGTTCAGTTCGGATACGAGATCACCTCATCGCCCGGCGGCCTCGACTTCACCACCAGCCGGTTCGGCGTCACCAGCCGCTGACCCCGTACGGATCAGCGCCCCGTGGCACCCCTGCCCCCACAACCCCCCACAAGAAGGAGTTCCGACGATGAGAACCGCACTGCACAAGCGCCGGCTGAGCCGCCGGGCCACCCTCTCAGGCGCTGCCGCGGCTGTGGCACTGGGCGGGGTCGCCATGTTCGGCACCTCAGTGGCCTCTGCCGGTGCGGCCGAGCAGTGGCCTGACCCGCAGGGCGAGAAGCCGGTCTCCAAGACCATCCCCGTCTCCGGGGAGTACGACGGCAAGATGCAGCGCTTCTACGGCGAGGGCGACCTCGGCGGCGGTGACCAGGGCGAGGGCCAGGCCCCGGTCTTCAAGCTCGAGGACGGCGCGGTGCTGAAGAACGTCGTCCTCGGCAAGCCCGCCGCCGACGGCGTGCACTGCATGGGCAGCTGCACCCTGGAGAACGTGTGGTGGGAGGACGTCGGCGAGGACGCGGCCTCCTTCAAGGGCGAGTCCTCTTCCGCCACTTACACGGTCACGGGCGGCGGAGCGCGCAAGGCCGACGACAAGGTCTTCCAGTTCAACGGCGCGGGCTCGCTGAAGGTGTCCGGCTTCCAGGTCTCCGACTTCGGCAAGCTGGTGCGCTCCTGCGGCAACTGCTCCACCCAGCACAAGCGTTCCATCACCGTCGAGGACGTGGACGTCATGGCGCCCGGCAAGGCGATAGCGGGCGTCAACGCCAACTACGGCGACACCGCCACCCTGCGGAAGGTCCGCATCCACGGCGACTCCGGCAAGAAGATCAAGCCGTGCGTCCGCTACGAGGGCAACGACAGCGGCGACGAGCCGGACGAGATCGGCAGCGGACCCGACGGCAAGACTTGCCTCTACTCCGAGTCCGACATCTCCTACGACTGACCGCGAAGTCGCCGGACTCCGGTTCCGCCGGGCCACCGGTCCACCGGTCCGCAACAGCGGGACCCCGCACGGCGCGGGGTCCCGCCCACCGGGCCGCGGGGCCGGCTATTTCGCCACTGCCCACGAGTAGCGGTGCTCCGGCCGGCCGGTGTCGCCGTATTTGAGGGTGAGGCTGATCCGCCCCTCGCCTTCGAGGTATTTGAGGTAGCGCTGCGCGGTGGAGCGGCTGATACCGGTGCGGGCCGCGATCTCATGGGCGGAGAGCGGGTGCGCGGCTTCGCCGAGGGCGCGGCGGATGAGGTCGACCGTCGGCGCCGAGTGGCCCTTGGGCAGCTCCGGCTGGGGTGAGGCGGTGCGGAAGGCGCTGAAGATGCGGTCGACCTGTTCCTGGCCCGCCTCCCCGCGCCCGCCCACGCCTTCCAGGGTGCGCCGCAGCTCCGCGTACCGTTCGAGCTTCGTCTGCAGCCCCGCGAAGTTGAACGGTTTGACCAGGTACTGGAGAGCGCCGCAGCGCATGGCCGCCTGGACGGTGGCGACGTCCCGGGCGGCCGTCACCATGATCACATCCGTGAAGTGGCCGAGCTGCCTCATCCGGCGGACCAGGGTCACGCCGGTCTCGTCGGGCAGATAGTGGTCGAGCAGCAGCAGGTCGACGTGGGTGCGCTCCAGGGTGGCCAGGGCCTGGGCCGCGGTGTGCGCGCGGGCGCTGACGCGGAATCCGGGCACCCGTGCCACATAGGCGGCGTTGATCTCGGCGACGTGGAAGTCGTCGTCGACGACGAGGACGTCGATCATCGGGACTCTCCTTCAGCGGTCAGCTGACGGTCGGCGGCGCGCTCCCCGCTCAGCGCCTCGGGCAGTACGACGGTGAAGACCGCCCCGCCGCCCGCGCGGGCGGTGACCCGGGCCATCCCGCCGTACCGCTCGGCGAGCCGCCGGATCATGGCCAGGCCCAGACCACGGCCGCGCGGGACGGCAACCGGCCGCGTGGTCCGAGCGGAGGCCGTGGTGGCGGCCTCTGCGGAGGCGATGTCTCCGGACTCGGCCCCCGCGGCGGGCATGGGCGGGAGCAGGGCGGGGAAGCTGGGCGGTTCCTTGGTGGACCAGCCCTCCTCGAAGATGCGGTCCCGCAGTTCGGGCGGCACACCGGGGCCGGTGTCGGAGACCTGGAGCACGGCGGTGGTGCGCTCGGCCCGCAGCTCGATCTCGATGAAGGCGTCGGTGCCGCGGTGCGCCGTCCCGGCCTCCAGCGCGTTGTCGAGGAGGTTGCCGAGCACCGTCACCAGATCGCGCGGGTCGACCACCCGGTCGGGCAGCAGCGTGGTGGGGGAGACGCGCAGGGAGACGCCCCGCTCGGCCGCGATGGTCGTCTTGCCCACGATCAGCGCCGCCAGCAGCGGATCGTGCACCCGCTCGGCGATCTGCTCGACGGAGGCGCGGCGCGCGTCGGTGACCTCGGCGACGAACTCCATCGCCCGCTCCGGCCTGCCCAGCTCCAGCAGCCCCAGGACCGTGTGCATCCGGTTGGCGTGCTCGTGGTCCTTGGCGCGCAGGGCGTCCAGCAGCCCGTGCGTACTGTCCAGCTCGCGGCCCAGCATCTCCAGCTCGGTCCGGTCGCGCAGCGTCGCCACGGCGCCGCCGTCCCTGGTCGGCATCCGGTTGACGACCAGCACCCGGCCGCTGCTGATGGTCAGCAGATCGGTTCCGGCCACCCGTCCCGCCAGCACATCCGCCGTACGGCCAGGGGGCAGCAGCTCGTCCAGGTCGTGCCCCGCGTCCTGCGGCCCGAGGCCGAGCAGCCGCTGCGCCTCGTCGTTGACCATACGGACCCGGCCGTGCTGGTCTACGGCGACGACGCCCTCCCGGATGCCGTGCAGCATCGCCTCGCGCTCGTCGAGCAGCGCCGAGATGTCGGCGAACGCGACTCCGTGCGTACGGCGACGCAGCCTGCGGGCGACCACGAGCGCGGCGAGTATGCCGGCGCCCAGCGCCATGCCCGCGTACGACAGCAGCCGCGGCACCTCGGCGAAGAGCTTCTCGCGCACGCTGTCGTAGCCGATACCGACGGAGACCGCGCCGACGATCTCCCCCTTGCCGTTGCGCAGCGGCGCCTTGGCGCGGGCCGAGCGGCCCAGGGTGCCGGTGTCGATCTGCCGGACCTCCTCGCCGGCGAGCGCGCGGCTGGGGTCTGTGGAGACGTGCTCGCCGATCCGGGAGGGTGTGGTGTGCGACCAGCGCACCCCGTGGGTGTCCATCACCACGATGTACAGCGCCCCGGTGGCCTTGCGGATCCGCTCGGCCTCCCGCTGCACCGGTCCCGTAGGGCTCGGGGGCGTGCTGACGAGATCGTGCGCGAGCTGTGGGTCGGCGGTGGCAGTGCGTGCGATGGCGAGGGCCCTGCCCATGGCCTGGTCGTCGATCTCGGAGCTGAACGGAGCCAGGAACAGCCCCGTGACCAGCGCTGTCACCCCGGTGGTGAGGGCCAGCTGGGCGACCAGGACCTGGCCGGAGACGCGCGTGGGCCAGCGGATTCGCATCGCACTCCCTGCCTTCCGACCCTCGGCCCTCGCGGGCGGGACGCCGCTGGTGGACCGGCGTCCTATGAAGCGAAACTTTTACGCCACACGCGGCCTGAAGGCGACGTGTGAACGAAAGGTAAGAGCGAGAAGCCGGGCTGACCAGCCTTGTGCGTCGTTTCGTTGTCCGGCCGTGAGCAGAACGAGCACAACAGTGCTTAGGAGCAGAAGCGCGAAGAGTGCTCACAAGACTGCCGACAGTACCCGCGGCGCTCCTAGCCTCCCGGGCCATGAACAGCCAGACGACCCCGGCCATCGAGCTACGGGCGACGAGTAAAGCGTTCCGGACCCCCTCGGGCCGGCTGCACACCGCCGTCAGAGATCTGGACCTGACCGTTCGGCAAGGCGAGTTCGTTGCCGTGGTCGGCCCGACCGGATGCGGCAAATCAACTACTCTCACGCTGGTCAGCGGGCTGGAGGAGCCGACGGAGGGCGAGGTGCTGGTGGCCGGTGAGCCGGTCCGCGGCATCGGCGACAAGGTCGGCTTCGTCTTCCAGCAGGACGCCGTCTTCCCCTGGCGCACCGTGCTGTCGAACGTGATGGCAGGTCCCCGGTTCCGTGGCGTACCGAAGACCGAGGCGAAGGAGCGGGCCCGCGAGTGGCTCGACCGGGTGGGCCTCGGCAGCTTCGAGGACCGCTATCCGCATCAGCTCTCCGGCGGCCAGCGCAAGCGGGTCGCCCTCGCGGCGACCTTCGTCAACGACCCGGAGCTGCTGCTGATGGACGAACCCTTCTCCGCGCTGGACGTACAGACCCGCGCCCTGATGTCGGACCAGCTGCTGGAGCTGTGGGGCGGGACCGGCGCCTCGGTCGTCTTCGTCACCCACGACCTGGAGGAGTCCATCGCGCTGGCCGACAAGGTCGTGGTGATGACGGCCGGCCCGGCGACCGTCAAGGAGGTCTTCGCCATCGATCTTCCCCGGCCGCGCAAGGTCGAGGAGGTGCGGCTGGAGCCGCGGTTCGTCGAGATCTACCGGGAACTGTGGTCCTCGCTCGGCGAAGAGGTCCGGATCACCCGTGAGAGGGGTGCCGCAGATGTCGCCTGAGACCATCGCAGCGCCGGCCGCCGCCGGGGAGAAGAAGAGCCCTGGCACCGAACGCTCCCAGGCCAGGGAACGGGCAGCGCGCAATCACCGGCTTCTCGTCTACAGCACACGAGTGGTGCTGTTCGTGGCGGTGATCGGCCTGTGGGAGTTGCTGGCCAGGACGGCCGTCATCGACCCGTTCAACTTCTCCATGCCGTCGAAGATCTGGGAGCAGATCCGGCAGTGGACGCTGAACGGCACTCCGCAAGGCCCCCTGTGGGAGCAGATCTGGTACACGCTCTACGAGGCGCTGCTCGGCTGGGTCCTCGGCGTCATCGGCGGCGTGGTGCTGGGCATCGCGCTCGGCCGGATCCGGTTCCTCGCCGATGTGGTGGGCCCGTACATCAAGGTGCTCAACGCCCTGCCGCGCATCGTGCTCGCGCCGATCTTCCTGATCTGGTTCGGCCTCGGACCGGCCTCGAAGGTCGCCTCCGCTGTCGTGCTGGTCTTCTTCCCGGTCTTCTTCAACGCCTTCCAGGGTGCACGGGAGGTCGACCGCAACCTGGTCGCCAACTCCCGGATACTCGGCGCGAGCAACCGGCAGGTCACCCTCCATGTGGTGATCCCCTCGGCCACCTCGTGGATCTTCACCAGCCTCCATGTCAGCTTCGGCTTCGCGCTGATCGGCGCGATCGTGGGCGAGTACATCGGCGCCACCAAGGGCCTCGGTCTGCTGGTCTCGGCCTCCCAGGGCACGTTCAACGCCGCCGGGGTGTACGCGGCGATGGTGATCCTCGCCGTGGTGGCGCTGCTGGCCGAAGGGCTGCTGGCCTTCCTGGAGAAACGGCTCTTCCGCTGGAAGCCGGCCGACCCCGGCACCGCCCGCTGACCC